>JAIFWS010000060.1 GCA_019658985.1 Candidatus Parcubacteria bacterium
AAACCAAAAGCCGGCTCAAGCCGGCTTTTGGTTACGGAATTCTATGGATTAATTTCTTTGGCTAACGCCTGCAACTCTTCAAACGGAGGCTTTATAGCGCCCTCCTGCTTGTGCGCTATTTTTAAGCCGTCATTTTCATAGCGGGGAATAATGTGCAAATGATAATGCATCACCACCTGGTTTGCGGCCGGGCCATTGCTTTGCATTAAGTTGATTCCATCGGTATGCAAGACATCTTTGAGATTTTTTGCGATATGCTTGGCCGCAACGATCACATTTTCTAAAGATTCTTTGGATATATCAAAAATATTTTCAGCATGCTGTTTGGGAATCACCAGCGTATGGCCCTTTGAATCCGGGTTCACATCCAAAAACGCTAAAACATTTTCATCTTCGAATACTTTAGCACTGGGAATCTCCCCGCTAATGATTTTACAGAATATGCAATCCATTACTTTACTTGATAGGTTAATGTTACGGTTGAATTAACTTCTTGCTGGCCGGAGGCGATGGTCGGAGCGACATTGGCGGCATCCTTTGAGAACTCAGCGCCTGGAGCATAGGATGGCATTGGGTAATTATTATATCCTTCCGAGATATTCACCAGCTTTCCCGCGCGGAGGCCAGACTGATGAGTGATGTCTTTTAATTTCGCCTGGGCGTCTTCGATAGCCATGGCCCGAGCTTCTGCCTGGACTTTTTCCGGATCATCAATTTTAAACTGCAAGTCACTTACATCTGTGGCTCCATTAGAAGTGGCTTTATCCAATACTTCCGAGATTTTATCAAAGCTCCTGATTTTCACCATCACTTGCTGATTCAATGAATAGCCGGAAAATACCCTACCTCCTTGCACGTAGGTTGGAGAAGATACTGTCCCCGCGCTATTAGGTTTGCTTGGAGTTAGAATTCTTGGATAATCGTATTGTGGCGATAAATTATACGCAATCGTCTGGATATCTTTGTCTTCAACTCCCGAAGCTTTTATCGCGGTGATGATTTTATTCATCGCTTCATTATTCTTATTCACGGCGTCCTGGCTTTTTAAAGCTTGTGTGGTGACTCCAAAACTTACCGTGGCAACATCCGGTTTTCCAAAGGCCCGACCCTGTCCGGAAACCTGGATTTCATGCGGAGTATTCCCAGGCAATGAACTAAACTGATATACTAATTGACCCAAGAAAAAAAGCACCATCGCGGCCACTGCTACCATAAGAACCCGGTACAGGTTATCTGTCAGATCCAATGTATGGGTGGTATCTAACGAATGCGAGGTTTCTACGGAACTCGATTTTGATTCTTCTTCCATATGTTTTATTTTTGTCATTCCCGCGAAAGCGGGAATCTAGAGTATTCTGGATCCCCAATCAAGTCGGGGATGACAAGTGATTTTTATTTTTTAATTTCTATAACAATTTTTCCTTTGACGCCTCCTTTTTCTTTCGCTTCAAAGGCTTCCTTTATTTTATCCAAAGGAAATATTTTATCAATATGCACTTTTACGGTCCCCTCCTCAATGAATTTCCCCAGCATCGTTAAATGCCCGGTATTTACTTTAGTAAATTGTGTGATCGCTTTGACGCCGGCTTCCTCCGCCAGCTTTTCATCAATCGGAGCCACCATCGAAACAATCACTCCGCCCCTTTTTAATACCTTAAATGATTTAGCATAGGTTTCGCCGCCGACAGTATCAAAGACGGCATCGTAATCCCGAAGCAGTAGATCAAATGCTTCAGCTCTATAGTCAATGACGCCATCCGCCCCTAAATCTTTTACAAACTCAAGTTCATCGGCCGCGGCGGTAGCCGTGACTTCCGCGCCGAGTTTTTTGGCAACCTGCACGGCAATGGAACCAATCCCGCCCGCTCCGCCATGGATCAAGATTTTTCTTCGCCCCGCCGGAGCCTCTGGCGAAGAGGGGTGGCCAGCCTGTAAATTCATATGTTCTACTAATGCCTGGACCGCGCTCACCCCTACCAAAACCACGGCGGCCGCTTCGTTAAAACCGATATTTTCCGGCATTTTGGCGATTAAATCTTGCTGGGTCATCACAAATTCCGCAAAAGCGCCCGATGCACCCGCTAATACGATCCCCGATCCATATACTTTATCCCCTACCTTAAAATCTTCTACGGATTCGCCCACTTCAGAAACCACTCCCGAAACATCAGATCCGAGCGTCGCCGGAAAATTCAACGGCATCATTTTCGCCATGTGTCCCGCGCGCAAAATAACATCCACCGGATTGATGTTTGAAGCATATGCCTCAATTACCACCTGTCCTTTCTCAGCTTTTGGTTTTTCAATATCTACTAATTCAAGAACCTCCGGCCCGCCATATTTATTTATTTGTATTGCTTTCATGTGATATATGTTACATTAATTGGCCAGTTGATACAAATGCTTCCAGATCGCGTACATAGCATAGGTATCAAGCCCACAATAGAGTTTTAAATTCCTAATAATGGTTTCTTTTTCTATCCTGGTTACGTTTCCGAGCCAAATTTCATTCCACTGCTGACTAGCCGATCCTCCTTCCTGGATTTCCAGCTCTTTATAGCTCAATTCCGGCGCCAATACGGGCAAAATATTTTTAATGGACACTTTGCCTTTAAAATCTTTATGCACGTACCACTGATTGGAAAAAATATCCATCAAGTCATATACGCGTTCGTTTACTGATTCGATAAAAGGCTTAAATTCTGGATTTCGCTCGGCCATTTCCTCATTTATCTTGCACTCAAATTTTTTATTCCAAACCACCACAGTCCCCTCGAGGCCAATATCTCTTTGCAGTCGCTGCAGAAATGCCGGGCTCGGGTCGGGCTTTTCGGAAAATAAAAATTCAAAGTGC
>JAIFWS010000020.1 GCA_019658985.1 Candidatus Parcubacteria bacterium
CCCATCCTAGATGAGGCTAATTTTACCATCCGCCGGGAATCAAAAATCACCTTGATGGGCCAGAATGGCGCCGGAAAAAGCACGATTTTTGAGTTGATTATGGGAGCGGCCACGCCGGAATCCGGAGCCATTAACATCTCTAATAATGTGACGATTGCCACCGCCCGCCAAGTTATCGAGCGCGACCAGATGGACGACACCGTCCGTGAATTTTTTGAAAAAGCTGTAATGGGAGCCGCCTCTGCCAAAGGCTCCGGCGTGCCGAAGAAAGTCTATGATATTGATGTGAAAATAGAAGATGTGCTGGAGATTACTAATTTAAGCGTGCCATTAGACCGGCAAATTAAAAGTTTATCCGGCGGCCAGCAGGCGCGGTTATTGTTGGCCAGCGCCCTGATCCAGGATCCGGATATTTTACTCTTAGACGAGCCGACCAATAATTTAGATAAAGCGGGGATCGCGCATTTGACTAAGTTCATCCAGGAATATCCAAAAACCGTTGTGGTTATTTCCCACGATGCCGACTTTTTAAATTCTTTTACCGAAGGCGTTTTGTATCTCGACATTTTTTCCAAGAAAGTGGAACAGTATACCGGCGACTATTTTTCCGTAGTACAGGAAATCCAAAACAGATTAGAAAGGGAGCGTTCAAAAAACGTGCGATTAGAAAAAGACATCGCCCGGAGGCAAGAGCAGGCTAACTTTTTCGCCCAGAAGGGAGGCCATTTGCGCGACGTGTCCAGTAAAATGAAAAAGCAGATTGAAAAACTGGAGGAGGATATTGTTGAGGTGCGCCGCGAGGATAAAACCATCAAAGATTTTAAGATTATCTGCCAGGATGACACCGGCGGTGATATTTTAGTCTTGGATTCGGTGACGATTGTTAAAAACCATAAATTCGTCGATAAAAAAGTAAATATCCGCCTTACCAAGAGGGAAAGGTTATTGCTCCAAGGCCCGAACGGCATCGGCAAGACCACCTTATTGGAAAAACTGGCTTCGGGACACGCAAAAGGGGAGCACATTAAGCCGGGGACCCAGATCAGTTATTATCGGCAGGATTTTTCCAACTTGGATTTTAATGCCACCGTCTATCAGATTCTGCAAAAGGCCATGGGCGAGCGCGGCACTGAACAGCAATTGCGCGCGCATGCCGCAGGGTTTCTGATTGATAACGATATGTTGAAAGTGAAAGTCGGTTTGTTGTCAGAAGGGCAGAAGGGGCTAGTAGCTTTTGCCGCCATTTCCATGCAGCGGCCGGGATTATTGATTTTAGACGAACCTACTAACCATATTAATTTCCGGCACATCCCGGTTATTGCCAGGGCGATTGACGGATTCGAAGGTGCGATGATCCTAGTCAGCCACTCGGCTGATTTCGTGGAGCAGGTGCACGTGGACCAGACGCTGGATCTGGGAAAATTCCTCGAAAAATAACAATCACTTTTTAAAAATCAAGCAACAAAAAACTGGGTTCATGTAAACTCAGTTTTTTGTTGAGGCGGATTCTGAAAACGGGTTAGATCCCAGAATAATTTTTTTCGTAAATCCGGTAGTCGCTGTTTTCCATTTCGATTACCACAATATTCCTGCTTTCGCAGTTAGGGCAGCAAGCGCCTTCGCTAAACATGACGTTTTGCGGATAATCATATTTTTGCCAGCGGGACCGGCAGTCCTCGCAAACGTATCGTGCGTTTTTGTCCATATATTTTAAAAGTCTTAATAATTTGAAATGCTTGACTACGACTATATCTATAATACGCCTCCTTTCTATTGTTGTCAATAGTTAGTAACAAAGCCGGGATTGAGAATTGACTTCCCCCCAATATTCACTATACTTTGGGTATGGAGAAGGATTTAGAGGAAAAACTCATAGAATACGGTTTGAGCTCAAAAGAGGCCAGGGTTTACCTGACACTGCTTAAAACCGGCACTTCCCTGGTCACTGACGTGGCCAAAGAGGCCGATATCAACCGGAGCACGGCATACGTGGTCCTGGAATCGTTGGCCAAAGACGGGCTGGTTTCCATTACCGAAAGGAAGAACGTGCGCCTCTACACTCCGGCGCCTCCCGAACGCATTGCATTGAATTTGGAGAATAGTGCCAAAAAATACAGTGAATTAGTGAACTCCGTAAAATCAATTTTACCCGAATTAAAATCGGTGTATTCCGGATCGGGTCCGAAACCGAAGATCCAATTCTTTGAAGGCCTTGAAGGGATAAAAACCGTTTACGAAGACACTCTTACATCGAAAGAAACCATACGGGCGTTCGCTTCAATCGAATCGATGCATGCCGCACTGCCAGGATTTTTTCCTGATTACTACAAACGAAGGACTGAAAGGAATATCAAAATCAGGGCGATTTTCCCCGACACCGACCAGGCAAAAGAGCGCATTAAAAACGACCAGCAGGAAAAAAGGGAATCAATCCTTGTGTCAAAAGACAAATACTCATTCACTCCGGAAATAAATATCTATGACCATAAAGTGGTTTTCATGTCCCTCAAAGAACGGTTTGCCCTGGTGATTGAAAGCGAAGAGGTGGCCGACGCGCTCAAGAAAGCATTTGAACTCGCCTGGCTGGGAGCAAAAAAACATGAATAGCGACCGGCTGAAGAAAATAACGATTAAAAAAATTCCAGAGGCTTATTTATTCGATGAAAGTGTCAATGAGTTCGGCACCATTAAGGATTGCAGGAATATAAAGGTATTAAAGTATGCCATGCGCCTGCATGTTGATAAATTAGTTCTGATTACTTCGGGCAATAACGGTTACAGCCTGGCCAGTCTGGCCAAAGGCACTCCGGTAAAGATCGTATGCATTATAAGCAGACGCCTGGATAATAAATTAAAGAAATTACTCAAGGGCGTAGCGTATCAGGTGATAGAACTGAACCTGGACGAGAAAATCTTGCGGCCCGAAGAAATTATTGCTGTGGCCCGCGAAAACGACCAGGAAGTTATCTGGGATGTTACTAACGGATCGGAAAAAGCTTATATGTCGATTGTCCGGGAGATCTGCAATCATATGGCTCCGGATTATATTGTCTGCCCGGTGGGAAGCGGCGGAATTTTTCTGGGAGTGATTGAAGGGATTAATAAATATTGCCCCAGGGCAAAAGCCATTGGCATCGGTCCGGAGGCTAACAACCAGAGCTTTGCGGATAAACTCTTCACTCCATGGACGCCTTATGCTAAAGCCATGGAAGACGCAACGAAAAAAGGCCATCGGGTATTCAGGTTAAGCGAAAAGGAAATAAAAAAAGTGTACCGGGATTATAAAAAAATAGCGGATGTTGAACCCTCTTCATCAATTGTGTTCGCCGCCCCGGACCATTTTAATTTCAAACCATCCGACAAAGTTGTGTTCATCAACTCCGGAAAAATGAAGTGGAAATAAGCAAGAAATTATGATTATAGACGATGTCACTATAACGGTATCGGCAGGAAACGGAGGCGATGGAATTGTCAGGTTCAACAAAACCAAGATGTCTTTGGGGCCTACGGGAGGCAATGGCGGAAACGGCGGCAGCGTTTTTTTAAAGGGAGTTTCTGATTTAACTGCTTTAAAACAGTTTCGTTTTAAAAAAGACTTGAAAGCCAATAATGGCCAGACAGGCCAGAACCAATTGCATGACGGCGCCAACGCCGACGATTTGACGTTGCTGGTTCCCGTCGGAACGATCGCGCGGAATTTAGACACCGGCGGCAGTTTTGAGATCACCCAGATCGGCCAAACGGAACTGATTGCCAAAGGCGGCAGGGGAGGCAAGGGAAATTTTTTATTCCGGTCAGCTACTAATACCACCCCGCTTCAAGCCGGAAAAGGAAAACCCGGAGAAAACTTTTCCATGCGTCTGGAATTGAAAATGATCGCCGATGTCGGGTTTATCGGGTTGCCTAATGTGGGAAAATCCAGCTTACTCAATGAATTGACCCGCGCCAGCGCCAAAGTCGCCAATTACCCATTTACCACGCTGGAACCTAATCTAGGGGTCTATTACGAGCTAATTCTGGCTGATATTCCGGGATTAATTGAAGGCGCTTCGGCAGGAAAAGGCTTGGGGATTAAATTCTTGCGGCATGTGGAGCGCACGAAAGTGTTGTTTCATCTGGTGTCGGCCGAATCGGAGGATCCGGTTAAAGATTATAAAACCGTGCGGACCGAATTGGAAATGTATAATCCATTATTGCTTGATAAAACTGAGTATGTCTTTTTAAGCAAGACCGATACGGCGCCGCCGGAAAAAATCAAAGATATTAAAAAAGATTTTAAAAAAATAAAAAAAGAAATTCTGGAAATTTCCATTATCGATCCGTCAGCGATGGAGGGGGTGAAGAAAATCCTCAACGAAATTATTAAAGAGAAAAAAGCCCCTCTAAAAACCATATAATAAAAAACCGCCTGAGGCGGTTTTTTATTTGTGGAAATATTACTTAGGGTATTTGAATTCAATCTTGCTGAAATTCAAGCTAATAGATTCCATTGGCGCAGCAGTAGGACTGGTTGCTCCAACACTCCATGAGCTGACCATGACGTCGGTCAATTTTACGGTCATTGGTTCTTTTACTCCCTGCAATCGAACAGTTAATGTTGCGTTCGCGAGGTGTTCTCCCTGTGTGGCTGCCTGGTAAAGTGATGCAGAAGATTTATCAACCTTTTTCATAAAGTTGAAGCTTGAGATAGTAACTTTTCCTGCTCCCATTCCGCTAGAACCTACGCTTGAAGGGTTGCTTGCTCCGAAGCTCCATGAATTTACTTCGATAGCTCCGCCTGTATAGCTGCCATTTACGCCATCAATCTTTAAAAAGAAGTCAACAGCTGCGGCTTCTGCGGTTGGTGCAGAAAGGCTGGTAGCTCCTGCTAATACGCCTCCGGTTACGGCAACCAAAGCTGCCAATAACAATATTTTTTTCATTGATACCATAGTTTTTGTAGTTTACTTATGTAGTTTTAATGTTATGTTACGACCTTTACATCCCATATACTTTATGCTGCTGGAGGCATAAAGTCAAGTGGAAAAAAGGGGGATAATTTAGCCCTTAAATGCCTTGCGGAGCGATGAAAAGACATGATATAATTGTCTATTAAGCAAGATACAATCTAATTTATGGCAAAGAAAGAGAAAATTGAAAAAGAGGACAATAAAAACGGCAGAAAAGAAAGAGATAAGAAGAAAGATTATTTGCTGACTTCCCGGACAAAGCGCTGGCTCAAAGCCACACTGATGTTTCTGATCACCGTTATCGTCGCCCTCTCTTTCTTTAATCGTGCCGGAGTGATCGGGCAATGGCTGGTAATTATTTTGAAAATGATCTTGGGTGATTCGAGGATCGCCGTCGCTTCGGTTATCGCCATTTTATTCGTCAGTGGCGTCGTATTCCTGCGCTCAACCAAAAAGGTTAAAGCACTGGCCTTAGCTCTGGCAATCTTAGCGGTATTAATCGGCATTTCGGGGATTTCTTCTAATTATAATTTAAACGATGAGCACATCGGCGCGGTAGGCTGGCTGGCAGTAGGACTGGTGAGCGGATTCGGGTTTTTGGTCTCCAACATCATTTTCGCCGCAACTATTTTGGTTGGGCTATTTATTTTCTTCCAGTTCATTTGGCAGGAATTGCCGAAAGAAGAAAAGAAATTGGATCCTACTAAAAGTTCCGATGCCCCTACCTTTAAGATAAAGGGGATTGAGCCGATTCCGGTAGACACCAAAAAGCCGCTCCAAAAACCTTCGGTATTTAAAAAACCTGAAGATGAACTGAAGGAAAGAAAGGCGATTGTTACTACTTCCATGTCCGCTATCAGTAAAGGGAAGTATTCTTTGCCGCCGATTGATTTGCTTTCTAAAAACGAAACCGCGCCGACTTCCGGAAATATCAAGGAGAATTCTTCAATCATCAAAAAGACTTTCGAGAATTTCGGCATCCCGGTGGAAATGGCCGAAGTTAACGTCGGTCCGGCCGTCACTCAGTACGCTTTCAAGCCGGCCGAAGGTGTTAAGCTTTCAAAAATTACAACACTCTCAAATAATTTGGCCTTGGCGCTAGCCGCTCATCCGATTAGAATCGAGGCGCCGATCCCGGGAAAATCGCTAGTGGGAATCGAGGTGCCAAATAAAATCCGGGCAACGGTGGTGTTAAGGACATTGGTTGCTGATGTTAATTACCAGAACTCCGAGTCCCCATTAACGTTGGCCCTGGGCAAAGACGTTGCTGGTGTGCCGACTTTTACCGCGCTTGATGAACAGCCTCACATGCTGGTCGCCGGAGCAACTGGAACCGGAAAAACCATTTTTTTAAACTCTTTAATTATGAGTTTGCTGTATAAGAGTACGCCGGAACAGTTGCGGCTGATCATGGTTGACCCAAAGCGCGTGGAATTCCAAAACTATAACGAAATTCCGCATTTGCTTTGCCCGGTTATCAACGACGCCGGAAAAACCATTAACGCCTTGCAATGGCTGGCCCGCGAGATGGAACGGCGCTTTGAGGTGTTTTCAGAAATCCCGACCCGTAACTTAAAAAGCTACAATGCCAACAAAACAGTTATTGCCGCAGGGAAACAATTGCCATATATTGTATTGATTGTGGACGAGCTCGCCGATTTGATGGCAGCCAAAGGAAAAGAATTGGAAGCGGGGATTGTCAGGCTGGCGCAGATGGCCCGGGCAACCGGAATCCATTTGGTGCTGGCAACCCAGCGGCCTTCAGTTGAAGTTATTACCGGATTGATCAAAGCGAACATCAGTTCCAGGATTTCTTTCCAAGTGGCTTCACAGATTGACTCAAGGACGGTTATCGATACTTCCGGCGCGGAAAAGCTGATTGGTATGGGAGATATGTTATTTTTGTCATCAAAGAGTTCAAAGTTAACCCGTGTGCAAGGTCCGTATGTTTCTGAAAATGAAGTAAAACGTGTAACCGACTGGATCACTGATATGGGCAAGAAAGTCCAGGAACCCCAAGCTGATTTGGTTGAAAATTTGAAGGCCCAATTAGAACAGGCAGCTTCCGGAGCCGGTCCTGGGAGCGCGGGAGGCGAGGATGTGTTCTTTGGCGACGACGATCCGTTATTTGAAGATGTGAAAAGGATTGTGCTTGAAACCAAGAAAGCTTCGGCGTCATTCTTGCAGAGGCGTTTAAGGATCGGATATTCCCGCGCCGCGCGGTTAATCGACATGTTGGAAGATAAAGGAATCGTCGGCCCGGCCGATGGCGCCAAGCCCCGCGAAGTCTATGAGAATAGCGGTTCAGCTGCTCCAGTACAAGCCCAGCTGGCGGATTTGTCCGGCGGCAATGGCAGGGATGAGTCGGAGGAGGTTCCCAAAAAGACAGCCGACGGATGGGAGAAAGTGTAATTATTAACAGGTCGTGGATATTTACAAACTATAGCAATCCAGATAGAAAGGAGGCATGGAAGATAGTGTTATTATCTCAAGCGAGAGAATTGTCGGTAAAATATATATCATTCGCAATAGGAAAGTGATGCTGGACCGGGACTTGGCCGAGCTTTATGGCGTCAAGACTAAAGTTTTAAACCAGGCAGTAAAAAGGAACATGAAGCGGTTTCCGGAAGACTTCATGTTTCAATTGAATAAAGATGAGCTGAAAAATTGGAGGTCACAAATTGTGACCTCCAAATCAGAAAAGATGGGTTTAAGGCAATTGCCACTAGTTTTTACCGAACAAGGTGTTGCAATGTTGTCTAGTGTATTAAATAGTGACAGGGCGATACATGTAAATGTCCAAATCATCAGAACATTTACAAGGATCCGGGAGTTTCTGGCGACAAACGAAGCACTGCAGAGAAAAATGATGGAAATGGAAAAAAATTATGACAGTAAAATTAAAAAGATTTTCGATGTATTAGAGTTTTTGTTGGCAGATGGAAAGAAACCTAGCAAGGGAATAGGATTTAAATAGAAATAATTAAATAGTATGGCAAAAGAAAAAAAAGAATCAAAAAAGCCCGAAGAAAAAGAGAATAAGGCGTTGACCGCGGCAATTAATGAGATTAAGGAAAAATTCGGCGAGGGATCGATTATGAAACTTTCCGAAACGAATAAAGTGAATGTGGATGTGATTCCGACGGGTTCCATTGCGATGGATTTGGCGCTGGGAGTTGGAGGAATGCCGCGCGGTAGAATTGTAGAAATCTATGGAGCTGAGTCTTCGGGAAAGACTACGCTCTGTTTGCACATCGTAGCGGAGGCTCAGAAAAAAGGCGGTGTGTGTGCTTATATTGATGCGGAGCACGCCATGGATCCTGATTACGCAGCGCGCCTGGGAGTAAAAACAAACGATCTATTGATTTCCCAGCCGTCCTCCGGAGAGCAGGCATTACAAATTGTGGAGACCTTAGTGAAGTCAGAAAATGTTGATGTGATTGTGGTGGATTCAGTTGCCGCCTTAACGCCACAACGGGAAATTGAAGGCGAAATTGGAGACCAGCATATGGCCTTGCAAGCGCGCATGATGTCGCAAGCTTGTCGCAAATTATCCAGTATCGCCTCAAAGTCCAATACGATGATTATTTTCATTAACCAAACCCGTATGAAAGTGGGCATGGTATTTGGCAATCCGGAAACGACTCCGGGCGGATTGGCACTGAAATTTTATGCTTCGGTGAGAGTGAACTTAACCCGTACTGCCCAGATAAAATCCGGCGACGAGATTATTGGTAACAGGGTAAAAGCTAAGGTAGTGAAAAATAAAGTCGCCGCGCCGTTCAAAGTCGCTGAATTTGATATTTATTATAACGAAGGGATTTCAAAAGCAGGGGACGCGCTGCGCGCGGGACTGTCATCAGGAGTTATCAAACAAACGGGAAATACTTTCATGCTCGATGGCGAGAAAATGGGCGTTGGTACAGAGACCGCAAAACAATATTTAAAAGAGCATCCTGATGCGATGGAGAAGATAAAAAAAGAAGCGATGCTAGTAGGAGTAGCGCCAGCAGAGGGAGAAAAAGAGTAATTTTCAAAAGCCGTCCCGCCTTTTGGCGGGACGGCTTTTAAGTTAATTTTTTTTTAATCTACTCCTGGATATGATTGGCTTGGTACAAGTCGCCCGAATCTATGTGGGAGGATCGAGACCGTGGCCGACGAGCCGAAGCCCGACGAACATGGCCAAACGCCGGATGACACCCTGATGAAGGATCCCGCCGAGGCTCATGCCCAGAGCAAGGCCGACCTGGCGGAGAAGGAGAAAGAGGCGGACGCCATCGACCGCCAGGCCATCTCCGGTCCGGCCAAGAAGTCGGACGACTAACACACAAGGGCCTGCCAAGGCCTGGCATGCAACGCATAGACTCGTCCCGATTACACTCGGGACGAGTCTCTTTTTATCCAGCAATATATAACAAAAAACAGCCCCGAAGGGCTGCCTTTATGTTATCTTGGAGTGTAAGGCATCATAGCCATCTGGCGGCTGCGCTTGATCGCGGTAGCGATTTTCTTTTGGTGATGCGAGCACAAGCCAGTCTTTTTCCTTGGTTTTATCTTATAGAATCCAGAGATAAAACGCGCTAGGAGTTCTACGTTCTTATAATCGATATCGTCAATATTTTTTTGGCAAAAGTGGCAAGACATAAGTGTAATTTTTAATTTCCAATTTTTAATTTTTAAATCAAGTTTAAATGTTAAAAATTAAGAGATTATTTATAAAATTAGAGTTTAAAAATTTAAAATTAATTAAAATGGTATGTCTTTGACATCAATCTCCTCGGAACCGGTATCAAATGACGGTGGAATTTCCTGGGCATTAGTTGCGGCCGGGGGAGTGTAGTTTTCTTCAATAATCGGGATTTCTTCGCTTTTGCCCTGGTTTTGCTCCGGAGCCTGATAGGGCCTGTTTTGCTGCGGCGCTCCTGTTCCCGCTGGCCGCGGGCCTAATTGGAGGCTTTCGGCGATGACTTCAGTCTTGTACTGTTTGGCTCCTGAAGCGTTTTGCCAGCTCGATGTTTTTATCCTTCCTTCCACTAATATTAATGTGCCCTTGGTTACATATCGCGCTGCGATATCGGCTAATTTTCCAAAGGTTACGATATTATGGAACTCAGCATCCTGTTTTTTTTGGCCGGCTTGGTCTGTATAAAACCGGTTGGTTGCTATCCCGAAAGATGCGACTTGCTGCCCGCTTGGCAAAGCCCGGACTTCCGGGTCGCGCGTCACATTTCCCAATATAAATGCTTTATTTAAATTCATGGATTATTCGCTCAAAATTTCGTCTAATTTCTTATCAAGGTCTTTTGCTTCAACATTTGATTTTCCCTTATCTGGAGCGGCTTTCGGAGCTGTAGCTTGGTCCATTGGTTTGCGGGTCCTTCGGGGCTTTTTCGGTTTTGATGGTTTCTTTACCAGGATGGCGTGACGCAATACGTTCTTTTCTTTCTTTATTTTCTCGCCCAGTTCTTTTATTTTATCCTCTGGTGACTGAAACTCCAGGGTGATAAAATAGCCTGAACTGCGCTTATTGACCGGGTAGGCTAACATCTGAGGGGTGGTCTTTTCAGCGCTCAAGATGACTCCTTCATGCTCCTGAACAAAGGTTTCGATGTCTTTTTTGACCGTTTCCATGCTGTCAGAAGGCACTTCTGAGGAAACAATATAGGTTAATTGGTAGGATTTCATATAGCGATAGTATATAAGATAACGCCAAAAAAAGCAATATTTACACGAGTTGTGGGTATGTTACAATAGCCTTACTATGATAAACCAATCTATTTTCAAGTCGTATGATGTAAGGGGAATTTACCCCTCGGAACTGGACGAAAAGGCCGGTTTTGCTGTCGGCAAGGCCTTTATTAAGCTCACTGGAGCCAAAAAGGTGGTTGTAGGCTTTGATGCCCGCCTGTCGTCTCTAGCTCTATTTAAGGCCCTGGTGGCGGGTTTAGTGAAGGCTGGCGCAGATGTTACAACGATCGGCCAGGTGCCTACTGAATGCCTCTATTTCGCGACGGCCAGCTATGATTTCGACTCGGGCATTATGATTACCGCCAGTCATAACCCTAAGGACTATAACGGCTTTAAGATGTTGATCCGGGAGGGGAAGAACATTAATATCGTACGGGGAAAGGATCTATTGTCGCTGATTGAAGAAGCTGAAGCGGAGGAAACTGGCACAGATGTGAAAAATCTTGATATCGGGAAAGATTTCCAGGACTTTATCTTGCAGTTTTCCGGGGAGGTGAAGCCCTTTAAAATAGCGATTGACGCATCCAACGGGGTGATCGGGTCGGTTATTTCCCGACTCAAAGAAAAATTATCGGTTGAGATTTTAGATTTGAATTTTGAGCCCGATGGAAATTTCCCAAATCACTCGCCTAATCCCTTAGAGGAGGGAGCCGTAAACCAAATCGCAGAAAAGATAAAGACTACCGGCGCGGATTTCGGGTTTATGTTTGATGGTGATGCCGATAGGATTTTTTTGGTTGATGAAAAAGGCCAGCAGGTTTCTGCTGACATTGTATTGCTGCTTTTAGCTAAGCATTTTCTGGCCAAGTACCCGGGTAGGGGAATTGCCTATAATCTGATTTGCTCCCGGTCTGTGCCGGAGTTTGTAAAAAAGTGGGGCGGAGTCCCGATTAGAACCCAAGTGGGATTTGTGAATGTCCGGCAGGGATTATTAGATAATGACGGCGTAGTCGGAGGGGAGCTATCCGCCCATTATTGTTTTGCTGATTATTTTTATATGGATTCGGGTATGATCGCCTTTTTGACCATGCTCCAAATTATTTCGAAAGAAGGAAAACCGGTATCAGAAATTGTAAAAGAATTAACGGTGTATGCCAAGCCATTGCAGTCAACGTTTAAAATTACAGATTCTGCTCCAGTGTTGGAGAAGATAAAACAAAAATACGCCGACGGAAAGCAAGATTTCCTGGATGGCGTAACGGTTGAATATGATAATTGGTGGTTTAACGCCCGGCCATCAAATACCGAGCCGCTGCTCAAATTAACTATTGAAGCGGAAACGGAAGAAATGTTACAATTAAGGAGTAAAGAGTTAAGTGAGTTCATTGGGAATTCATAAAGGTCGGTTAAGTTAAAAATCTAAATTTTAAAAAATATCTTCTTCCCCC
>JAIFWS010000021.1 GCA_019658985.1 Candidatus Parcubacteria bacterium
AGACGTAACGAAGCCTCCTTTTCTTTTACATCGTCAAGAGCCAAAGCCTTCTTTTTGCGGCTGTGGTCAATAATGAGGTTTACCGCTACCCGGTACAAAAAGGCCTTGATATTATCAACTTTCTTGCCTTCCACGATGTATTTCCAGGTCTTAATAAAGGTTTCCTGGGTCAAATCCTCCGCCAGGTCTTTATTATACACCCGAAAATAACAATGCCGGTAAATGGCATCAGCATGCTGTTTATAGGCGTCCAGGAATTCCTGTTGTCTTGGATCATTAGGCAGGTTAAAATCTTCCATATGTTCTTCATAACATATGATTGGAGAACTTGAAAGAACCGCCCTAATCCTGCGTCTTAGAGGGTGTGGGAGCAGAAAACCCTTGCTCCTACGGTCGAAACTTCTGCGCTTTGCGCAAGGATTTACCCTTTACAATTATAATTAAAAATACCCTCTTCTTACCACTCCTAAGCCATCGCGGCCCGGGAGGGAAATAGAGGGAAAATACATATTCATGGACACAAAAAACATCTTTAAAAAAGCTGCGCCAGCTGTTCTCGGATTAAGCGTATTATTGCTTACCGCATCGTCATTCGTTCCAGCAGTGGCAAGCGCCAACAATGGCTTGCACCTGGGATTGGGATTAGGCCATAAGATGGATAAAGAGAGCCGGCAAATTTCAGCTGATGTTAGGGCTTTCGCTTCAAACGACTCCTTTAAAACAGCACAACAAACATATAAGACCTCCGTTAAGCAGGCTAATACCACCTACCAAGCCGCAGTAAAAGCAGCCAAGGATAAGTTCTCCGCTGCAATGCAAGCTTCAACTGATTTCTCAACAAAACTCGCCGCTTGGAAAGTATACATGACTGAAAAATTAGCCGCTTTCAAAGCAAAGAATACCGCCATTGAAGCCGCATTCCAGGCATTCATCAATGCTAACTTTACTGCCGGAAACCAAGCTCCAGTAGCCAATAGCTTGAATATCAGCGTGAATAAAAATACCGCCACTCCAATCACCCTGACTGGCAGCGACCCGGAAAATTCTGCGCTTACTTTCATGGTAGTTTCAAATCCGGCTCACGGAACCCTTTCCGGAACCGCCCCTAACTTGACCTACACTCCGGCCGCCAACTTCAGCGGATCAGATAGTTTCACCTTCAAGGTCAACGACGGCAGCTTAAATAGCACCGTAAAGACCATTTCTATAACCGTAAATCCATAATCCCGGCACAGAACAAAAAGCCGCCCTCAAGGGCGGCTTTTTTATTTGATCTGATAAATAACCGCATTACATATTCTTAGGCTGAAGCATGGCGATTTTATTGCCTTCCGTATCGATGATCCCGCAATAGAGGCCGACGCCCGGAATGTCATCTGGTTCTCCGGCTTTATGGGCACCGCCCAGTACTTTTCCACCGGCTGCTTCAACCTTCTTCATGGCTTCTCTGATATCCTCAACAGCGACAACAATAACCGGCGAAGCGCCGTCTTTTGATTTTTGATAAAACCCTCCGTTAATGGTGCCGGGCTTTTTTACCATCCGGTTTTCATCGGTTTGAGTAGTAGTAACCACGACATAGTTTCCCATTTCTTTGCCTAATTGGTTTGCCTCCCAGCCAAAAACCTCGCTATAGAACCCGACCATGCGGCCATTGTCTTCGTAGGGCAATTCAAAGTGAACTACTGGATCCATAAAATTTTTATTTAATAATATGTTGTATTTTTCTGATACCTCATCTTATCAATAAAAAGGTGAAAATTACATGAATTAAAAATGTGGATATTGAAATCCAATGTAAACAAAACCCCCTCTTTTGGAGGGGGAAAAGCTTAATGTAGCTTTTTAACGAGTAAAGCCGCGTGCAAGCTCTCCTCTCTTTAAGGTTATTTATTCATTATTCCTTCCGCGCTTGTCATCATTCTTGTGAGATTGCTTTCCTGCTTCGCGAGCTTCCCGTGAGTCAAACTCATGGGCGTTTCCGCTAGCATGGGCTGCCTTGCCTCCCTGGCTGGCGATTTCCCTCTGCTTGTCTTCATCCATAGCGGCAAAACCCCTTTTGTTGTCATTATTATTTGCCATGGTAGTTATAGTAGTTTAATAATATGGCTCTTTGAAAAAATTTTCGACCTTTCGAAGCCATCTTATCAATAAGGGGGTTATGATTTTGTGAAGTGAGAAAAAAGCATTCATTGATTTTCCATGACTTTGAAAATAAAGAGTATGAAAAAGCCCCTCTGCGCTTGGCGCATACGGGGCGTTGGACAGTACGGCGGCGCAGCGTCGCGCTGGGTAGCCCGGTGGACTAGTTGGGCAAACTCGATTTCTTGCCGAAGATGAGCTCGTAGCCGTCGGCGAAGTTTTCGCCCTCGGCCGCAAACCCGACCTTGGTCGAGCCGCCCTTGGACTTCTTCCCCTCCGGTGGCCGGTAGTTCGGGCAATCCGGATGGTGCTCACCGGGCTTCAGCGATGACAACAGGAACAGTGGCAGAAACATCTTACCCTCCCCATCTGCAAGACACAGGTCGAACACCAGAAACACTGGCTATATAATACATCATAATCAAAACCCGTCAAGAAAAAAGCCGGGGAACAAATTCCCGGCTTTTTTACTCTGAAAATAACATCCGTAATTCCTGTTCCCTTCCAAAATGCTATGGTCTCCGATTAGGCACTTTTCTACCAGACGGCACATTAGCATTGCCGGGTTTATTGGGCGATTCATTAGCCTTATCAGCTCTTTTCTTCCCACCATTGACAACCGGAGGCTTCGGAGTAGCTTTTTTAGCCCCTCTCTCCCCCTCCTGTTTTATTTCTTCTTTAAAAGTACGTGGTCTCCTTCTAACCGGCGGCGGCACTAAATAATCTCTTTCTTTGGGCGCAGGCTTGGCGCTTTTCTTATTGAGTTCATCGCCATTATCCATGCTCGGAGTCGGATCTTCAAATGGAACGCGGGCAGCAGCTTCAGCTTCGCGCGCCCTTGCTTTCTCACTTCTTCTCTTATCTAAGGCCGTTCCTCCTCTTGCTTCTAAAGCCTTAATTTTTTGTTCGAATATCTCATTTAACTTGCCGCGTAATCCCACCGATCTTGGCGTGTTGTTTTGTGATTCAAAAAGTAAATACAACTGATTTGCAGTATAAAGTCCGCTATCCGCGGCGGCTTTCAAGTATTCCTCAGCCCTATCCCGAACTAATTTTACTTCGGCCTTTAAAACCGCGCCGGAATATTCCACGCCACTACTGCTAATAACTACCGAGTCATAGTTTCCCAGAATATTCATCACCTCGTCAAAATCCTCTGCGCCGTCGATTTCCTCTTTTAGCTTTCCTTCTTTTTCCTTCTGTAGCTCAACGGCTTTCTCCGCATCTGACTTTTCTTTCTCCTGCTCCGGAGCTATAGCTTCGCCAACTTCATCTTCCTCTGGCGGAATTTCCCTATTTAGGGCATCTATCAGCCTCCCTGCCCGATCTGGCTGGCTTTCTGGAATTGCCCCTTGCTCCGATTTTTTCAAAGCTTCTACTGCTTTCACTCCAAAACCTGTTCCTCCTCCCACCTGATCTGCTTGGCCCTTGCAGTAAGCGTCTATAACAACACAGGCCTTCTGGAATTTCTCAGCGATAAAAACTCCGTCTTGTTTTTCAAGCTCTCTGGCCAGAGCATGGGTATCAACACTGCCATTATCAAGGACACTTTCAAGAACCGCCAATTTATAACGGGTTTCGGCAATAATTGAAAAAGTTTCCTGGGGAGATTTATAAGGATTTTCCTTGCTGTATTCTGCCCGCCGTTTTTCATCGCCCGCCAACCGTCTCCTGTATTCCCCCAGCTTAGCTACTAAATCTCTGAGAAGCTCCTCTTCATCATCTTTGGGCTTTTCAATTTTTGGTCCTCCGGCTGCCTGTTCCGGAGCTGGCGGTTCCGCTTCATCGGGTTTATCTTCATCCTTCCCTTCTGTTTCAGCAAGTATCGCATCATATTCTGCCCTTGCCCTCGCAAGATCATCTTTATCTTTAACTAATTCCGCATCCAATACCTCATCATCACCCGCCGGAGTTTCAACTAACTCGGCTACGGGAATTTTTTCCCCATCTTTCGCCTCTGCTCCTGCCTCCACCAGCGGGGCTTCATCATCCACCGGCACTTCATCCACGATCTCCGGACTCGATAAATATTTTCCGGCGGGATCCGCCTCTGCGCTAGCTTCGGGTTTAGCCACGGCTTTTTTCGGCAACTGATTTAGCTGGGCTCGAACTTCATCCTCAAGTAATTTCTTCAAACCGCGTTCTGCTAAACTCTTTGGAATCCTTCCTTTTGTAACTCCTATGATCTTGGCCTTGAGCACCTTCAAATCATCTGCGCTGACTTCATCCGGTGCTTCCGCTAGAACACGAGCGACTTTAGATCTTAAAGATTCAACAATCCCTTTCTCTTTCCCACCCTCTTTTAATGTTGCATAAAGATCGTCAAGAGTGTCAAATTGTCTCTCTGCCTGGACGCCTTCGCTCCCGGATTCACCCGTGCCGGCTTCCTGCCCTGGACTCGATGATGGAAAACCTTCTAGGCTCATATATTTAATAGTTTAATGATAATATTTTCAAGTTAAATGAATTTTTCTATACGTTTGTCGGGGATAAACCACAGCAGAGAAACCAAAGCGATCAAGGCATAAGAAATCAGTGGATTATAAAAAGCAGCCAGGACGGCCAGAATATAACAAACCAAAGAAGCGATCCCTTTTGGGCGGCGTTTCAATTCCTCGTGCACCATATCTTTATTCTCATTGTGTTCCAGTACCTGCCACTGAAGCAACGTATAGGCCAGCGCGGCCATCAATAATACAAAAGCGTACAGGGCGGCCGGCAGGTGGCTCAAATAGTTTTCCCCGAGCCACGCGGTGGTAATGGGGATGATCGACAGCCAGAATAATAAATATAAATTAGACCACATCACGCCACTGCTGATATGCTTGGCGGCGCGCAGTAAATGGTGGTGGTTATTCCAATACGTGCCCACCATTTGAAAACTAATGGCATACACAATAAAAACCGGGACGATCGCCAGAATGGATTCTAACGTCGGGGCGCTGGGAATACGGATTGCCAAAACGCTAATGGTAATAATAATCGCCAGAACCGCGTCGCTAAAGGCCTCAAGCCGTGCGGGAGATAAATTTATATGATTATCGTCGCTATGTTTTACCACAGAATTTTTATGTATTGATTTTACTACCCAGCATCACCAGAATTACTCCGTTAATTATCATATTGTAGCAAAAAAACCGCGTTGGAGGCTAATAAAATAAGTGGATAAGTAGGTTATTCCATTGTACAGCCTGTAGCGGTATAATCAGCTTAGACGAAAAATATTAAAAACAAACTTATGCACAAACAAAATAAAAATCTCGAACTGTGGATTGGCGGCGCAGCTGTCCTCGTCCTCGTTATTGTAGCGGGGCTTTTGGTTATGTTCACCAATACTCCGGGACCGGTCCAAGTTACGACAGGACCGAGCCAAACCGGAACGGAACCCGCGTCAGTGCAGGATATTTCTGCCCAGGACACCGGCACGGCGGCAGTGAATATTTCTTACTCAGATGCTTTGGCGCAATACGCCACCCGGAGAATTCAGTTGGATAAAAATTGCGCGGCGACTCCAAATAGCGTAACCTATAAAGATAATACCGGCATTATGATCGACAACCGGTCTCCGGAAACCCGGACCGTTAAAGTCGGTTCCTCTTTTACTATAAAGCCATGGGGATTTAAAATCGTTGTTCTCCCTGATATTGCGGTAAAGCCAAGCACCCTTTTGGTCGACTGCGACATGCATCAGAACGTAGCCACTATTTTAGTCCAAGAATAATACAATAGTTTCGTAAAACTAAAAACGCCCTCAAGGGCGTTTTTAGTTTAAGAATCAGATTTGTTGATAAAAAACTCCCCGATAGTTCCCAAGAGCAGAGCCTCGTGTACCCTCAAGGACTATGCGGGGGGGCTATAGGAACCTTCCGACTTCTTGAAGCGCATGCTCATCATATTCTTTAATGAGGGGCATATCAACGATGCCGGCAGCCGGCCCAACAGCAAGGCCGGCGTATTCCTTCAATTAATTCCGCACGAGTCCTTTCAACGTGGTTTTTCCTCGTCTCCGGCTTTTTACTAGAAATAACCCAACAAATCCACTCGTTGCGGGCGAGCGGTGTAATATCTTCCCAAGCCGAAAACGCTTCTTTATCAGAAAGAAGCGCCTTGCGTAAATCTGGCGGCAGCTGATGCGCCGCGCCAGCAGAAATTTCCTTTTTGGCCATAGCTTAGTGCCGAGGATAGCGAGCGGGGAAAACTCGCCGCAGCGTGTTTTTTCCCGAGCGTCGCAGGTCATTCGGACTCTGATGAGTCCTCAGACTCGATGAGCGACAAAGGGTTGAATACCCTTTATTTTGGATCGTCGGCGGACGGACCGTAAATCGACGGAACTGGGGACCCCATAGCCCTTAAAAAAGTAGCCAATTGTCCGCGGTGATGGATGGCATCAAACAAGAACCCCCACGCCATGCGGTATTTTTTATCTTTCCAATTTTCACCCATCGCGGCCTGGCCATTCTCCCACTCTTCATCAGAGACGACCTCCAGATCTTTTTGCATCTGCGCGATACCCTGATCAAATTTAGCGAGCATTTCATCCTTAGTCTGCTTTTCCATCTCATGAGGATCAAAATTTGGCTGGCCGGCGGTTAAAATTCCAGAAATAGCTTTCCACTGCACAGCCAGCTGCGCGGCTAAATTTCCTGCGGTGCGCGATCTTTCATGGACTTTATAATCATGCTTGTCATCCGGCAAAGCCTCAATAGCCTTTTTGAATCTTGGAGCCTCATCTTTTAATGTCTCGATAAAAAATTCTTTATTTGTCATATCGTTTTATTGCCAAGGATAGTGCGCCAATAAACGCATCGCAATATGTTTGTTGGCAAACGTCGCAGGTCATTCGGACTCTGATGAGTCCTCAGGCCGTTCAGGTTCTGAGAAGCCTTCAGGCTCGATGAACTCGATGAGCGACGAAGGGCTCAATATCCTTTATTTAATATATTTTATATTACAAACTTTAGCATGGATATTTGATGAATGCCATATCAGCTCTAATATCATTATTAATTGATGAATATTTTATTAAAAGTGTTATAGTGAAAGCAACCCTTCGTCCACTCCTGTCTCGAAAGGAGATCAGGTGCGTATCACGATACGGTTCGTTCTGTGCTTCTTTCTGCTGGCGGTAGTGTCCGCTTCGACGCTGCTGTCGGCACCCGCTCCGCTGGCTAAGACCCAACGCCATCCGGCTGTCTACGACCTGGTCGGTGAGTGGGATTGCGTGTGGGAAGACAAGCAGTCTACCACCCAGTACGGCATGGTACTAATGAGGGGCGGAAGCCAACACCATGTCTGGAACAGTACCGCCTACTCTGGGGAGTGGAAGGTCAACTCCCAGAGGGTGCTATGGATCAGAGAGTCCTGGCGTCCCCACGACGCGACATCCTGGAAGGAATACACCATCGACCTCTGTCCTAAGTTAACTGGTGTCACCCGGGGCGCGTACGATGTCAAATTCCGGATGAGCCGGAAGAAACAATCAGGCATCTTCGCCTGGTAGCTTCCGACTGGACAGATCCGGCGAACGCAACAGCGATCGCCGGACTATTTTTTACAAAAAATCCATAAAATTATTCCAACAAAAAGACGCCCCAAGGACGTCTTTTTGTTTCGTGGCTCCCCCTTTATGATGCGTTCAGAACAGTAAACTGGGGACTTATAAGTGTAGAAATCAATTCTTTGAATCTTGTTTAAGTAAGCTTTAATTATTTTTCCATTCATCAATGAGAGCTTGGAAGTGGGTAGGATTATTCAATTGTAAATACTTCATAACTTTTCCTAAAATGCTTACCGTAGTATCAATGCCGCACTTACTTGCAAAATTAATAATGCTATTAGTCGCCTCTTTCATGTTTAATTCATTATCTACCATTAACTCTATTTCAGCTAATGTATATCCAAAATCCATAATATCCAAATCAATTCCAAAACCATCTTTTTTATATTTTTTTCTGGTTGTAGTTATTTTGCAAAACGGCTTATAATTTTTTTCAATTAAAAACTCTTTTACTGATACGCCTCTCGATCCGAAATGGGCTAAAATATCATCTTCAACATCTAATTCCCGATACTGGTCTGCAACTCGCTTCTCGAAAGATTCATTCATGGGCAATTTCAATTCAAACTTACTGTCTCGTTCTCTTAACCAAATATCTTTTTTAGTTAAAGAAAAGTTATTATCATCGTAATAAATATCAGTAAATTGCTTTTCACCTAAAAATTCCGCCCCTTCAATGAGGCTTTTTTCTTGTTCTGGCGTTAGGATGAATTTCTTTTCTATTTCAATCATAAGGCTATACTACCAAAAAACCGCCTAAAAGGCGATTTTATTTGGCTCCGGTGGTAGGATTCGAACCTACGACCCATTCCTTACACTTATCCCTATGTTTCCATAAGGGGTGGACTATATCATCACCCAACTGGGTGCGAGGCGCTTCCCAAAACATATGTATGTTTTAGTACTCCCACAAAGGATAGTCTCTACACCTTCCTCACCCTGCTTTTATAAGATAGGATGAGGCTTGGCTCGGTATTGCCATTTAAGGTTTCACCGATTTCACCTCGTTTTTCATCCCTGGTTTCCCAAGGAAGCTGCGTAATGCCGGCTTCGATTTCACGGTGGCAATTTGCGCAAACTAGAATACATTTATCTAATTCCGCCTTAACTGTTTCCCAAGACCGGGTATAACCTTTTTCACCGATTCCGAAACTTTTTGTTTTCGGATCCAAATGATGCAGGTCTAACCCTCCCGGATACTTCTTGTAACTACAAACTTGGCATCTGCCTCCTTTGTATTCAATTGCCATGAGTTTAATCTTGCGTCGCCGCTTGGCAACAGCTTTGATTAACTCTTCTCGTCTGTCGGCATATTTTCTTTTTTCTGCCATATATTTTTATTATATGGCATTAAAAGAAAGTTCACAGGGAATCGCTCTACCGCTGAGCTACACCGGAATGCGGTTTTCTCTCTAAAAAACAACTTTTCTATCCACAATGTGAGCCTTTTGAGCTACACCGGAATATATCTACATACTACTCGATTTTGCAAATTTTTCAATGCTTTAGAACCCCGCCTGAGGGTACTCTAAGATAAAAAAATCCCCGATGCGCATTACGCATCAAGGGACCTGTTCGAGTCTAAAAGATAAGCTCGAACTCGCATTCGGTCGAGCAGAAGTCACCGACGTGATCAGGAGGGAGAGGTTTGCGGCATTCCTCGCTGGCGCAATGTCTCCCGCGATGGTGGCACGGCGGCAACCACCCTCTGTCTCCACAAAAACTACAGCCATCTCCCCTACACTCGCCGCACTGGACGGCGTCGGGAGGAAAACTCTTGTCCTTTGGGACGTCGGGAGAGCTCATGGGGGTTCCTTGTTGTAGGTTGTCCAGGACGCTAATTACCACACTACTCCCTTTTCAATAACGGTCAAGCACAACTAAAAACAGCCCGTCAGGGCTGTTTTTAGGCTTAAAATAACTTATTTGCTTAAGCTTTTGACGTCATAGTGAGGTTTAATGGCCGGATCCCGAACAACATATGCTGTTGCTGTAGTACCCGAGATCGTAGCATAAATACGCACGATATCCCCCGATTTAATGTCGGCCAAATTCATAACGCCGTAGCCATCGTTTACCACCTTAGCACCTGCAGCCAAGTTTACCGTGTAGGCCACCCCATCAATCGTTAAGGTAAACGTGTTAGCTGAAGCATTAATATTACTTGCGATGCCCTGCCAATTGCGCGGAGACACGGATTTTATAATATCATTGATTTCTTTTTTGGTTTCTTGCGCTTCTTTCTTGGCACTCCAATCGCGGACCACTTTGGCGTCAACTGTCCAGGCGGCGCCCGTATTCATCATGCCTTGCGCGCCAACAAAGTCGCCGACCTTAAATTGGGACATAGCTGATAATGGCAACAGTTGCGTCGAGCTTGAAACATTCACCGTCCAATCACCGCCCCAGCTTTTTACCACAACCGTAGCCGTGCCGACGGAGACAACAGTTCCGCGGAGCAATACATTGCCTTTCGGACCGACCTCTAGCACCATCTGCTTCTCGGTTGAAGGCGCTCCAGGCAATACAACCGTTCCAGCTGGAACCCGGTTTTCTTCAGCCACAACCAACGAAGCACCGCCGGCCAATAACACTGCCGCCAGACTCAAACTTACAATATATTTTTGTGTATTTTTCATAATGATAAAGGGTATCAAACCCTTTGTCGCCTGCGACGCTCGGGAGAAACCACACTGCGGTCGAGACGCGAGAGCGAAAGCTCCCGTCTGCGTGTTTTCTCCACTCGCTATCCTCGGCGATAAAATGATTATATTGAAATTGATTAACCTTCGACCTTTTGAAACTCCTCATTTTCTTCCTCTTCCCCAATTATATCTTCCTTGGGATTTTCTTCAACATCTTCAGCCGTCAAAAATCCGCCGGCTTGCAGGGTCCATAATTTATAATACAAACTGTCGGGGTTTTTCAGCAATTCTTTATGGTTGCCGTCTTCAATAATCTTGCCGTTATCGATCACGATAATCCGGTCCATTTTTTGGATGGTAGAAAGCCGGTGAGCGATGACAATGGTGGTTTTGCCGGCCATTAAAGTATCCAAGGCGTCCTGGATCAGTAATTCAGAATGCGAATCTAAACTGGAAGTGGCTTCGTCCAATACCAAAACCGGCGCGTTTTTGATCATGGCGCGCGCAATGGCTACACGCTGGCGTTCCCCTCCGGATAATTTGATGCCACGCTCCCCCACAAAGGTCTCAAATCCCAACGGTAAATTCTTAATAAATTCGTCGCAATGGGCAAGCTGCGCCGCCTCCTCAATCTGCTTCCGGGAAGCGCCGGGTTTTCCGTAGGCGATGTTATCTGCCAGGGTACGATGGAACAAGACCGGATCCTGGGGCACCAGCGATATATTTTTACGCAAACTGCCCTGCGTTACTTTCTGGATATCCTGCCCGTCAATTAAAATCTGGCCTTTGGTCGGCGAGTAGAGCCTGAGCAATAATTTTATAAATGTGCTCTTGCCGGCTCCAGAAGGGCCGATCAGCGCCACCCGCTCACCCGGCTTAATGACAAGATTGATGCCTTCAAGCACTTTGCGAGTTTCATTGAAACTAAAATCGAGGTCTTTAAATTCAATGTGGCCATTGGCGACTTCCAGCTCTTCGGCGGTCGGCGCATCGGTGATTTCCTGGGGCAGGAGCATGATTTCCACCATCTCTTTTGAATCAGCATAGCTTTGATAAACATCACGCACAATCCGGGTGAACCCCCAGAGCTGGTTTAAAAGCGTTATCAGGTATGCCTGCAGCAGGACAAACACTCCGATGGTCAGCAAGCCCTGCTGCCAGTACCGTATCGCAAAGAAAAATAGCAAAAACTCCATGATGAATCCTAAAAATGCCTGGCCTGCGTCGATTAACGCATCAAGGTTCCACCGGAACCGGGTCAGCTTGACCTGCTTTTCGGTAACGTCTTTATAGCCTTTCATTTCAAAATGGAATTTATCAAACAGCTGGACGGTGTTCTGGTTGGTAATTGTATCAGCCAGATAAGCAGTTGTTTTAGAATCGATTTCGGCGGCCTGGATATCATATTTTAATTTCCACCGGGAAAAAATGATATTGAACGACAAGAACACCACGGCCCAGATGAGGATAATGATGGCGATCAATTTATTCAACAGGAATACGATAATGAATATTGCCGCAACCCTGACCGCAAGCGGCAATAAATTCCATACCAGGTTATCCGCCAAGCTTTCAAAAGCCCGGGCAAACCGGTTCACTTTCTGCACTAAAGACCCCACGAAATTATTGGTGAAGAATGAATAGGAATGGTTCATCAAATAGTGATAAGCATTCCGTTTTAAGTTCGCCCCCA
>JAIFWS010000022.1:0-11830 GCA_019658985.1 Candidatus Parcubacteria bacterium
GGGGACTCCAAGAAAGCATGGGCGGAAAAACTGCTTGAGCCGACTGGCATCAAGATCAATGGGTCCAATCCCTGGGACATCAAAATACACAACCAGGGCCTTTACAATAAAGTATTGTCCGAAGGCTCTTTGGGTCTCGGGGAATCTTACGTGGCAGGCTGGTGGGATTGCGAGGCTCTCGACCAATTCTTCACCCGGCTGTTTCTAGCGCAAACATCCGATCAGCTGGGAATGAAGATTCCTGACTTGATTGAATACGCAAAAGCAAAAGTCTTCAACCTTCAGATCGGGCGCCGCGCTTACGAAGTAGCGGAAAAACATTATAATTTAGGGAATGAGTTTTTCGCTGCCATGATCGGACCAAGCCTAATGTACAGCTGCGGCTATTGGAAAAACGCACAGACACTGGAAGAAGCCCAATTTGCCAAACTAGATTTGATCTGCAAGAAACTAAACCTGCAGAAAGGCCAGAGGATTTTGGAAATCGGCTGCGGCTGGGGCGCTTTCGCAAAATTCGCCATTGAAAACTATGGCGTGTCGGTTGTGGGGCTTACGGTATCAAAAGAACAGAAAAAATACGCTGAAGAATTATGCAAAGGGCTTCCAATGGAGGTTCGGCTCCAAGACTACCACGAAGTTAATGAGAAATTCGACCACGTTGTCTCTATTGCCATGTTTGAAGCCGTAGGAGTTAAGAATTTCAGGTCATACATGGAAGTGGCGCGGCGGTGTTTGAAGGATGGCGGACTTTTCGTGCTCCATACAATTGGCGGCTTGGAGCCCTCCAGCCCGTTTGACCCGTGGCTTAATAAATATATTTTCCCGAACAGCCACATTCCGTCATTAAAAGAGATTTGCCAGTCTGTTGAAAAACTATTCGTCATCGAAGACGTCCATAATTTCGGGGCCAATTATGACCGGACACTCATGGAGTGGTACAAGAATTTCAAAGCCACCTGGCCAAAATTTGAAAAACAATACGGGCCGAAGTTTTACCGGATGTGGGAATACTATTTATTACAGTGCGCGGCATTATTCAGAGCCCGCAGAACGCAGCTCTGGCACATTGTCTTCTCGCCGCACGGAGTAAAGGGAGGATACGAATCAATCAGGTAAATAAAAAATCCGCCAAGTGGCGGATTTTTTAGTATTTATCTTGAAAATCGTTTTTTGAATGGCTTATATGGTCGCTGTCCGTATCCGCCTGGCTTCCTTGGAAAAGGATGCTGTTTAGGCAGCTGCTTTTCCTGCTCCATATTCTTCTTATATACCTGCTGTTGCTGGGGAGTATTTGACGTGAATGCATTTTGAGGAAGTTCCGGTAATTGCAAAACGGGAATCGCGGATCTGATTAATCTCTCGATTTCACGCACCTTGCCTTTCTGGTCCGGAGCCACAAATGAGATTGCCCGTCCTTCCAGGCCGGCGCGGCCGGTTCTACCAATTCTGTGGACATAATCCCCTGGAGATTCCGGTAAATCAAAGTTTACTACCAACTCAATCCCCTTCACGTCGATTCCGCGGGCGGCAATATCGGTTGCAACCAAGACACGGTATTTTCCATTTTTAAAACCATCCAAGGCCATGCGTCTCTGCCCAAGCGTTCTATTAGAATGAATTTCGGCAGCAGTGAAGCCTTTTTTCAATAAATCTGCGCAGATTTTCTTGGCTCCGTACTTGGTGCGGGAAAAAACCAAGACACTGCCTTTGTATTCCGCCAATAACTTTTCCAGCAATCTTACTTTATAATCTTTTTTAACAAAGAATAATTCATGGGCCACTTTTTCATTGGTTGTCCCCTGCCGGGCGATTTCCACGCGCACGGGTAACTTCATGTGGGTTGTGGCGATTTTAATAATCGCGTCAGGCATGGTGGCGGAAAACAACATCGTCTGGCGTTCTTTTGGTACTGACAATAAGATCTGTTTAATTTGCGGCGCAAATCCCATGTCGAACATCAAATCCGCTTCGTCTAAAACTAAAATCCCAACATCGCTTAAAGTTAAAGTCCTCTGTTGCAAATGGTCGTTAATCCGGCCTGGAGTTCCGATAATAATGTGGGCGCCAAAACGCAGTTGGCTGATTTGCTGTCCCATTGAAGCGCCTCCGATCAATACCGCGGTTTTCAATCCGAATCCCCGGCCGAGTTTCATCAGCGTTTCGTTAATCTGAGAAGCCAGCTCTCTGGTAGGCAAAATAATCAATCCCTTTTTATCTCCCAATTGCATCAAGCGCTGAATCAACGGAATCCCGAAAGCCAATGACTTCCCTGTTCCGGTTTGGGCGATTCCAACGATATCCTTCCCTTCAATAGCCACCGGGATTGCCTTGTATTGGATAGGAGTCGGTGTTTTAAAGTTCAATTGCTCCAAAACGGACATAATATTCGGTGAAATGCCAAGCCCGCCGAAGTTTTTAGTCGATTCGTTATTTTCTGTATTATTTATGACGATATTTTCCATATGCACTATATTACAATAAAATCCCTTAAATGTCAAAGATACTCCTGGATTGACATATTTAATGGCATAGGTAAATATGTAATCAGTCGCCCCACACACGTTCAGCGGGAGATACCTCATGTCCGCGTCCATCGGTTTCTATCCCCTGGTTGACGAGCCCCCGACGCCCAAGGCCCCGCCCCTCACGTTGCCCAAGCGGTTCATCCTGACGGCGCTGGAAGGGCTGGCGCCATCGGAGGGAGAGCTGCCCTACCAGAAACGGCCCCTGGAAGATCTCCAGGCCGCCGTCCGCCAGGCCAGTCGGAGAGAAACCGCCGGCCCCGACCTGCTCGTCCGGCTCCTCCAGCACCCGGACCAGATCCCCGAGAGCTGGAAGTCCGAGAAGATCATCGTCTTCCTGGGCAGGAGCGGCGGCGGCCCCGAGCGCTTGCCGGCGGTCAACTGTCTCAGATGGGACACGAGGTTGGAAGCGTGGAGCACTTCCTTCTCCGACCCGCGCGACTGCCTCGTGCAGGGCCACTACGCGCCCTCGCCCAACTGACGCACAACCATATCCCCTCGCCGGTCTTCATCGGCGAGGGGCTTTTTTATTCTCTCTTGACTTATCCGCCAAATCAGTTAAGATACTTAAATAATATATTCTACTTTAATGAAGAACCGGAAAAAAACAATCGAGGAAATCATGGCTAACTTCCATGCTATGAAGAATAAACTCCAGCTGAAAGCAATAGGACTGGGGGCAAAAGACCGGATCACCCACTCCCAGTGGTTTGTTTTGTGTATCATTGAGGCAAACAAAAACATGGGTATTAAGGATATTTCAAAGATGCTCAGCATCAGCGCCAGCGCCGCTACTCAGCTGGTGGATGGATTGACTGAAAACGGTTACGTAAAACGTAAAACCGATCAAAAAGACCACCGCTTCCTGCATATCAATCTTTCTCCCAAAGGACAAAAAGTAATCGCAACCACCCGCAAGAAACACATAGAAGTCATGGGAAAGTTATTCGGCGCGCTCACCGATGCCGAGCTTGGACAGTATCTGGCGCTCCATAAAAAAATATTAAATAAAATACAACATGAAAATTAATCCCAAGAATTGGCTTTCCCGCAAAAGGATTACCTGGGTTGCCATTATAGCGGCCGTTTTAATCGGAGGATACTTCCTATTCTTCAATAAAAAAGTTGTAGAAGAGACGCTCGCCGTCCATCCTGCTGATTTTTTGCAGCAGGTTTCCGCTTCCGGAAAAATAGTCGCTAAAGAAAATCTGGATTTATCATTTGAAGAACCCGGACAGGTTTCCTCGGTAAACGTGCGTGTCGGACAGAATGTGTACGCCGGCCAATTATTGGCAAGCCAGAGCACCGGACAGTTGCAGGCGCAATTAGCGGGAATGCAAGCCGGCATCCAATTGGAACAGGCCAGGCTCGACCAGCTTTTGGCAGGCAATTCTCCGGAAGACATCCAAACCGGCAAAAACGATATTTCGCTGGCCCAGCAGAATCTTGATAATGCCTATATTAGTTCCCAGAATATATTAGATAATGCTTATACCGCATTATCCGGCGCTTATACTCAAACTCATTACATCCAGCAGACTTATTTTAACAGCGGAGACTTAGAAGTGATCAAAGTCCAGGCCGCTCTGAATACGATTAACGACAATGTAAAAGAAGCAAAACAATACCTTGATAATGCCAAAAACAGCCAAAACCAAACTAATTGGGATATCGCCATTGCCCACATCGTTACCGATTTAAATTCCACGTATGCGGCCCTGGGTATAATCCGCCAGACCTGCGAAGAAGGCCTCTATTACACCAGAGTTACCGCAACCGACAAGGCTTCTTTGGATACGCAAAAGACCAGCATTAATACTGCCTTATCAAGCGTTGTTTCTTCTCAAACCAGTATTGCTGCCTATAAAGTGAAAATAACCCAGGCAAAAGACGCCCTGGTTCTTAAACAGGCTCCAGCCAGAACTTCGGACATCGCCGTCTATAAAGCCCAGATCGCCCAAGCCAAAGCCAACGCGCAAAATGTCATCGCCCAATTGAATAAAAAGAGGATTTACTCCCCCATCAATGGAGTCGTTACCGCGGTAAACGCCAAACCCGGCAAGGTTTTCTCCAGCCAGGATGTGGCGGTTTCTGTCATTTCAAAAAATAATTTTGAAGTAGAAAGCTATGTTCCGGAAATAAATATTTCTCTGATCAGCATTAATCAGGAAACCGAAATCACTCTCGATTCATATCCGACTGCTGTATTTGCGGCAAAAGTGATCTCCATTGATCCGGCGGAAACCATCAAGGACGGTGTTTCAACCTACAAAGTAACAATTGGGTTCAATGACAATAACGATCCGCGAATCAAATCCGGCATGACCGGAACCATCACCATTACCACGGAGAGAAAATCCAACGTAATTTCGATTCCCCAGGGAGCCGTCCAAATAAAAAACGGCCAGAAAATAGTGAGGGTGAAAACCAGCGCGCAAGCAAAAGAAGTAACAGAAAAGGCCGTAACCACCGGGTCAGTATCTTCCAGCGGGAATATCGAAATCATCTCGGGGCTCGATGATGGGGATATCGTGGTACTAAATTAAAAATCGAATCTTCTACTTGTCATTCCCGCGAAAGCGGGAATCCAGCGCATACCCTGGATCCCAGGTCAAGCCTGGGATGACAAAAAAATTTATGCTTGAAAAACTCGGGCTTAATATAAAAATCGGATTCTTCCTGGCGTTGCGCCAGATCCGCAAATCAAATCCCTGGACCACAGGGCTGATCGTCTTTGTGATGGTGCTGACGTTTTTGAATTTAGTGGTGGTATCGGGAATCTTGGTCGGATTAATCGAAGGGTCGATTTCCGCCTGGCACAAGCAATACACCGGCGATATCATTATCTCAGCCCTTTTAAATAAAGATTATATTGAAAACAGCCCGAACATCATAAACTTGGTACGGGGATTGCCGGAAGTCAAAAACATGAGCGTCCGCTACAATAAAGGCGTGATACTCGAAGCGAATTACCAAACTAAGAAAATAAATGACAAGCCGAATACTGCATCGGCCCAATTGATCGGGATAAATCCCGGGCAAGAAGACGCGCTCACCGGCCTATCGAGCCACGTCATTGACGGTTCTTACCTTACCCCGGCTGATTACGACAAAGTGCTCATCGGTAATTTTTTACTGAAGCAATATGTTCCGGTGGATAGCCCGGGATTTACCGCGCTTGAAAACGTTGGCGTCGGCACAAAAATAAGGATTAAGGTAAATGACGTTACAAAAGAAGTTACTGTAAAAGGAATTTTAAAAAGCAAGGTTGATAATGTGAGTATGGGTCTCTATATGATTGATTCGGAAGTCAAAAGCCTCATCGGGCGGGGCGACGGTAACGCGGCCCAAATCGCCATGACCCTTAAAGACGGCGCCGACCCTTTAGCAGTAAAACGCAAATTAGTATTGGCCGGAGTTGATAAATCAGCCAAAGTCCAAACCTACGTTGACGCCCAGCCAAAATTCCTAAAAGATATCATCGCGACGTTCGCGATGCTCGGAAACGCGTTAAGTTCTATTGGCCTGGTAGTAGCATCCATCACTATTTTCATTGTTATTTTCATCAACGCCTTGACCCGCCGCAAATTTATTGGCATTTTAAAAGGCATCGGGATTAACGGACAAGCTATTGAAATTTCGTATATTTTCCAATCGATGTTTTACGCTTTCCTGGGAGCCGCGATCGGTTTGATTATTATTTACTTCGCCTTAGTCCCGCTCTTTTTAGCCCACCCGATTGACTTCCCATTTTCCGACGGTATTTTAGTGGCTCCCTTCGGCGAAACGCTGATCAGGGTTGCATTACTGGTTGGATCAACCATTATTGCCGGCTATATTCCAGCGCGCATGATTATCAGGAAAAATACGTTGGATTCGATTTTGGGAAGAAACTAGTAAATTGAAAATTTGTAAAAAAAGAACCCCGGGCGCAGTTCTTTGGAAGAATGCGCGCGGGGCATGAGGCCGGTGGTCCGCGGGGATCACACCGGGTCGGGCAGGTCGCCGACCTTCAGCTCGGCCGAGGGCGCCGGCGTCTCGAGGACATTCTCTTCGACCGGGCCGGCGGCGGGGGTCACGTCGCGGGTGACCAGGGACGACACGACGGTGTCGGGAGCCAAAGCTTCATTCGGCGGCAACGGAGTCGCTTCGGACATGATGGAGATCCTCCTCGCATAGAGGTGCTTAGCAGCACATTCCTGGACGCCCAGGATGCCTGCTCTGGATATGCTTCTAGCATAAAGGTGATATAGTGTCAATATAAGCTAAAAAATATGATCCAAACAAAAGACCTGGTAAAAACATTCAAAGACGGTGAAGCCGAAACCAAGGTGCTCAAAGGCATCGATTTTAGGGCCGAAAACGGCGAGTTTATTGTGATTATGGGAAGATCCGGATCAGGAAAAAGCACCTTCCTCTACCAAATGAGCTTGCTAGACGAACCGACTTCCGGCCAAATTAAGATTAATGGCAAAGACACCCATGATATGAAACCGGAAGAAAAAATCTTATTCCGTTTAACCAACTGCGGATACGTTTTCCAGGACTATGCCTTGCTTCCTGAATTAACCGCCGTGGAAAATGTTGTACTGCCTTTGTTAATGCAGAATATCGACAAGAAAAAAGCCTATGCGATCGCCAAAGAAGCATTAACCAAAGTCGGCCTAGCCCATCGCTTCGATAATATCCCAAGCCACATGTCGGGGGGAGAACAACAGCGCACCAGCATTGCCCGTGCTATCGCCCATAAACCAAAAATCTTATTTGCCGATGAACCGACCGCCAACCTTGATAATGAATCCTCAAAAGCCGTTATTGATATTTTTAAAGATCTGCACAAAGATGGCCAGACGATTATCATGGTCACCCACGAAGAACAATACGCCGACATGGCACAAAAAATCATCCGGCTAGATGATGGAAAAATTATTTCGGAAACGGTCAATAAAAAGAAGTAACAAAAAACACCTAGAAGGGTGTTTTTTATTCTTTTTGTCATTCCCGCGAAAGCGGGAATCTAGAATGGGTGTAGATACTCTGGATCCCCGTTCAAGCCGGGGATGACAAAAAGTTGTCCAATCTCTATTTGCTTACTTTTACAAACGCAGCCACGGCTCTTTCAATATCTTTTCTTGTATGCGCTGCCGATATCTGCACCCGGATCCTGGCCTTGCCCTCTGGCACTACCGGATAGGAAAACGCAATCACATAAATCCCCATTTTTAACATTTCTGATGCCATCTTTTTCGCTTTGGCCGCGTCACCAATCATAATCGGCACAATCGGGTGGGCCTGTTTTGAAATTTCAAATCCGTTCTCCTGCATCAATTTCCGGAATAATTCCACATTTTCCCAAAGCTGTTTTCGCAGATCCTGGTGGGATTTTAAATAATCAATAACAAACGAAGTGACCGCGGTGATAACCGGAGCCAGTGAATTGGAAAAGATATAATTTCTTGATCTCTGGCGCAGAAATTCAATATTTTCCTTTGATGAAACCACAAACCCGCCGGATGCCCCGCCAAGCGCTTTGCCGAAGGTTGAAGTGATAAAATCCACCCGCTTGCCCACTCCTGCGTATTCATGCGTCCCTTTTCCGGTTTTCCCCATAAATCCAGTAGAGTGCGAATCATCCATTACCACTAGCGCGTTGTATTTTTCCGCCAAGTCGCAAACCCCTTTCATATTGGCAATATCCCCCTCCATGGAAAAGACGCCATCGGTCACAATCATCCGGATCCGTTTTGATTGAGTAGCTTTCAGTTTTTCCTCTAAATCATTCATATCTGAATGATTGTAAATATGCCGCTCGGCTTTGCAAAGGCGCATCCCGTCGATAATACTAGCGTGGTTTAACTGGTCGGAAATAACGGCATCCTGATCGGTTAATAAGGTTTGGAAAAGTCCCGTATTGGCATCAAAACAAGAAGTATATAAAATGGCGTCTTCGTAGCCAAGATATTTTGCTACTTTCTTTTCCAGCTCCTTGTGGATTTTCGTTGTTCCGCAGATAAACCGCACCGATGAAAGTCCGAATCCCCATTTGTCCAAGGCCTTCTTCCCTGCCCCGATTAATTCTTTGCTTCCTGCCAGTCCCAAGTAATTATTAGCACAAAAATTCAGGTATTTTTTACCATTAACCATGATTTCCCTCCCCTGTTTTGAAGAAATAATCCGCTCTTCTTTAAAAAGCCCTTTTTCTTTTATTGATGCCAGCTCGCCTTCGATGATTTTTTTAAATTCTTGATTCATATTGACAAATTTAATATATTATTCTATAAAATACTCAGCGTAGTTATTCCGACCACCGAAGCAATGGGAGAGACCATGACCGACGACGGTCAGCCGCAAGGTAATGGCGAAGCGCCGCCTCCGCCTCATCCGATTGATCTCCTGTTTCGGACGACCCGGTGCACCCACTGCGGCAGTCCGAAGGCACAAATCAACGACCTGACGTCTACGATCACCTGCCCGGACTGCGGCGTAACCGAAGGCGGATCCAAGGCGCGACAGGATTCCCCGTCTTCGCCGCAAGGATTCCAACCCCTGGGCGGAACCGACGCCTGCGACTGGGGGCGGACTAAGTATCCGCGCTCAAATCTGGGTGACCTCTTCTAGGAACATCCGGCCGAGTACCAAGCCCTGCGACAATCTCGCCGGGCTTCTTTTTTTAGACCCCTACCATATTGTCAAAATTATATACTGTGATAAGTTAAATATGGCACAAGTCGCCCGAGCTCACGGGAGGCAGTGGGTCATGACTCTTGCAGCGGAAGTGCGGAGGGCTGCCAAAGCGCAGCTAGAATCGTTGCAACGAAGCAACAAGAAAGAGGCCTACGAGGCCCGCAAGATCGTCGGAAGGGTTCGCAGGGGCGTGAGCGACGGTTTGTTCACCCTCAGGGACCTCGGGGTCGATGATGACCGCGACCTGGATCAGATCCTGGAAAAGCACGGCGTGGTGCTCCAGCGCTGATCCAAAGAGTCCGCCAGTATTCACCATACTGGCATTTTTCTTACAAAAAAACTAAAACTTGAAAACCACTTTCGGATTTTCGTTCATCGATTTTTCAAAACTCTCTTTATTGTAACCGTTAAAATCCAAAATCGTCCCCTGTCCTTTCTTTAAGATAATATTCCAGATGTCTTCCTGGATTCCATTACCGGCATCCCCGAGAATGCTTTCCAATGCCTGCCAATCTTTAAAAATCCGGCGGCCGATTACCCCATGAAGCGTTACCCCGTTTTTTACTACCAATCGGGAAAATTCGGGAATCGTAACGTCACCGTCTTTAACGCCGAATAAAATCACATGCCCTCCGCGCCGCGCGGTTTGCAGGCACATCATGATTGATGGAACCGGCCCGGCCATTTCCATCGCTATATCAACTCCCCTGCCTCCGGTTAATTCCCAGACTTTTTTTGACGCATCGACATCATCAGAAAATAACACAGTATGAGCTCCGAGTTCTTTCGCCATACGCAAATTATCTTCTTTTATATCCATCGCGATAATATTGGAAGCGCCAAAGTGCTTGAGCAATCTGATAGCAAATAATCCGATCGGGCCGCAACCTGAAACCAATACCTGCTGGCCGCGCACGTCCATTTTTGTTACGGCATGGATGGCGTTTCCCATCGGGTCGTAAATCGCGCCGATTTCCGGCCGGATCTTATTGGCATCAATAACCCAGAGGTTTTTAGCCGGGATTTTAACGGAGACAGCGAATATCCCATCTGTAGAAATACCCAGAATTTTTTCACTTGCACAAACGTTATTTTCCCCGATTTTGCACTGGTAGCAATTCCCACAGGTAATATGCGAATCCCCTGATACCAAATCCCCGGTCTTAATCCCATATAAATGCTTAACCATTGAACTGGCCTGGACCACCTCCCCGAGGAACTCATGTCCTAAAATCAGAATTGATTTGTTTTCTTTCTGTAAAGAACTATGAATCGCTTCTTTGAAAGCATTCCGGTAAAATATTCCCCGGTCGCTTCCGCACACTCCGGCGAATTTTAGTTTTAAAATAACTGAAAGGCTGTCCTCCGGATTATTTACCTGATCCAGGACTGGCTCATCGATTTGTCGCATAATAAATCCCTTGGATGTTTCCCATCCATCCTCTTTCGCGTCGAATGTCAGTGCATTTATCTTATTCATATCCTTATTTTAGGTTATTAGAATAATTTGTCAATTTTTTTTCTGCAATAACTGGGGATAATCTCAGGAGTAAATAAAAACGACACTCCGAAGTGTCATTTTTATTTCTTATACATTTTTACTTTCTTCGTATTCCCTCCAAGCGGTGGCAACTTCGGGATGCGCGGCATCTAACTTGGAAAGCACCAATTCCCGCAACTGGGCTGATGACATCTCTTCGTCCATGGTTTCCAGGTCCATCATCACCAACTTAGACATTCCTTTGACGACAGCATTCTTTGCGTCATCTTCAAGCTCTGCATCGGTGCAAGCCGCCATAATTGATAATTCTACTTTTTCCTGGCTAAAAGGAACCCTTTCCCCATCGCTTTTTACTACAAACTTTACCATACAAAATACATTTTTAATAATAATGTGGGCCCAGAAGGAATCGGACCTTCTACCTCTGTCTTATCAGGACAGCGTTCTACCAATGAACTATGGGCCCCCGCGATTACCGGTGTACGAAAATATAATACCAAGTAATCGCCCTAAAAGCAACCAGGGTCACAAACTACATCCAAAGCGCTAAAATCGATCCCATAATCAAAGCTGAAACCAAGTAATATCCGTTTACCAATATCCACAAATTCCAGGACTTTCCTTCCCAAAGCACGGATCCCAGGGTTACCGGAGCAACAAACCCGAGCCAAGACCAGAAACCCACCATCAACCCTGCCGCAATTCCGCTTGAATCTGTATAAAAGCTGGCAAAGGTCAAAAAGTGCGACAAAACGAAAGCCATCACCAAAGAACCGGCAAAAGCGATAGCATAGCCCTTCCACATTGGAGACTTGGTCTTTTGCGCATCAATATCAGCGGAAGTCTTGCCCATTAAGGACATCCACTTTTTCCCGAACAGCGGGCCGTACCACACAAACCCGAGCGCCATATTGGCAACCGCTGCCACAACCACTGCTAAATAATTTACATATACGTCTATCATAAACGTTATGGATTAATTAATATTATTTTTATTTACTATCCTTATTATATCCTTCTTTTTCCTCTTTTGGTATTCCCCACAATGCGTAAGAAAAAGGGCCGCTCCGGTAGAAACCAGGCGACCCGAAACAGATAGAGAGGTAGAGTGAGACACCAAGGG
>JAIFWS010000022.1:11858-14972 GCA_019658985.1 Candidatus Parcubacteria bacterium
CTCAAGGACACACTCAGCCCACGACTCAAAAGAATGTTCCGAGAAATAGCCTGCATGGCTCCGTCGCGAAACCTTCTTCATTTCCCCCAGCCGTCGCCAGGTGAAAATGCCCTATCCGTTAAGGGAATAATAGCATAATAAAAAATATTTTCAACCCTACTTCGCATTCGGATCGGCTTGATGGATTCCAAAGGTATTGCCTTCTGTGTCTAAAAAGTATCCCTGCCAAGCCATATTCATGATGGCAAACTTTGGCATCGCCACTTTTCCGCCGGCCTTTTCAATTTTAGCGGCGATTTCATCAAAATTTTCAACTTGAACCGTGCAAACAAAGGCGTTAGTCCCTTGTTCCGGCTTTGGCGGCGGACATGGTCTTGCCAATAATCCTCCATTGATTCCCGGTTCCTTGCTGTCCTTTTCATCAGTCATAATTCCCCAATAATTATCCATAAATTTCGGAAACGTCCAACCGAACACATCGCCGTAAAATTTCATGGCGCGCTCCGCATCATCTACTTGGATTTCAAAATGGACGACTCTGTTTTTCATGATAGTATTTTTTAATTATATTTACACGGGAACGGCCGGCCGTAACTTGCGCTTATGCCGCGCAATGCATACGTCACAGCAGATTACTTTTTTTGACGGCCGGACTGAGTCATCGTTATAAAAAATCTCGCATTCAACCTGGCAGTCAAAGCACTTGCCCACCACTTCCCTGTTTTTAGTATCCTCCACCGAGGTTAACATTCTATTATCAAACACAAACAGCCCGCCCTTAAAATGCTTACCTGGGTACTTTTTCATATAAGTATGGATCCCGTCCTTGAGCTGGAAAATATTCTTAAACCCTTCTTTTTTCATCAAAACCGTGGCTTTCTCGCAGCGAATTCCGCCTGTACAAACCGCCACTACTTTTTTATCTTTCAAATGCTCTAACTCTTTTAATTTAGCTGGTAAATCACGGAAGTTCTTCAAATTCGGGTTAACCGTCTTTTCAAAATAGCCGGCTTCCACTTCATAATTGTTGCGCAGATCCAAAACCACAAAGTCCTCGTCTTTCTGGTACATTTTTTCCAATTTCGCGGCGGTCACCACCGGAGCCGTATCCTTTTTAATATTCAATTCGCCAACTCCCAGCGTCACCACCTCCGGCCGGGTCTTCACCTGCAATTTTGTAAACGCCTTCCCGAACCCCGCGCTTTGTTTAAACACCACATCCTGGAATACTTTTTGCTTCCGCAGTTCTTTCATATATCCCTTGATATTTTTGGTCGTCCCCTCCAGCGTGGCGTTAATCCCCTCTTTCGCCACCAAAATACGTCCGGTCAAACCGAAATCCGCGGCGATCGCTCGCTGCTTGTCTCTAAATTTATCGGGATTAGCAATCCTAGTAAATTTATAGAAAAGTATGATTGTATAATTTACTTCTTTTAACATCTAAATGGAGGGCTTTTCAGGTAATTTTACATTATTTTCTAAAATAATTTCTTCAAGCTCTTTGACATCTTTCTCGTAATCAGACTTATGCTGAATCTGGGCGAATTTTGATAAAAATATTTTGTTTTCCTCTTCAGAAATATGGGGAGCAATTATGCGCAGGAGCTGATTATGGTATGCAATTAACTCATTAACGTATGCCATCCTGGCAACGTTGGCAATTAGAATTATTGCAAAAAATAGAACGTATAAGCGGGGCAATAGAGAAACTAGGCTATTGCCACGAATAAAACTACCTATAAATTCCTTAATTTTGATCTTCGTTTCTGATTGACGAAACACGAACTTTCCAAAATGAGAAAAAGTGATCAATAATGTTAAGGCAGAAAACCCGCACACTATAATAAGCAAGATTTCTAGACTTGATCTTTCATAGAATCCTCGAGCTACATCTGCATAAATACCATCTTGATATTTCTTAATCCCAAAAGTTGAAACATTAAGAATAATTCTAACAAGCCAATTCAATAAATCCCTAAAGAAATTTTCCCAGATAGCATTGGTTATCAACGCAAGAACTATTGTTCCAATTGAGGGAAGTATCAATTTTTTAGTAAAAAACTTATCCTTTTCCATTTAACTACTTAAATTGTTTTTTATAATCTCCGCCACTTCTTTTAGTTCCTCCTCTCGGCTCACCGGACGCTCTTTGGCTGGCCGGTAAACAAACTCGCGTGGTTCGTATTGGTAAATTCCAGAATCCCCCGCTTTCCTTGGGATGACGTGCAAATGGAAATGCGACACAGATTGGCCGGCTGTTTTTCCGTCGTTCCAGGCGAAATTGAAACCTTCGGCGCCGAATGATTTTTTCAGCGCGGCCAGGATTTTAAATCGCAGGATTTCGATCGCGGCCTGCTCCTGATTATCCAGGTCTTCATACTTAGCCACACAACGGGTCGGGATAATCAGCACATGGCCGGGGACAATCGGGATATTGGTCAAAAAAGCCCGGGCCAGGTTATTGCTGGCGACTTCCCTCTCCTTTATCTCCGGTAATTGGCAGAATACGCAATTTTCCATAACAGAAATTTTAGGGTTTTATTGACAAATACCAATTACTACCATACTATCTCGATAGAGTCTTTTGATCAAGCCCCGAAACCCTCATCAGCGAGGAGAACATGGCTAGGCACGTGGCAAGAGACGAGCAGTGGGAAGTGGAACTCACGGGTTGGGATCCCGGTGAAACTGACCAAAACGTTGAGTTAAGGCTCAACAACTGGGGCACCCGAGGCTTCAAGTTGCACACCGTTGACTTCCCGACCGGCAATGCCGCCTTCCAGCGTCCAAAGCAAGACGACAAAAGGAGCTACTGGGAATTCAAGGTCGTCAGCTGGAGCGCGGAAAATACCAACCCCTACGTCACGGCACTCCTGCGACCCCTAGGGCAAAACGGCTGGGCGCTGCACACCATCCACTATGCGTCCCGACGCCTCGTCCTCCAGCGGCGGACGGCACCGCAGTGAACCGAAACGCAAAGCGCCCCGATGATTCATCGGGGCGCCTTTTCATTTAATTAGGCTCTAATATTCTGAATGATACTCTTTGTCATATCGTGCATTTTAGCTGAGATGTTCAAGAAGATTTCCAGTTGCCTGTCTTCAGAAGATCCCC
>JAIFWS010000061.1 GCA_019658985.1 Candidatus Parcubacteria bacterium
TCGCCAAGAAACAGGGCGGTAAAATTGTCCTGCGTCTTGAAGACACTGATCGCGAACGCTCAGAACAGAAGTGGGTTGATAATATTATCGAGGAACTGACATGGCTGGGTTTAGGATGGGACGAGGGACCTTTTAAGCAATCAGACCGGCCTGACCTTTATAAAAAATATTTGCAGCAGCTTTTGGATGAAAAAAAAGCCTACTATTGCACCTGTAGCGCGGAAATTCTGGAAGCTAAACGCCAAGAACAGATGGGCAGGGGAGTGGCGCCAAAGTACGATGGTACCTGCAGGGATAAAAACAATACTGTCGGCGTCATCCGTTTTAAAGTCGCGGAAAAGAAAATAACATTCAAAGATTTAATCCGCGGCGACGTAGAACTTGATATGAGCCTGACGGGGGATATCGTCATTGCTAAGAATTTAACGGAACCGCTCTATAATCTGGCCGTCGTGGTAGATGACTTTGATATGCAGATAAGCCATGTTATCCGCGGAGAAGACCATATTTCCAATACTCCAAAACAAATCCTGCTGCAGGAAGCGCTCGGTTTCGACAAACTTGAATACGGCCACCTGCCGCTTCTTTTAAATCCAGACAAAAGCAAAATGTCCAAACGCGCCGGAGATGTTGCTGTTATGGATTACCATAACAATGGATATTTACCCGAAGCAATCATCAACTTTATCGCATTGCTAGGTTGGAACCCGGGGACTGAAAAAGAATATTTCACCCTTGCGGAACTTGAAACAGAATTTTCCATTGAAAAAGTCCAAAAAGCCGGAGCAGTTTTTAATTTGCAGAAACTGGATTTTTTAAATGGTTATTATATCCGTGAAAAATCCAATAGCGAATTATTGGAGCTCTGTATGCCATATTTAAAGGATTTTAACACCAAGCAATACAGCACCGATCAGCTGGAGAAAATTGTCGAAGCTTACAAAGCCCGCATGAAAAAATTATCCGACATTACGGAATTTGCCGATTTCTTCTTTGTGGAGAAATTGGAATACGATAAAGCACTATTAGCGTGGAAGGGGATGGCCGATGGGGAAGTGAGAGCATCCTTGGAACAGTCAGCAAAGATATTATCTAACGCAAAAGAATGGGATAAAGAATCGCTGGAGAAGTTATTAGTGAGTGAAGCCGAAAAATTCAACCCGAAGAGCAAAGGAAATCTACTATGGCCATTGCGAATAGCATTGTCGGGAAAGGAGGCAAGTGCCAGCCCCTTCGAAATCCTCGAAATCCTCGGCAAAGAAAAGGCTTTGCAGCGCATCTGGGATGCTATTGACAAATTAAGATAATCTGGTATTATAACGCCAGCATACGAGGCACGTGTGGCCAGCCTCGACTAATGGCCACCTAGCGAGAGAGGACTATCGTGAAGTTGCATACGATGGATTTGCCGAACTTCGGAAGCTTGTCAATCCTGGGAACCGGGTCCCTGGACGACGGCGAAGGGACCCAAGTTGCCTATCTGGTGCTCGAACAGACCAGGGAGGTAAACAGGGACGATGCCCTGTTCATTACCGCGGAGCTGCGGCGGGAGTTCGGCTCCTGCGAAATGCTCAAACACGACGTGCACCGGGTCCGCTACCTCATCAACACCCAGAGCCCGGGACGGAGCGGAACCAGCGCACTTGTCCAACAGGCCGTCCTGGGCGTGCTGGAGACGCGGGTGCGGGCCGTCCTGTCGAGCCTCCGCCTGATCCGCCAGTGATCGCCGGCCTCGCGAAGAAATGGAGTAACATCCATGGATTCGCGGGGCTTTTTGATTACATAAAACCTAATATGTGGTAAAATATAATAATCTATATTCACTAACGTATTGTGCGACAATTTTATGGAAACAGGCATACTTATTAAAAGCGTCGTATTGGTAGGGGTGGTGCTGGGGGTGCTTTTTGCGAGCCAGCAGGCATTTTTTACCAAAAACGTAAAAGATTATTCCTCATCGCAGGGATCAGCAGGCAATCAATACCTGGAAAAAGCGAAAGGCTGGTTTAGCGAAAATGTCTATCCGAGGGGTAGTGGAGGGGGGAGTGGGGCAGTACAGCTACCCGATGTCACCACTATCGCGAAAACAGAAATAGAAAAACAAAAAAAGAATCTGGCGCAAAATTCTTTGGACGCGACGAAAATATTTTTAGCAAAAGAAGCGCTGGATGTTTTAGGAGTCAAAGCCGAAGACCTGGCCAAGTGCCCGGTTAATTGAATACAAATAACGTCGCAAAATGTAGGTAAAGCGACATTCAAGAGGACATAAAAATGAACCAATCCAATAAGCCAATTAAAGATCACGTGCTGGATTTTTTGGATTACTGCGAAGTTGAAAAAGGTTTGCGAAGTAATACCCAGAAAAATTATTTGCACTATTTGAATAAGTTTACCGGCTGGCTCACCTACCGCGGCTTCCCTGCCCTGCTTCCCCATCAGCTTACGCCGGAACACCTCTGGGACTACCGATTATACCTCTCCCGCTTCCAGAACCCCATAAACGGCCAAACCCTCAAAAAAAGCACCCAAAACTACTATTTAATAGCCCTGAGGGCCTTTTTAGGCTACTTTGTGGCCAAAGACATAGTTTCATTGCCCCCGGACAAAATAGCTCTTCCCAAGGCCGATAAAAGCTCAAAAGCCATCAAATTCCTCACGGTAGAGCAGGTGGAGAAGCTCTTAAGTACC
>JAIFWS010000023.1 GCA_019658985.1 Candidatus Parcubacteria bacterium
AGATTCGTTGAAATAATCAAGAAGAAATCGGCGCCGGCAGGTGCGCAAATTTCCGTAGTCGAGCATCATTTCCAGATTATCTTGGACTTTTTGCCGCTGGCTGTGGTCATTCATAAATTGCAAAAAATAGTCGTGTTTGAATTTGTCGGCGTAGGAAAACAGCAGGACGCAGCGGGCGGGCAATCCGTCGCGGCCGGCGCGTCCGGTTTCCTGGTAATATCCTTCGATGGATTTTGGCAGGCTGTGATGGATTACCAATCGTACGTCGGGTTTGTTGATGCCCATGCCAAAAGCAATGGTGGCCACAATAATGCGCACCTGGTCTTGGATGAATTTTTCCTGATTTTCTTGTCGCTGTTTTGGAGTGAGGCCGGCGTGATACGCTGCGGCGGAAAATCCGTATTCGTTTAATTGGTCGGTTAAGTTTTGGGTGTCGTTGCGCGAAAAGCAGTAAATGATGACGCTGAAATCTTTTTGGTTTTGCAGAAGCGAAAGGATGCTGCGGAACGATTCTTTTTTGGGCATCACCTCATAACTTAAATTGGGGCGATTGAAGCTGGAAATGAAAACGCGCGGGTTTTCTAATTTTAATTGGCGGGAAATATCTTCGCGGACGCTTTGGGTGGCGGTGGCGGTCAGCGCAATGAGCGGGATGCCCGGAAACATGCCGCGCAGGGCGCTTAAATTGCGGTAGTCGGGCCGGAAGTCGTGTCCCCATTCAGAAATGCAGTGAGCCTCATCAATGGCGATTAAGCTGATTTTTATAGTGTGTAGGAATTCTTCAAATCCGGCGGCGCCCAGGCGTTCCGGGGCAATGTATAAAATTTTTACGGTTCCCGCTTTAATTTTTTCCATGACGGCCGCGATTTTGGTTGGGGAAAGGGTGCTATTGATAAAATCGGCGGCGATGCCGTTGGCGTTGAGCGCGTCAACCTGGTCTTTCATGAGCGAAATTAAGGGTGAGATGACAACGGCCACGCCTTCTTTGATGAGCGCCGGAAGCTGGAAGCACAGCGATTTGCCGCCGCCCGTCGGCATTAAAACCACACTGTCCCTCCCCGCCAGGGTGTGTTCGATGATCTCTTTTTGGAGCGGGCGGAACTGATCGTACCCAAAATGTTTTTTTAGCAAAGTTTCCATGTGGCTATTTTACTCAGTTTTCTGGAAAATAAAAAGTGGCTTTCGGACTGTGCAAAAATCGCGAGCAGGTATTTTGGTGATCAACTTTTAGTGTGATAAAGTAATATTAGAATTTATGATGAAAAATCCAAACGTGGGCATTATTATGGGGTCGGATTCGGATTTGGCGGTTATGCAAGACGCGGCTAAGGTGCTGGATGAATTTGGTGTGGCTTACGAAATTACGGTTGTGTCGGCGCATCGGACTCCGGATCGATTAGTCTCCTACGCAAAAAATGCAGCGAGGCGGGGATTGAAAGTGATTATTGCCGGCGCCGGAGGCGCCGCGCATCTTCCCGGTATGACAGCGTCCATGACCTCGTTGCCGGTGATTGGCGTGCCGGTGAAAGGCAAAAATTTGGAAGGAATGGATTCACTGTTATCAATCGTGCAGATGCCGCCGGGCATTCCGGTAGCCACCGTTGCTATCAACGGCGCTAAGAACGCCGGCCTTCTGGCACTGAAGATTTTAGCGCTCAGCGACCCGAATATTAATAGAAAAATTAACACCCTGTCTGCTACAATGAATAAGGAAGTGAAAGGAAGGGCGAAAAAATTAGAAGAAAAAGGGTTCAAAACATATTTAAAAGAATTCCATGAATAAAAAATTTATTATAATCGGCGTCGCAATTATCATTGTCATTTTTGTTATACTGGCGGTTGCGGCGATCATGAAAAACGCGGAAACACCAAAAGACTTGCAGCAAGGCTGGACGTATAAGCACAGTTCTTTTTGTAATGTTGATATTCCCTTGCCTCCAAAAGAGGGCCAATATGTAAGCGCCCAGGGAGAATATTGGAGGTTTGAGGAAAATTCCATGACGGAGGGAAATCCGTTTTTCCCCGGCATCTCCTTGTCTATTTTCCAGAACCCGGAAGCCGGCGGCAGCGGCTATGTGGCAGGCGCGGTATTGGTTTCGTGCAGGCCGAATAAAGACCATGATTCCACAGAAATGCTGGCTGATAAATACGCGCAATATTTGATGGATATGGGCAAAGATGCTCCGAAAGAGGCAAAACTTACATTAACCAAAAAAGGAACGGAAACATGGTGGGGAAAAGATGTGTTAGTGGTAAGCATGAGCGGGGGAATGTTCAATCCCGACGATCGCTTCTACATGCTGACCACTCCAGAGACGAGTTATCTTATTTCCAAACCCCAGATGTCGACGGACCAATTTTTACGCCAGACCACTGAAGAGATTTTCTCAAAATTAAAATTCAAGTAATCAGTCTATGAAAAAGTTAGCGGCCGTTCTCCTTGCGACAGTTATTTTGGCGGTGTTGCTTATCGGGGCGGTAGTAGTATTTCTTACAGATGCCGCAGAGCCTGCACCGTTTGCAACAGTAGAACAGCCGACCGATTTTGCAAAGCAGGGGACGATTGAATTCAGCAATATCAGCACCCGGCCTCCAGAACCTTTTGTTTCTTACGAAGAAAACGGAAACCGGATTTCCAAAAAATTACTCTTGGATCCGCTGAGTGTTTGCGCGGTGGAAAACGGTTCGACTCCGTGTTTGGCCATGAACGTTACCCTCGATGTTCCGTTCGGCGGAAAGCCCGCCGTCGTGGAGGGAAAAATCCAGCCGGACGGATCGGTTTTGGTAAGAAAACTCAGGCGTTTGCGCTCTGAAGAAATTTTCCTGACCATGATTCCGCAATCGGGCAATGTATTTATTTCCTGGCCCGAGGCGCGGAATCTCATTTTGTCCTGCCGGGCGGCGATGGTGATGCAGACCCATAGTTTGGATGTGTATGTCACCCTGCCCGATGGCAGAAAAGTAGTGGCGGTGGAACCGGTCATCGATGAAGTATTTTCCGTAACCCAGCAGGCCTCAGGAGGCAAGTGCGGCAACATCCCGGTTGCTACGGAGTAACTAATTAAATCAATCAGCAAAAAACACGCCGGATATTGCGTGTTTTTTGCTTACGTAATAAGATGTTATTTATACTTCCTGCCAGTTTGCCTGGCTGTTTATTTTCTTCAACGCCAGGTCCCGCAGTTTTTCATTTGCCATTTTTTCTTCGTTTAAGGTTTGTTCAAGCAGGTTTGCCACCTGGACATGTCCCATCAGGCGCGCCCATTCAACAGCAGTGGAGTAGCCGGCCATTTCGTAGTGTTCAACGTAGTGCGCGCTGGCAATGAGGCTGGCGTCCAATGCTGCAGGATTTTTCACGTGTTTTATAATCCAATCGGCGTCGGAAACCAATCCGCGGATCGCGTCCACCGGCAATTTCTTGGCTTTCTCGCCGAGCAGTTCAAAAATTTCTTTTATGCGCTCGGTATGCACATGGGTTTCCTGCAGGTGCTCCTTAAAAGCCATTTGCAGCTGGTGATCATGGGCTTTCTTAGCCATTTTAACCAGGGCTTTAGTAAGGACATTTTCAATATCCAAAAGGGCCTGGAGTTTCATGACAAAGAGGTCATAAAGGTTAAAATCTTTTTTCATTTGTATCGGAGCACCATCGATTAATAATAAATTCATGAATGTAATGGATAATATTTAAATATATAATTTCTCTGCAACATATATGACGGGGCGTTGCGGGAAATCTTATATAAGTATCTTGGGTAAAAAAAGATTCGGGTGGACTGGCCGTCATATATAGCGACGGCACATGCTAGAGATACTATCCAAAACACTAGATCAATTAATATCATAAGCGTTGTTACGATTATATGAACACAGATATATGAATGCAGAACAACAAAAATATCCAAAATTAGGGGAATCAATAGCGGCCGATGCCGTTATTATCGGTGGAGGAATCACCGGTCTCCTTTCGGCTTATCTGCTTTCGGAGGCGGGTAAAAAAGTCGTATTGCTGGAGAAAAATGCCTTAGGTTCCGGGGCAACGCAATACACTACGGCTTTTATTACGCAGGTGATTGATACCGACTACCGCGATTTAACGGTAATGATGGGAAAACCCAAAGCCAAGTTGGTGGCCGCTTCCCATGGCCAGGCGATTGATTTGATCGAAGAAATTGTTACAAAAGAAAAAATCGATTGTAACTTTGTCCGCTGTTCTAATTTCACGTATGCTAATTCGATAAAAGAGGTCAATGAACTTTCAAAAGAAGCGGAAGCGATGAAGGCGCTGGGCATCAAAGTAAATCCGCTGGTATTGAAAAATAACCTCGGGTTTGTAAATTCAGGATATATTGAAGTGAAAAACCAGGCGAAATTTTCCGCTAGAAAGTTCATTACTTCTTTGGGCAGAATTTTGCAGGAAAAGGGAGTAATGATCTTTGAGGAGAGCAAGGCCGACGCTATCGAGTCCGATGGCACGGCCGCTAAGGTAACTTCGGGAAATTATACGATTACCGCGCCAATTGCCATTGTGGCTACCTATCAGCCCTTTAATAAGCCGCTTTCGCTATATTTTAAGAAAGGATTTTACACCACCTATGTTATGTCGGCCTCAATTCCCAGGGGGATTATTAAAGAAGGGATTTACGAAGACACCGAAAATCCTTACCACTATTTCCGGATTGACCCGGATCGCGACCATGACATTATAACGATCGGGGGAGAGGATCATCGTTCGTTGCTCAAATTCAATGAAAAGAAAATATTTTCTAATTTAGAAGCGTATCTTGAAACGATCTTGCCAGAAGTGGCATTTAAAGTGGACAGCAGGTGGACCGGGCCGATTCTAGAACCGGTAGACGGATTGCCGTCAATTGGACGGTCGGGAAAAGAAAATGTATTGTACGCCATGGGTTTTTCAGGGAACGGGATGACCTACGGCGCGATCGCCGCCCGGATTTTCGCCGATACGATCCTGGGCAAAAAGAATCCTTTGGAAAAAGTCTATGCCGCGCAGAGGACGCCTTCGCTTAAATCATTGCTTATTAAAGGCAGGGATTACAGTGAAGAATTGGGATACGACGTATATAAACAATTAAGTTCAAAGTGAAAAAAATAATTAACTAAAAAATATGGACGAAACACAAAAAATATTTGAATTGCAGGAAGAGGTTATCGGTTTGCAGAAAACAAGTTATAACTCTACGCTGGAGGCGACCCGGAAAATACATACCTACAAAACGATCGTGATGTCGCTGTTGATAATCACTTTGCTTACGTTAACCTATGCTTTTGTGATATCCCTGCTTTATTACGTGCACTAGGCCTCGCGGGCAAACGCAATGCCCCACACTTGCTTTGCTCCCGCGTCTTTTAAAACACGGGCGCATTCTTCCATCGTGGCGCCAGTCGTGTACACGTCATCAACTAAAAAGATTTTTTTACCCCGGATCTGGCCGGGGTTTTTTAATGCAAAGGCGTTTTCCTGGTTTTTCTGCCGCTGGATAGCCGAAAGCGTGGTTTGGGATTGGGTTCTTTTAGTTTTTATCAGGTTTTTGTAAACGGCCGGCACCGTTATTATTTTTGAAAGTTCTTTTGCCAGTTCTCCAGCTTGGTTGTATCCGCGCTTTTTCATCTTTTTTATCTCCATGGGGACGGGCATTAAAAAACTGTTTTCCCAAATCTGCTCAGTATTCTTTTTGGTGATGATTAAGTGCTCTGCTAATATCGCGGCCAGCGGTTTTGCCAGGCTTTTTAAATACGGTTCGTATTTAAACTGGTAGATGAGTTTGCGCGTTAAGGCTTTTTCCTGGTAGGGCAGGGCAAACCAGAGGCCGGACAGTTTTTTATCCCGGCAGTGGGAGCATTTACCCTGAGTGGAGTCGGAGGGCAACCTTTGCGGGTTTTTATTGCACAGGCAATAAGCGTATTCCGAAATTTCCAGTGTTGATTGGCAATCAGAACACAGGAAAACGCCTTCTTTTCGGCATCCCAAACAGAAGGAGGGGAAGAATAACTCCAGCAGGAATTCTGTTGCTGATATGAGGATTTTATCCACAGTGTTGTTTTAGCCCATTCATTATATAATAAAGGAGATTAAACAACATCGGTTGCTCGTTTTTGCTGTATGGGGATAAATTTGAATCCTCAACTGCACGAGGAAGACCTTTTTAGCTCTTTCCTTAAAATTTTATGCAAAATATTTTTAAAAATCCATTCAAGATGTTTTTCCCGACAAAGATGATCGGGATCGACATCGGCACCGCTTCAGTGAAGATTGCGGAGGTTTCCCGATGGGGCGGAGGCAATACGTTGGAAAATTACGGCGAGATCGCCTCAGAATCTTTTTATCAGAATACCAATGAAAATAACAAGCAGGGGAATTATTCGCTTTCCAATGCGTTTTTGGCCAAAGTCATCCGGGGAGTACTGGACGAGGCGAAAATAAAAAACCGGGCGGCGATCTTTTCCATTCCGGACTTTTTCACTTTCTGCACATCATTTGATATGCCGCCGATGAGCGCCAAGGAAATTCCTGATGCCATCCGGTACAATGCTTCGCAATATATCACGCTTCCGATTTCCGAAGTGACGCTGGACTGGCATGTTACTCCGGCTAAGCCCGGCTCTAAAAATACTTCCCAGCGGGTGTTCTTGGTAGCGGTTCCAAACCAGGTAGTCCAACAGTACCAATCAATCGCAAAACTGGCGGGATTGGAACTCCATGCCCTTGAAGCCGAAGCGATGGGTATCACCAGGATACTGACGCGCGATGCGCTGACGACGGCCGGGTCCAAGAAAATCCTGTGCATCGTGGACATCGGCGTCCAAAGTTCGACCATTAACATTATTGACCGCGGATCACTTAAGAAAAGCTACAGTTTTAATTTTAATAGCGGCCAGCTGGCGCGTGTTGTTGCTTCTTCGCTGGGGTTGGATAAAACTGCCGCCGAAGCATTGAAAAACAAAGAAGGTTTAATGTATGCCCGCCAGGATGTGGTAAAAGCTTTATACTTATTACTTGATCCTCTGCTGATTGAAATAAAAAGCGTGTGCGCGGAATTTGCCCAGACTGAAGGAGAGCAGGTCCAGGAAATTTATCTTACCGGCGGAACCGCCAACTTACCGGGATTGAAAGAGTATTTTAAAGAAAGCCTTAAAAAAGAGGTGTCAGTGCCTAATTGTTTTTCCGGATTTTTGTATCCGCCGATCCTCGAAGGCGCCTTGCGGTCCATGAGCCCCCGTTTTTGCGCGGCCGTGGGAGTGGCGCTGGGAGGCTTAGAAACTTAAAGACATAATCAATAGAATGGAGCTTCCTTTATTATCAAAACTTAAAAACAGCCAGGATAAGTGGATCCGTCCGCTCTTTTACCTTGTATTGGCATTGCTGATCGCCGCCTCCTGTTGCTACTTATTATTTGCTTTTAAGGTGTATCTGCAGAATACCCGGATATCGGAGATCAACAGCAAGCTGGCGCTGTATGGCAGTCCATCAGAAAAGCTTTCTGAAGCCAAATTCCTGGATTACAAAAAGAAAATCGATTACTTCAACAGTATTATTAAAAACCATAAGACTTCTTCCAATGCTTTCAAGTTCCTGGAAGAAAAAACCCTTCCTGATATCTGGTATTCAAGCATTGGTATTCTAGAAGTTAAAAATGAAATCACGCTGACCGGTGAGGCCCAAAACATGGAAACACTGAGCCACCAGGTAAAGTTATTTGAAGAAAGCAAAAGCGATATCAGAAGTGTCAGTCTCCTAAATTCCAAGATGGGAGACCAGGGAAGAGCCCAATTTTCATTGACCCTTTCGGTGTACCCGAAAATGTTTACACCTTTGGCTCCAGCTCAGGCGTTGGATTTATCAAATGCAAATCAATAAACCTATTTCCATTATTATTATGTTCGTGATCACCCTGGTGGTTGCTTTCCTTTTTGCCATACCGGCGTATGAGGAATCTCTGGCGTTGAAAAATACCCTGGCCCAGAAACAATCCGAGTACACTGGAAAATCCGAATATTATGCCAAGGTCAATGAGCTGACTTCGAAGATAGAAAGTAATAGTGTGGCGATTGAAAAAATTTCCAGCGCTCTGCCAGATGATTTCTATCTTTCTTCTTTAGTATATTTCTTGCAGAAAAAAGCATCTGACGCCGGCCTGGTTGCTAAATTAATCAGCTTCTCTAAAGTTTCGCCGAAAACCGCTGATAAGAAACCCCGAATCGGCACGTTCTCGGTGAATGTATCGGGAAATTACCAGGGACTGAAAAATTTCCTTGAATCATTGGATAAATCGTCGCGCTTGTTTGAAGTAAATTCCATTTCTTTCAGCTCTCAGCAGAATTCCCAGAAGACAAACCAATTAAAAAACCAGGCGCAGATTTATGATTTTAATTTGCAGCTGGAAACCCAAGCTTATTAGTGGAAAATCAAAATTCAAAAATCAAAATGCAAAATGACAGTGTAAAATTAAAAATGATCGCCGAAGGCGATACCTTAACTTTGAACTTTGATTTTTGAATTTTAAATTATAGCTATGGCAATTGTATTCGTATCAGCGCGGAATAAGCAAAATGCATTCTTTTGGGGAATCGCGGTTTTGCTGGTCTTATTTTTAGGGATGATTTCCCTGATTGTCTTTTTGCCTGAATTTTTGAATATGCCTTCGGAAGTTCCCCCGTCGATGACCTACCAGAGCCCGAATACCAACGTTGACTTGCGCATTTTAAATTCGGACACGTTGACCAATCTTGAGCCATTCAACGTTATGGAGGCTACTTTCAGCTATACGGTCACCAATGCCGCCGGGAAAAAAACCACCGGTACAATTTCCGCGGCCAGCAGGGAAGAGGCGCAAAGCCGCCTGGAAGGCTCCGGTTTTAAAGTTGAATCATTAGAGGAGACGAAAGTCGGTAGGGCTAATCCTTTCGTTTCATATTAAAGCATGAAATTACTCCAAGAATTATACGGCCAGGGACTCCTGACCGAGCAGCGCCGGAATGAACTGCAGAGCCACATCCAAACGTCCGGAAAAACTGAAGAAGAAGTTATCCTGGAAAACAAGATCGTCGCTGAATCGGCGCTTTTTGAAATGAAAAGCAAGGTCATTAATATCCCTTTGAAAAAGCTGGACCAAAAAGACATACCGATGGAGGTGCTGGAAATGATGTCCGGCGCCGCGGCCATGAATTATAAAATGGTGCCGCTGTTTAGGAAAGACAATACGGTTGGCATCGGCATGGTCTACCCCGAAGACATTACCAGCCAGAACGCCCTGCGGTTTCTCTCCAGTAAAGACAACTTTAATTCGGAAATTTACCTGATCACTTTTACCGATTTAAACAATATCCTCAAGCAGTACAAGACGCTGGAAATTGAAACTAAGAAAGCCCTGGAAGAATTGGGCGAAGATAAAAAAGAAACGCTGGAAGTGCTGGGCCAGGATTCATTGACCTCGCGGATCAACGAAGACGCGCCGGTCATCAAAATGGTATTGGTTATTTTGCGCCATGCCATTGAAGGAAACGCTTCCGATATCCACATCGAACCCAACCGCGAAAAATTAAATATCAGATTCAGGCAGGACGGAATTTTGCACCTGAGTTTGTTTTTGCCAAAATCAGTCCATGCCTCTATTGTTTCCCGGGTTAAGATCTTATCCAATTTGAAAATCGATGAAAACCGGATTCCGCAGGACGGCCGGTTTTCCGCAAAAATAAATGATAAGGATATCGACTTCCGTGTCGCTACTTTTCCGACGCTCTACGGCGAGAAAGTGGAAATCAGGGTTTTGGACCCGAAAGAAGGGCTGAAGAGTTTTGACAGAATGGGATTTTCCAAACGCAATTTGGAAATTATTGATAAAGCTTTGAAGATGCCTTACGGCTTGATCCTGTCTTCCGGGCCGACTGGTTCCGGAAAAACCACCACGCTCTACGGATTAATCCGGGTATTGAATAAGGAGACCGTAAACATCGTTACGATTGAAGATCCGGTGGAGTATTCCATCGACGGGGTGAACCAATCGCAGATCCGGTCGGAGATCGGCTACAGTTTTGCCGAAGGCCTGCGCCAGATTTTGCGCCAAGACCCGAACGTGATCATGGTGGGGGAAATCCGTGACGAAGAAACGGCCAGCCTTGTTACTAATGCCGCGCTGACCGGCCACATCGTGCTTTCAACGCTCCATACTAATTCGGCAGTGGGGGTTATTCCCCGGTTAATTGATATGGGGGTGCGCCCATTTTTAATCCCTTCAACATTACGGGTGGTGATTTCCCAGCGGCTGATCCGAACCCTCTGCCAGAAATGCCGGAAAAAAATAGCTCCGAGCGAAAAAATAAGAAAATATATCCTGGATATTTTTGAAACGCTGCCCGATGATGTGAAAAAAGAATCGGCGATAAAAGAACCGTTATCCATCTACGAAGCCAAGGGCTGCCAGGCATGCAACTTCAAGGGATACAAAGGCAGGGCGGGATTGTTTGAGGTATTGGCCATGAATGAAGAATTGATTGATATTATTTTAAAAGATCCGGTCGAGAGCGCAATCCTGAAAGCAGCCCAAAAGGCGGGAATGCTGACCATGTCCCAGGAAGGCATCTTGAAGGTGTTGGAAGGGGAAACGACGGTTGATGAAGTGGCGCGCGTAACCCAAGAGCAGTAGCATCCCGGCAGTAAAAAATACCTGCAGGGAATCAAATAATGGCAAAAAAGATTTTGCTCGTAGAAGATGACCTGTTTATCCTGGATATTTATAAGCAAAAGTTTATCCAGAAGGGTTTTGCGGTAGAAGTGGCAACGGACGGGGAAATGGCGCTGGATAAGGCAAGGCAAATCCTGCCGGATATCCTGCTGCTTGATATCCTCTTGCCGAAGATGGACGGCTGGGAAGTGTTGAAAAACGTCCGCCAGGATCCGTTGTTTAAGGATTTGAAAGTGGTTATGATTTCAAATCTTAACATCCAGGATTACCAGAACCAAATGAAAGAATTCAATGTCAGCAAATATTTTATAAAGGCGGAAACCACGCCCGAGGAACTCGCAAATACAATAAAGGAATTGTTAAAGTAAAAAATATGGAATATCTGCAAACGTTAAAACAAATGCTGGATGTCGCGATCAAGGAAGAGGCTTCTGACTTGCTGATTTCAGTCGGCCATCCGCCAATGATCCGCGTCACAGGACAGCTGCTTCCGGTGCTATCGGAAAAAAATGTGACTCCGGAAATGGCGGAAGGCCTGGCGTCCGCTCTGCTCGGCGAAGACCGCAAAAAGAAATTCCTGGCCGAAAAAGAAATCGACCTTTCTTATGACTTTGACGGCAAAGCGCGCTTTCGCGTAAATATTTTTTTCCAGCGCGAATCCATAAGTTTGGCGTTGCGGCTGATTCCGTCCGCCATTAAGACCATTGAAAATTTATCATTCCCGGCGATCCTCCA
>JAIFWS010000062.1 GCA_019658985.1 Candidatus Parcubacteria bacterium
TACGACGGAATCAAATACGGATTAAGCAAACAAGACGGCGATAATTTGCTGGACGTCTATGTTAAAAGCAGAGGGGCGGGATTTGGCGCAGAACCCAAGCGCCGGATTTTAGTCGGGACCTACGCGCTTTCCAGCGGATATTATGATGCTTATTATAAAAAAGCTTTAGAGGTGCGTGAATTAATAAAACAGGATTTTACCGAGGCCTTTAAAAAAGTGGATGTGATTTTCACTCCGGTTTCCCCGATCCCGGCATTTAAGATCGGCGAGAAAGCCGATGATCCCCTTTTGATGTATTTAATGGATGTTTATACGGGTCCGGTAAAGTTAGCCGGGGTTCCCGCGCTTTCCATGCCGGCAGGTAAAGTAGGGAAGTTGCCGGTGGGACTGCAGATCATCGGTAACTACTTTGAAGAGAACAAAATGCTGGCGATTGCGGAGGCAATGGAAAAAGTGCTAAAATAAAGTATAGGCGCTAGCGCTTAAACTACTATGAGTTGGGATCAAATCTACGATTATCTGGGAGTAAAGGAATTCATTTATTTTATTTCCTCCCCCAGTATCCAGGATCAGCTTTTTCCCGTAAAAATCGTTTTCATCGGTTTTACGATATTCTTTTTTTGCGCCGTGATCTGGTTTTACCTCAATAGTACCTATGTCCAGTATATGTTTTTACAGGATACGACAGAATTTTTTTCCAGAAATACCTATGGGATGAGGGCGATGAACCGGAATTTGAAAAAAATTAAAAGAAAGGCGGAGGGCGGCACTGAACCTGAATTAAAGCTGGCCATCATCGAAGCCGATGATTTCCTGCTTGAGACGCTTCAGGACGCGGACTATAAAGGCGATACGTTTGAGGAATTAATCGAAAGTGCGGGCAAAAAGATGTCAGCAGAAAATCTCCAGCAAATCCTAGAAGCCCATGGGGTAAGGAATTCGATTGTGTATGATCAGGATTTCAAATTAGATGCGCCAACAGCCAAAAGATTATTAGCCCTCTACGAAGTTGTAATCAATAGCGTGGCTCTCGGATAAAAATAACATCAATTAAAAAACCAGCTTTTCAAGGTCTTGAGAGCTGGTTTTTTAGTGTGAAAATTGTTAGGATATGGGAGAAGCTATCTTAGGAAAGCTGCTCCGGTGAGGCTCAGCAACATGCTGCCTGCCACCAGCACGATAAGCACAATCCATATTATTCTAAATAGTTGCTTTGATTTCATCTTCATGTATCTTTATATATAATATATTGAAATGGTAACAAATTTCAAGAAAAATAAAAAGGGCAACCAGTGGAAAGGCATACTGCTGCACCTTGCCGGGATTGTGATATTGATTGTATGCGGGTTTTTAATCTTTACCGATATTAAGATCTGGCAGAAGGGGAAAGAATACAAAGCCCAGGTTGCGGACTTACAGCGCCAGGTCAAAGGCATTGAGGAAAGCAATGATAAATTACGCCAGGGAATGAAAAATTCGGATAATCCGCAATATATTGAAAAAATCGCCCGCGAAGAATTGGATCTGCAGCAGCCGGGCGAAAAGGTAGTTTCTTTTGTTGTTCCGAAAACGGAGCAGGATAAAAAAGATGACGCCCGTAAAAATCTTCTTCAAATTTGGCTATCAAGCAGTTTGGATTGGGTAAAGAGTGTGTTTTAATACGCGAGGTTGGTATAGTGGCATTATGTAACCTTCCCAAGGTTAAGACGCGGGTCCGATTCCCGTACCTCGCTCCATTCTTCGCCATCGCGAAGAATGGCCCTTCGTAGCTTTAGCGAAGAAGGGCTTTCTATGGTTGCTAACAGTACAATTATAGGCTTCGAATGGCAAGCCGAAATGTATGTTTTATACCTATATCCTGCAAAGCATCGATAATTCAAACCAAACTTATATTGGCTCAACGTCTGATCTTAGGAAACGATTAGAATCTCATAATTCTGGAGCGAATAAACATACAAGTAAATTTAAACCCTGGAAAATAGTTTGGTATTGCTCATTCCTATCTGAACAGAAAGCAATAGCGTTTGAAAAATATTTAAAATCAGCTTCGGGCATTGCATTCAGAAGAAAAAGATTACTATGACAAAGATATATATTATTAACTGATTGTATTCGGCCACCTTAGCTCAGCGGCAGAGCATTGGTATCGTAAACCAAGGGTCCCGGGTTCAAATCCCGGAGGTGGCTCAAAGGATTTAGCTCCGGCGTTGACCGGTTTTTGTTTTGTGGTAGGATTGAAATTGAAGACGACTGAGATCGCTCAGATGCAAAGAGTGCATTTCTCGGCTTCGGCGGGTCATTTCTAGACGCAGCTAGAATTGACCTTTTTATTTTGCAAGGAGTGCTTTTGAAAAAAAACGCCAAATATGCTATATTTGATACATGCCTAGCAGTAGTTTAGACATAAAAGCGCTGGAAAAAAGGGTCCACGATTTGGTGGACCGCCTTTGATGCAGATTCTAAAGAAAAAGAACTGAAGGGATTGGAATTCCAGATGCAGAGCCCGGATTTTTGGAATGACCAGAAAAAAGCCGCCAAAATCAGCCAGGAAGTTTCCGGACTAAAAGAAGAATTGCAGACGATAGAAGCTATTGAAAAAGAATTCAAAGATTT
>JAIFWS010000024.1 GCA_019658985.1 Candidatus Parcubacteria bacterium
TTTGCAGTCTGCCAATAGGTTCGGACATCAGATACTATCCCGCTCCAAATTAAAAAGCAGTCCAGCGCAAGTCGGGTTGCTTTTTAATTTGGAGCGGGGATTTGAATCATTGACGTACCGGGGTGATTATTGTAATGTCTGTTTTAGAACGCCCTCACCAAATGGAGACCAACATGGTCAACGGCTACAATCTGGCGGCTTTGCCCGAAGCGATGGCGCGCTTCTTCGCCGTCTTCGGTCGAGATCAGGTATTCGCGGGAGAATACCTGGTGCAGCTGGAAAAACTGCGGATGATTGCCTGTGCGGAGATGGGTATCCCGATCCAGGGCATTTCAGAACTCCAGCTGCGGGAACAAAGGGGCTTCGGGAACGGGACCATTTTCGGTTCCCGCACGACCACGGCTTACAACCACCTGAAGCAATGGGTTGCGGATAACCTCCGGTTTCCCCCGCAACAACCGGAGGCATGAGCGACTCTGGCCCAGCGATAACTTCGCGGGCCTCTTTTTTGCAATTTTTATTGATAGTTTCTGCGCTTTGTGTAAGATGTAATTAGCTTCTTGATTCGAAAACCAAGGGGGCCTGTTGATGGATCTGGTAGACTATTTCCGTGACGGCGAAGTTGCTGACGCGTTGCTGGCAATGCAGCGTGACGGCGCGGCGCTGGTGCCGTGGATTCTGCGCGAAAGCGTCAGGGCGGAACTCGGAAGGGAAATCTCCAGGCTTCCGTTCGCCCAGGCCGTCAAAGCTCCGGGACGCGTGCGCCAGAATTTCGATTACTGCGCATTCTTAGGAACTGTTCCGGTCTATCCGCAACTTGAGGGGCTGCGCCTTGCCATCCAGCAACTCATCCGATCGTCGGGGGTGATGCTCAGAAGCGAAGACGCCGAGTGTTGGCTGGCTAACGACACGGCGGTCCAATGCTACCAGTCACGCGGAGGGATCAGCGGGCATCTGGATCCTTCGCGATTTGTCACGATTATCGCCATCCTGACCATTGAGGGTGGCGGCACACTCGAGGTGCTCGCGGCTCGCGGCGGACCGGTACTGAAAAGTTTGCGGCTACAACCCGGCGACCTAGCTCTGCTCCGGGGCGCGGCCAATCATGGCGAGAAAACCTCACAGCAACGGCCGTTCCACTGGGTCAGTACGCTGGCCGGCCAGTCGCGGACTTCGGTGATGTTCCGGTACAATGTGACGCCGGAAAAACCACTCCCCGGCCTGGTCTACGCCAACGCGCCGCTCTCGCCACCTGACATATAGTCCGGTGGTTTTTTAATTGATAATTTTTGAATTCGCGTTAGTATGTAATTAGTGTCGTAACTTCCCTTCCCGGAGGAACCGCAATGAATGCGTTACAACGGGGGACGGATGAACTGGCAAGATTGCTGTTTCGCAGAATGAAGGATGCGGGACTTTTCCTGCGTCCGGATCTCTCGGAAGACAGTCTTCATCTTCCCGTCCCTGAAGGCTGGACGCTCGGGGGAGAATTTCCCCTCGTCCAACCCCATCATCGCTGCGAGGAGCACCGCGTTGTCCACCTTCCACTGGTCTTGGTGGTGGACATGCAGCTGCCGGAAATCATCAATGATCCGGACTGCGGGAACCTGCAGATGTGGATGTCGTCCGTGCCGTTTGAGCCGTACTGGTTGTCCGGTGTGACGCTGATCCACGACCACATGCCCCTGCCCGACGTGACGCACCGGACCCTGAGCCTAGTCGAAGCCGCCTGTCTCTTCGCACAGAATTCCTACGTGGGAAGCGTGCAATGCTTCCCGGGGTTCCGTTCCTGGGGACACGGGCGTAGTCAGGTCTACTGGTCGCCCGAGGCCAAGTGCGTCGTAGCTAGCCATGAAGGCATCCCCGGCCAGTACAGCCACCACGCCGCCTTCGTCGAAGGCATTTTTCCCGCGGGTGGTGGTCCGCTCTTTCCGAGGCGCGTGGCGGAAGCCCGATTCCAGCCGCCCGCGGCCGTCTGAGTCAACCGCTCAAAGCAATGCGAGCGGTTTTTTATTACACGGTATTTGACGCGATTGCATAAAATTGATAATAAGAGGCCAGAACACGTCGCCGAAAGGAGGTAGGAATGGAACTGAGTTTGAGTCAGTTGGAGTTGGTACTGGAGGCGTTCGGATCTCCCGTCGCCCAGTGGGGCAAGGGGGAGGCCCGGTCGGTGCAGAGTCTCTTGGACGAGATTCTGGAAGGTGAGAGCCATCTTCAGATTGACGGCTTCGGCCTCTCCCGCGTTGTCAGTATCGTCAAGATGTTCATCACCAGCGACCATTTTCCCCACAAGATATTGCTGGAATGGGGACAGGTTCTCCCAGACGGGCGTTCTCGCGAGCGCAGGCAGAACCCGTCGGGAAAAATCGGCAGGGGAGAGCGGCCGGAGAAAGCGGCGCAGCGCGAGGCTGAGGAGGAGCTCGGCATCGTTGCCGCAGACCTCTTTCAGGTAGTCGCCCTGCACATGGTAGAGGAATCACGGCCTAGTAAATCCCACCCGAGCCTGGCCTGCCGCTATCGCATCTATCCTTTCGAGCTGCACTTGGGCGACGACGCCAAGGTCTGCCAGGAGGAGACGTTCGAGAGAGTGGAGGTGAACGGGACGCGCCACATCTTCAAGTGGGTGGATCAGTGATCTGCCCGCGCCGCCCGCTTAAACACGAGCGGTTTTTTTATGCTTTTAATGAATTTGTAGTATACTGATTACATAGAGTAATTCCCATGGTGAAAGTTAACTTCCTTGGCGATAAAGAATTTCCATTACCCCTGGCGGCCATTATGCTGGTCCTTTTTGGTTTCGCTGGCGGCTGGCTGTTTGATTGTTATTTCCAAAACCAGAAAACCCCGGTTCCCCAGGTACAGGCCGTGCGCCAGGGAGGATATGAGCTCATTAATCCTCTTTTATTTTACGATGTTTCCAATAGCACAGAACTGGAAGAGTATGAGCCCCTCAAAAAAGAACTGACGGCATTTATCAATAATAAGATCAGTGCCGGCAAGGCAACTAAAATATCCCTGTATTTCCGCGGCCTCCTCATTAATTCTTCTGAAAAATATGCACCCGCCAGCCTGATGAAAGTCCCTACCATGATTTCCATTTTAAAATATGCCGAAGAGCACCCCGAAATACTTTCCCGGAAAGTCTTTTACGATGGCGTGGCAGATTATAACTCGAATGAATCCATAAAACCCCTAAAGCAAATCCAGGGCGGTAATTATTATACCGTTGATGAACTGCTTCTTTATATGATCGCTTATTCGGACAATAATGCCGCCCAGCTTCTGTTGCATCAATTAGATCTGGATTATTTTTACAAAGTATTCACTGATTTGGGAGTGGCTGTTCCCCCCAAAAATTTTGACATCAATAATTTTGATTACATGGATGTGAAGTCCTATGCTTCATTTTTCCGGGTCTTGTATAACGCTACCTATCTATCAAGAAGCATGTCGGAGAAAGCATTCAAGCTCCTGGCGTATAACGATTTCCCGCAGGGCATTGAATCTGGCCTTCCGATTGATGTTAATGCGGCCCAAAAATTCGGCGAAGCCATGATTGTAGACCGGGGTAATAAGATCCTGGCCGTTGAGTTGCATGACTGCGGGTGGGTCTATGCGTCTCCGCGGCCTTATTTGCTCTGCATTATGACCTCAGGTTCTAATTTCCTGGATCTGGAAAACACGATCAGCGGGCTTTCTTCCATCATTTACAATACCGCATCTAAGACCCCATAATGCCGTTATATAAAAACCGGGCCGGAGAGTCCGGTTTTTATATACAGCAGCAGAGTTATTTAATTAAATTTTAATGAATTAATCTTAAAATAGCTTCTATAATATAAATAGATGACCAATGAAAATAAATTAAGGATCGCAATAGTGGCTTCCAATGTGATGCATATTCCTCCTGAGCCTATTGAAAAATATGTGCCAAAGGGCTGGTCAGGGGCGCCTGAATCCATTGCAAGTATTCTTACTGAAGAACTGGTAACACGAGGCCACGATGTTACGCTATTTGCTTCAGGCGATTCACAGACGCGGGCAAAGCTGGTAAGCATCGCAGAAACCGCAACCTCCGCAACTCCCTATTTTAAAGATCATCGTGATTATGAACATGCTCTGATTTCTAAAGCCTATCAGATGGCAGCGGCCGGCAAATTCGATATTTTGCATAGCCATTTTGATGTTCGGACAGCCGGTTATGCGCCCCTTGTTTCCACGCCGACGGTTTCAACGCTCCACGGCCCTCTTTCCGACCACGTTAAAAATATTTTACAACATTTTAAAAAAAGCCAATACTATATCAGTATCAGTGATGCCCAGCGAAAACCCTTGCCGGGCCTGCAATATATTTCCACTGTTTACAATGGCATTGATGTTGAAGCCGTACCGTTCTCTGATAAAAAAGAAGATTATCTTGTATTCGCCGGAAGGATACATGAACAAAAGGGCGTCGTAGAAGCTATCGAGGCGGCGAAGAAAGCAAATTGCAAGCTCCTTATTTTCGGATCACACGATCCGGAGAGCGATTATTGGCTTGGGAAAGTAAAACCGTTGATTGACCAGAAGCAGATAATATATAAAGGGTTTGTTTCCAAAAAAGAACTGTATCCTTATTACGCAAAAGCCCGCGCTTTTATTTTCCCTATCCAATGGGAAGAGCCATTCGGTTTAGTGGTAGCGGAAGCCATGGCAACCGGAACTCCGGTTATTGCCTTGAAAAAAGGTTCTATGCCGGAGCTGGTTGAAGATGGAAAAACAGGATTTGTATGTGATACGGTTGAGCAAATGGCGGAAGCGGTGAAAAAAGTTGGTCAAATCAACCCCGTTGATTGCAGGCAACGGGTCGAAGGATTATTTACGATAGAAAAAATGATCGATGGCTATGAGAAAGCGTATTACGACATATTAAATCAGAGCCAATAATATTCATACATATGGAATTAATCGAAGAAAATATACAGGAAGAATTCAGCAAGGACTTCTATCAGCCCGATTATTTTTCACAATTTAAAATCAATAGCCGAAAGCGCCGGGTGGATATTGCCGCTATTATACCTACTTACAACCGCTGCCCGTTCGAAAAAGGATCAAAAGACTATCAATATAATCCCCTTTACTTATCCATTCGCTGCCTCTTATTGCAAAAAGCCCCGATTAAGGAAATCATCATTATTGATGATGCCTCGACCGACCATATTAAAGATGTGGTAGAAGACCTTACTAAAGAGGCCTATGCCACCCGCGGCGTCACGATCAAATACCTTCGCAATGAGCAGAAAATGGGAAGTTCCACGGCGCGGAATATGGGAGCTAAACATGCTTCGGCAAAATATTTATATTTCCTTGATGATGATTACCTCTCTCCACCCTACGTTACTTTTATTTCAATGATCGTGGTAAAAAAAATAGAGAAAATTGACCGGAATTTTGCAGTCCTGGCTTTGCCGGTTTTCAACCGGGCATCTTATCCGCGGGATTTCATTAGCATTGACGATTTAACCAGAAGCTTTTTCAAAGAGGGCGCCCAGCGTGCTCACTTCAATGCCTTTCCATTTGAATATATAGAACGCAAGCTTTTCATCAATAAAAGCTTAAAAATCTTCAAGCCTATCCAGGTGTACCAGACCTGGGGGCATTTTATCGCTGAGCGGAGCAAATATCTGGACGTAGGAGGATTTCCCGATTTTGCCACCTGGCCTAATAAGGTAGGAGAAGAAGTAGAATTTGCCTGCCGGCTGGTAGAAAATATTTATACGCTATACTATCTTCCGGATCCTAAGGCTTCCGCCTATCACGGGCTTTTCGGGGCGAAAATCGGCCCATTTCGCGGAGAAGACTGGCTGGCCAATATCACCGATAACGAACTGAGTCTGGTGAAATTTTCCGACATTTGTGAAAACGGAGTCAAATCTGGCAATCGGGTGAGCACCGAAGACCATTTTTATTCTAAAATCATCGCTGCTTTTTGTATTCTCTATAAAAGGAATGTAAAAGAAGCCATTAACTGGGCACGGGAAAGCTACGAGGATTTTGTCGTCGATCAGAAACCATCATGGAGCATTGAATATCCCCAAAAGCCCATCCCTTCCCGTAAAGCGCGAGAACAGATCTGGTACCGGGCGATCAGCGACGGTTTGCAATTATTATTCCAGGTTGAACAGGAGAAATTAAATAAACTGGAAGAGTTCATCGAATCCTTAAAATCAAAAGGAAAATCTAAAGCGGAGCGGCGTCGGAAAGGATTCTTCGATCATCTTCTCAGCTTATGGGATTGATGAGGAAAGTACTAGCCGCAGAGTTTTTCAACCGAGACACTAAAATAGTGGCCGAAGAATTATTGGGGAAATTTTTGGTGCGGAAAATGAATGGCAAGGAATTGGCTGCCATGGTCACGGAGACGGAAGTCTATGACGGCCCCCATGATTTAGCCAGCCACGCTTCGCGCGGTAGGACTCCCAGAACGCAGGTAATGTTCGGCCATCCGGGAAATTTTTATGTCTATCTTTGTTATGGCGTGCATGAGATGTTAAATGTGGTCACTCGGGAGAAGGAGTATCCCGGGGCGGTATTGATCCGCAAAGCTATTTTAGATACTGGCGTTCCTCTTGGTGGCCCAGGAAAGTTGACTAAATCCCTTAATATCAACAGGGCTCTTAATGATAAATTAGCGGGAAAAGCCAGCGGGCTTTGGTTTGAAGACCGCGGAATAAATATACCGGCTTCAAGAATACAAAAATTGCCCCGGATCGGCGTGGCGTATGCGGGACCCATTTGGTCGGTAAAAAAACTCCGGTTCGCTCTAACATAGTAGAGTTTTTTTTGATACAATGAGGCCATATGGGGCCTGTAAAATTAAAAAACTTTATTTTTTTATTCATTTGCCTTGGTATTTTTTTGATTTCTGTAGTGTTGGTTTTCACCAATCACATTCAAAATGCTACCCGAGCTGTCTCTTCACAGCTTTTTGTTTACAGTAGCAGTGTTTCATCGGTCCTGCATCCGGAAGAAGCGCCGATACCACTGGCTGTTATTCCATCGGTGATAAAATCAGTGTATGTCACAGGCTGGTCAGCCGGTTCACAGAAATATAATACATATTTGCAATCATTATTTACGACTACCCAAATCAACGCGGTTGTTGTTGATATTAAAGACAATGAGGGATTTGTTTCCTATAATACCGCGGCGCCCAAAGCTTTGGAGTATGGCGCCTACCACGGCCAAATCCGCAACATTAATTCGCTGATTAATAGTTTTCACAATAAGGGAATCTATGTCATCGGCCGGATCGTGTTGTTTGAAGATCCGGTCCTGGCCCATCGCCGTCCGGATTTGGCCATTTACGACACATCAAAAACTCCGCCGGGCGGCGTGCATGTTCCTTGGCGTGATAATAATGGCGTAGCGTGGATGGACCCGGCGCAAAAAGAAGTTTTGGATTACAATATTGAAATTGCCAAGGACGCGCTCCTGCATGGCTTTGATGAGATAAATTTTGACTATGTCCGGTTTCCGACCGACGGAAGAAATAGCACCATGGGATTTAGCGCTTGGGATGGCATAACGCCAAAGCACGTTGTCATGAAGACCGTATTCCAGAGATTACGGGCAGGCCTGCCCAACGCCCGCATATCGGCGGATATTTTCGGCCAGGTTACCAGTAACACTGACGACATGGGTATCGGCCAGCTTTTTGAAGATGCCCTGCCGTACTTTGATGTTATTTCTCCGATGGTGTATCCATCGCATTACATTACGGGATTTTTAGGATACAAAAACCCGGCCGATTATCCGTATGAAATGGTAAAATTCGCCATCGACAGCGCCATCGCCCGTAAAAAAGTGTATGACGCGGTAAATAATAAGCTCGACATGCCGCCGGTTGCCTCTGCCAAGATCCGGCCGTGGCTCCAGGATTTCAATGTCGGTGCCATGTACGATGCCAAAAAAATCAGAGGGGAAATCCAAGCGGTCGTTGATGCGACGGGGCCGGATTTTGCCGGGTACATGCTTTGGAACCCCTTGAATAGGTATACAAAAGAGGCAGTCAGTCTGCCGGCAGGGGCTCTTTGATCAAACCTTGCCTAAGTTTTAAGGATCAGATAAAATAAGGTCTATGGAAAACATTATAGAAGTCAAAAACCTGGTAAAAAAATTCAAAGATTTTACCGCGGTAAGCGATATTAGCTTCAATATTAAAAAAGGCGAGGTATTTGCGTTTTTGGGTCCCAATGGCGCGGGCAAAACCACCAGCATTAAAATGCTGACAACGCTTTTAAAGCCCACATCGGGCGAAGTATTCTTAAATGGCCATCATGTTGCCGAAGATCCGCATAAAACCCGCAAATCAATCGGGATTGTGTTCCAGGACCCTAGCCTGGACAATGAGTTGACCGCCTATGAAAACATGCAATTCCATGCGATTTTGTATGGCATCAAGAAAATTTTCAGGGGGAATGAAACGCCGATTAGAAATTGCCCGCGGACTTTTACATAGCCCCGCTGTTTTATTTTTGGATGAACCGACCATCGGTTTGGATCCGCAAACCCGCAACCACATCTGGACCCATATCCACGGTTTGAATAAAAAAGAAGACGTCACCGTGTTTTTCACCACCCATCACATGGAAGAAGTAGAACGCATGGCCGACCGCGTCGCCATTATCGACCACGGAAAAATCCTTATTATCGGAACGATTGATGAAATCCTCAAGGCAGCTGGCAAGGAAAGCCTCGAAGATGCATTTATAAAATTGACGGGCAATAAGATCCGGGCGGAAGAAGGGAACGCCGGTTTGAACCAAATGCGAATTAGTAACAAGTTAATGCGATAATCCCAAATATATTTATGTTGAACGCAATTTACATTTTATGGCTCAGGCAGCTGAAAAGATTCATCCGGAAAAAAGCCAGTATCGTCGGGGCTTTGGGCCAGCCGGTTATCCTCCTGGTTTCTATCGGGTTTGGATTCGGTCCGATATTTGCCAAGGCTGGAGCCGGAAACTACATCGAATTCTTGGCTCCGGGGATTATCATGATGACGGTGCTCTTCACCTCAATTTTTACCGGTTTGGAAATTATTTGGGATAAGCAATTCGGATTTTTAAAGGAAACATTCGTGGCGCCGATCCATCGTTATGAAATCCTCGTGGGAAAAGTCCTGGGAGGGGCGACCGTCGCGATTATCCAGGGAATTTTGGTATTCTTGATCACCTTGATCGCCGGTTTTCGCCCACATTGGACCAGTCTGCCACTGGGATTTGTCTTCTTATTCCTGATCGCCATTCTTGCTTCAGCTTTGGGAGCGGCCATTGCCGCCCGATTGGAAGATATGCAAAGCTTTCCGTTGATTTTTAATTTTTTAATCCAACCGCTCTTCTTTCTATCTGGCGCGATTTTCCCGATAAAAAATTTGCCGCCGGCATTGGATATTGTGACCAGGCTCAATCCGTTTTCGTATGGCGTTGACGGTTTGCGCTTCGCTCTGGAAGGCGCCAATGTATTTTCGCCTTGGCTCAGCTTTGCGGTGCTGGTAGGCACATCAATTGTGATTCTCACGTTTGCTACGTACCAATTCTCAAGAGTGCAATTGTAATTTAAAATAAAAAAACCGCCCCGTGGCGGTTTTTTATTGTAAAAAAAGAAGCCCTGGCGCGCGCTTCGTTGCGCGCGCCAGGGCTATGAGCTCACTTGTCCAGGGCGACGAACTTGGCCGGAACCAGTTCGAGGAAGGTGGGGTGCATGTCCTTGGTGAACACCTCGCCGAGTTCGCCGACCGCGCTGAGGCCGGTGACGAGGCACTCTTGTCCGCGGTACTTGAGTTTCATGCCGCTGCCGATGACGTCACCGACGAGCTGTCCCAGGACTTCAGCCGGGATTCGGTCGGTGATCCATCGCATGGCGTGGGGGATGCAGAATTGCTCCCTTATCTGGTACCAGCTCATGTGCCGATGCCAGAGCACCAGATCCGGTCCGACGTCCAGGGCGGTGTTGGCCCACGACTCGGCCATTTCGCGCAAGGCGGAGGCCGGGACGAGCAGGACGCTGGGCGTGTCGCAGAAGAGCCGGAGACGCGGGAAGCCCCTCTCCAGCCCGTCCAGGATCATCGGATCCTTTGCCGTAGCCAGCAAGAGTCTCAGCAGGTCGTCTTTGACCTTGCATATCTCGGGCCAGTTGCGGTGTTTCATGCGTTCGTTCTCCCACTGCGTTGATGCGGCTGCCACGAATTCCCCGTGGCGGGTTGTCAGGTTTGACGTTTAGAATACTAATATATTTTCAACATTTGTCAATGTAACCAAAGAACGGCTCAATTGAGCCGTTCTTGTTTTTTAGGAGTTATTCCTTCTCTGAAAGCGTGGCCATTAAAATTACTTCCCGGCCATCGCGCAGGACTTTAAAATGGGTTTCCTGTCCGATTTTGCATTTGGCCAGAATGTCAGCTAGAGGATTTTGCGTGGTAATTTTTTCGTTATTGCATTCTAGAATAATATCGTATTCTTTGATGCCGGCTTTATCGGCCGCCGATCCTTTTACCACTGGCGGTTCACCCAAAGCCTCTCGCACTACCAAAGCTCCCTCCATAACCGGCAATTTATTAACTTTGGCCATGTCTTTAGAAATAATCACGTATTTTACGCCCAAAAACGGCACCACAATTTTTCCATACTTTCGCACTTCGGCTAAATCTTTCTTGGCGTAATTAATCGGAATAGCGAATCCAATATTTTGCGCTCCCATGACCATGGCGGTGTTGATGCCGATGGCGTATCCGCGCATGTCAATTAACGGACCGCCGGAATTCCCCGGATTGATGGCCGCGTCGGTTTGGATTAAGCCCCGTAAATTTTGCATTTGTCCTCCGACGCCTCCCATAGCGCTGATGTAGCGTGAAAGTCCGGAGACAATGCCGCGTGACAGCGTATCGGTGAATTCGCCGAGCGGATTTCCGATGGCGACAACGTCCTGGCCGATTTCGATCCTATCAGAATCAGCCAAAGCAATATATGGAAAGCGCTTCCCTTCAATTTTTAAAATAGCAATGTCGTGAATCGGGTTGCGGCTTAATACGGTAGCCGGGAGTTTCTGTTCTGGGCTAATGATAACGGTATAGGCAGCGCTGAGGTCGGCTACCACATGGTTTGAAGTTAATACATAGCCATCGGGGGAGATAATAAATCCGGACCCGCCGCCGATTTCGGTGCTTTCGGTTTGCGGCTTGCCTCCTTTCTCCATCATCGGCATGATGTATTCTTTTCCGCCGTAGGGGAAACTATAAAAATCTTCCACCTTGGGAAGATCCTTGGAAACGATGACGGATATGACCGCCGGACAGGCCTTTTTGGCGATATTGATGATGGGGGATTTCATGTAATTAGATAATTATATCAGTTTAGAGGCTCATTGCAAATAAGCGGTTTTTCGACTATTATTCAGATAAATTGCCCTCGTAGTTCAATGGACAGAACATCTCCGTCCTAAGGAGGAAATGTAGGTTCGATTCCTACCGAGGGCACAGAACAACGGTGCCCTCGGTAGGAATCGAATCCTGGGAGGAGATAGAATGGCCAAGAGGTTCGCCGCGCGTATGGCTATCGCCAGCTTCGTGCTTATCGCCGTTTGCCTTTTGACGGGCGACCATTCTCCAGCAGTCTGGTCGTTTCTTGGCTTGGCAGCAATAATCACCGCCGCCGGCTACGGTTTCGTGGCCGCCAAGAAGTTTCAAGGGTTCGCCCCCTTCGGAACGGTCATCTGGGCCGCAATCGCCCTGATGATTTTTTCGAAAATGCTTCCGTAAATCCGCTGTGATCACCGATCGCGGCGGATTTTTTTATTTACATCGATAGAAAATAGTTATCCACAGATTATCCGAAATTGACAGCTTATTGCTCAGTTTGCTTTTTGTAATGCCTGGTTGTAAAATGTAAGTTACATAAATTCATTTATTAACTTTTTTAAATTTTTTTACAAAAAACCATGGATCTAACCATTACAAAGCGCGATGGCACCAAAGAATTGTTTAATGCGGACAAAATCAACCGTTCGATTGAACGCGCGGCCTTCGGAATGATTGATCCGATCGCGAAAGTGACACAGATCGCCACTGACACCCACGTTACTTTGTATAATGGAATTACCAGCGAAGAATTAGATGAGGCGACCATCAATGCCGCAGTCCAAAATATCAAAGAAGACCCTGATTACGACAAAATTGCCACCCGCTTATTGTTGAAAACCGTTTATAAAAACGTTTTGGGGAGTTACGGGGAAAATCCGGAGCAATTGAAAAAAATCCACAAAGAAAAATTCGCCGAATACATTAAAAAAGGTATTGAAAGCAAGATTTTAGATGAGCGGATGGGTACGAAGTTTGATTTGGAGAGATTGGCCAACTTTTTGGACATCACCCGGGACGAATTGTTTATTTATGCCGGATTATCGAGCTTATTGGACCGCTATTCGGTGAAAGACAAGCAGCAGCAGCCATTTGAAACGCCGCAGTATTTTTTTATGCGCGTTGCGATGGGGCTTTCTTATAATGAAAAGGATCCGACTGAATGGGCGATCAAGTTTTATGAAAAAATGTCCCGCCACGAATACATTGCCGGCGGTTCGACTAATATTTATTCCGGAACAGCCACTCCTTCGCTTTCTAATTGTTTTTTGCTGGAAATCCATGACGACATGACCCATATTTCCAAATCCGTTTCCGATGTAATGATGTTGTCTAAGGCTTCAGGCGGTTTGGGTGCGTCTTTAACGAAATTACGCGCAACAGGATCGCCATTATCATCAAATAATACCACGTCTTCCGGGCCGACTCCGTTTGCCAAAATCATCGATACGGCCATCAGGGCAATCCAAAGGGGCGGCAAGAAAAAGGGCGCTCTTTGTTTTTACATGGAAAATTGGCATTTGGACTTCCCTGACTTCATTGAATGGAAGCATAATGCCGGAGATGATTATCTGAGAATGCGTACTGCCGATACTGCCGCTTATATTTCCGATGAATTCATGCGGAGAGTCGAAGCCAAACAGGAGTGGTACATGTTTGACCCTAAAGAAACACCGGATTTAAATGAATTATATGGAGAGGCTTTCTCAAAACGCTACAATGAATACGTAAAAATGGCCGAAGAGGGGAAGATGAAGATGTGGAAAAAAGTTCCGGCTACTGAACAATACCGCGCCATGCTCGTCGCTTTGCAAACCACCAGCCATCCTTGGCTGACTTGGAAAGATCCGATTAACTTGCGCGCATTGAATAATAATACTGGCACGATTCACATGTCTAACTTGTGTACCGAAATTTGTTTGCCGCAGGACAAGGATAATATCGCCGTTTGCAACTTGGCATCCATCAATATTGCCGCCCATTTGAATAAAAAACAGATTGATTGGCAGAAATTGGAAGAATCCGCGAGGCTCGCCATCCGCCAATTAGATAATTTGATCGATATCAATAAATTGCCAGTGCCGGAGGCCACAAAATCAGACCAGGAGAACCGCGCCATCGGTTTGGGAGTGATGGGTTTCTCTGATGCCATCGAACAATTAGGAATTCCGTACGATTCGCCTCACGCTTATGATTTTACCGATAAGGTGTTTGAATTCATCAGCCACATGGCCATCGACGAATCAGCAACATTAGCCGCCGAGCGCGGAAGCTATCGCAATTTTGCCGGATCAGAATGGTCAAAAGGAAAAGTGCCAATCGACTCGATGGAAACCTTGGAAGCGCAGCGCGGCGTCGCGGTAGATATTGATAAAAAGTCCAAGCAAAACTGGCTGGATTGGGATACATTGAGGGCAAAAGTAAAAAATGGAATGCGCAACGCCACCTTAATGGCGGTCGCACCGAACGCCAATATCGGATTGGTTGCCGGAACGACGCCAGGAATCGATCCCCGCTTTGCCCAGGTCTTTTCAAGAAATAAAATTTCTGGAAAGTATTTAGATATCAACCACAATTTAGTGACTGAATTAAAGAACATGAATTTGTGGAACATGGTGAAAGGAAAAATCATCGAATTGCAGGGAGATATTTCTTCAATTACCGAAATTCCACAGCACATCCGCGATATCTATAAAACATCGTTTTCTGTTTCGCCCTACGCCTTCGTGGAAGTAGCCGCCCGCGCCCAAAAGTGGGTTGACCAGGCATTGAGCCGCAATATGTACTTGGATGACCGCGACATTGATAAAACCATGGATATTTATTTTACCGCCTGGAAGAAAGGATTGAAATCAACCTATTATTTGCACATGAAACCGCGTCATACCGCCGAGCAGTCTACTGTTGCGGTAAATAAATCTGCTAAATTAGGAAAGACGGGATTTGCATCGGTATTTGGGAGGGTCGAAGTCGTACAGCCGGTATTCGTACCCGAACAAAAAACAGAATCTGTCGCCCCAGTTGTGAGGGAGGAAGTGATTGAAAAGGAACAGGAACAAATCGTAGACAGGAAAGCATTTACTTTGCCCGTGGAACCAGTTAGGGTAGAGCCAATAAAAGTTGAGCCATTAAAACAAGTTTCCCAGCCGATTTTTGCTAAGGTGCAAACCCAATTACAGCCTGCCCACAAAGAGGGGGAACATTATCAGACGAAAGTGATTGATGGGAAGACATACCGGGTCCATGCCATGCCAACCGATCCGCAAGAAAAGTTCATGTGCGACGGTTGCCAGTAAAATTTAGAGAATAAATGGCATTACCCTTCGTCGCTCATCGAGTCTGAGGACTCATCAGAGTCCGAATGACCTGCGCCGCTTGAGCATAAACACATTGCGGCGCGTTTATGCGCGCGCTATCCTCGGTAATAAAAAAGGCCGCAAGTTTCAACTTGCGGTCTGAGCGGGGAAGGATCAGGCGACTTTGGCCTGCGTCTGCGTCGTGAGCCACTTGTAGGCCCACTGCCAACGCAGATACTCATCGTGGGTGAACGGGCAGCGCTCTCGGCGGAGGGTGGCTTCCAGTCCACCGCACTCGGGGCGGTTGATGCGGAACTCCAGTTCTCCGAACTCGGACAAATCGCCGCGCCGACACTGGCGGGTGATGGCCTCGAAGAGGTCCCAGGGGACGTTGCTGCGCCACATGATACGTTCCTCCCGTAACAGGTGCAACTTGCAGAAGATCCCGGTGACACCACGCGGTTATCTCCTACAGAAACAGTTTTATCACAACCATAAAAACGCGTCAAGCTTCCCTATTTTCAAAAAAGGGGAAAACATAAGCCATTAAAAATACATAAAAAAGCCGCGGATAGGTTATTCGCGGCGGGCGATCAGAGCAGAGGCAGCATCTCGTTAACGAGCGCTGCGGTGATGGGTCCGTGAAGTTGTGCCTGCACCTTGATGAGCTGGAGGAATTGCTCGAACTTTATCCCTTTAGCCCGGGAATCGGCAATCGCCTTGATGAGGGGAAGGAGGTCTTCAGGCATCCGGTCCTTCACTTCCAGGGTGGAAGTGCGCAATTTCCGTCGCGGGTTGGCGATTGAGAAGCTGTATTCCTTTAGCGCCTGGAGATCATCGCCAATCCCCAACGCTTGGGTAATTTTCAACAGATGATCTGAGGGGAAGTTATTCTCCCTCATCCAGCTCCTGAACGTTGGTGAAGGAATACGCAGACGAGTGGCAAGAGTCTCTTGGTTTAAGCCCTTTTCTTTGAGCTTTCGCCGGATAGCGTCGGACAATTTTTTTATAGCCATCGGGTTTCCTTGTTGGGTTTTGGGCTGGAACTTACTCTAGCATTTAATAAATACTTGTCAATTATCGTTTGATCAAACATTTAAGATAATGATTTTGACAAAGGTTTTTAAACTGATATCATTGAATCACAAAAAATAAAAGTAATTAACGTAAAACCATGATTTTAGGAAAAGCCTCCCCAGAGGACATGAACTTGCACCCGATGCGCTACCAGTGGGCGTATGATTTGTATAACCAAGCGGTTCGCAATACCTGGTTTCCCCACGAAATCGCATTGAAAGAGGATTTGGAAGACTGGAATAAGATGACGGAAGACGAGCGGCACGCGGTAAAGTTTACGATGGCGTTTTTTAATCCGGCGGAATTGATTGTAAACCGTTCAATTGCTTTGGGAGTGTATCCTTACCTAAAATCTCCGGAAGCCCATTTATACCTGGCAAAACAGATGTGGGAAGAGGCAAATCATTGCGTGGCCTTTGAATACGTTTTAGAAACATTTCCGTTTGACCGCGAGAAAATCTTCCAGGTGCATTTGGAAACGCCTTCCATGCAAGCCAAGGAAGCATTCGTGATGAAATATTTAAAGCGGATGACCGAGGAACATTTAAATATCGAAACTCCCGAAGGCAAGAAAGATTTCATTCGTAATTTAGTAGCAACCAACATTGTAATGGAAGGAATCTGGTTTTATTCAGGATTTATGGTGGCTTTGTCATTCAGGCAGAGGAATCAATTGCGCAATTTCGGATCGATGGTGGATTGGGTGTTGCGCGACGAATCGCTGCATTTGAAATTCGGGATCCAGTTAATCCAAACCGCGCTGGAAGAAAATTCGGAACTGTTAACTGAAGAATTCGCCAACGAAATCAAGTCTATTATTGTGGATGGGGTAAATATCGAGACGGCCTATAATAAAGATTTATTCCCGAATGGAATCTTAGGATTGAATGCCGATTACGTAAACCAATACGTGCAATACGTAGCTGACCGCAGATTAACGGAATTGGGATTGCCAAAACAGTATAACGTAACCAACCCGGCCAAATGGATGAGCACCGCCACCGATGTCTTGGAACTGGTAAATTTCTTTGAACAGCAAAATACCAAGTACGAAGTAGATTCGGGCCACACTACAAAACCTAAAGAGAATGTATAAATTTTAGCCTCGAAAAGCCGGCCCTGCGGGGCCGGCTTTTAGTTGACAAAATTCATTAAAAGTGGTATTTTTAACCTAGTTCGATCTTGTTCTCCGCACAGTGCGAGGGACGAACCAGTATTCGGGGGAGCGGGAAGTGTTTGACACCGACAACTTGGGAAAGATCGCGGGCATGCTGGTGGTTCTGGGCTTGGGTGGCATCGTTGCCATGGCCACGTACCTTCAGACGTTCCTGACGGTCTGGATGATTCTTCCGGTCTCTATCTTGATAGTCGCCATGAGCGTCTTCGCCTACGGCGAGTATCGCAAGTACTACCAGGAGGCAAAGTACCAGGAAGAAAAAGAGTGATCGTCCGGACAGCCAAGGACGGCTGCCCTAACTTATGACCATCAAGATGATGGTTTTTTTATTGCCGAGGATAGCGAGTGGAGAAAACGCGCCGCAGTGTGTTTTCTCCCGAGCGTCGCAGGCGACAAAGGGTTTAATACCCTTTATTCTTCTTTTTGTAAGAATTCTTTTACTAGTTCGGCTAAGTGGCTTTCCGCCCAATCGGCCATGGCTTGTTCTTCAGTGATGATTTCATTGACTAATTCTACCGTTTCCTGGTCATCGATTGCCTTGGCAACCGTGGCAATGGCTGTATAGCTCCCGATTTCCATGTATTCAGCAGAAAACGCCAGAACACTATTTTTAACGACGCTGTCTTCCCCGAATCCTATCGATGTACCTGCACCCGCCATTTTCCCCATAATCTTTTCAGTCTCCATCCTCATGGCCGAAACCGATTCTCCTAGCGCTTCAAGGCGTGCTTCCAGTCTTTCTTGTTGATTCTTGGTTACGCTGATATGTTCTTTTAATTTTTCTTGAAGCTGGGGATAATCTTCAGCCCCCTTGGCATAGGTTTCGAGGGTTTCTTCTAATTTTTTTTCCATGGCGCAAGCATCTTTGAGCCAGGAAATCATCAGTTCTTTTTGTTTTTGTGTATCCATAGTAGTTTTATTTTTTAATAATATTTACTTGTTGTGCATTTTGGAATTCAAAGATAACATATACTCATGATTGAATTATTAACTCCAGTTGAAGACGTACCTAATATCGGGCCGGCTTATCAAAAAAAGTTAAAAAAGCTGGGAATTAGAACCGTCCAGGACCTGCTTTTTTATTTCCCCTCGCGCTATGAAGATTTTTCCAATATCATTCCCATTAAAAATATCCGGCCGGGAGAAACGGTTTGCGTTCAAGGCCGGATTGTAGCCATTGAGAATATCCAGACCTACAAGAAGTTCATGACCATTACCGAAGCCCACATTGAAGATGAAACGGGATTGGTAAAAGCCATGTGGTATAATCAGCCGTACTTGACGCGATCGTTGAAAGAAGATGATTTTGTATGTTTGGCCGGAAAAGCCACGCTAAGCAAACAGGGTTTGTACCTCAATAACCCGGCATCGGAAAAGATCAGCGAAATTTCGGAAAATGATGACCTGACCCATACCGGCCGGATCGTTCCCGTGTATTCAGAAACCAAAGGAGTCACGAGTCGCTGGCTGCGCTACATCATAAAACCGCTGCTGGAATATTTTGTCGGCAGAATCCCTGATGCCCTGCCTCCGGAGATCGTAAAAAAACATAAATTCATTCCGGTAAAGGAGGCGATCTGGCAAATCCATTTTCCGGAATCATTTGAGGCGATCGATGCCGCCCGGTCCCGGTTTTCGTTTGAACATTTATTCCTGCTCCAGCTTTCAATTCTCCGCGAGCGCGCCAAGCTAATGCAAAAATCCGCCCACAGCTGTCCGATGGACGCGGCTTTGATGAAAAAATTCACCGATTCCCTGCCGTTCCAGTTAACTGATTCGCAAAAGCAGTGCGCTTTTCAGATTTTAAAGGATTTGGAGAAACCGGTTCCGATGTCGCGATTGCTAGAAGGCGATGTGGGCTCCGGTAAAACCGTGGTGGCCGCAATGGCCGCGCTTAGCACCGTTAAAAATGGCTTCCAGGCGGCCTTTATGGCTCCAACGGAGATTTTAGCCAGCCAGCATTTCAAAGGCCTCTCAAAGATGCTGGAAGCCTTTGATGTGAAGATCGGATATTTAACCGGTAAGGAAAGTTTTGTCTATAAAAACGGAAAAATGGCGGAAATCAAAAGAAAAGATTTATTATTGGATTTGGAATTCGGGCAATTGGATATTTTAATCGGCACCCACTCGTTAATTCAAAAAACCGTGAAATTTTCTAAGTTGGCGCTGGTGGTAATCGACGAACAGCACCGTTTTGGCGTCGCTCAGCGCGCGGAATTGACCCGTAATAAAAAACTGGTGCCCCATTTGCTCTCTATGACGGCCACGCCGATCCCCCGGACCCTGGCATTAACGGTGTACGGCGACTTGGATTTATCGCTGATAAAAGAAATGCCGAAAAATCGCAAGAAAATAAAAACGGTGATTGTCGATCCGCTGGAAAGGAAGGGAGCCTATGAATTTATCCGCAAGGAAGTCCAGGAAGGCAAAGGCGTGTTTGTGATTTGCCCGAAGATCGGCAAAGAAGAGGGAAAGAATGATTTGGGGCCGGTTACGGGGAGCTTTGCGGTTTCAAACTACCCTTCGGCTTCGCTCAGTGCAAGCCAGCCCGATCTTCTAGGTGTTCCTGAAATAAGGACGGTAAAACAGGAATATGAAAAATTATCCCAGGAAATTTTTCCGGATTTACGGATTACGATGCTCCACGGAAAAATGAAGACAGAAGAGAAGCAGCGGGTGATGATTGATTTTAAAAAAGGCGAAATCGATATTTTGGTTTCTAC
>JAIFWS010000025.1 GCA_019658985.1 Candidatus Parcubacteria bacterium
GGAGGAGGAAGACCGTGCCCGGATTGAAGCCACTAAGATGCAGGACGAATTTATTTCCGTCGAGCACTTGTTTTTGGCCTTATTGGACCAAAAATCCATGGCTAAAGATATCCTGGAAAAGATCACTTTCCTGGGAAAGAGCAGCGACGGGCCGGAATTAAAGTCCAACAAGCTGGATTACGAATCGGTATTTAAAATTTTATCGCAGATCCGCGGAGGCCAGCGTATTACCGATCCGGAACCGGAATCAAAATACCAGGTGATTGAAAAATACACGCGCAACTTAACCGATATGGCCGCGGCCGGAAAAATCGACCCGATTATCGGACGCGATAACGAAATCCGCCGCCTGATGCAGATTATTTCAAGAAGGACCAAGAATAATCCGGTATTGATCGGGGAAGCTGGAGTGGGGAAAACCGCCATCGTGGAAGGGTTTGCCCAGCGCATCGCCCGCGGAAACGTGCCGGAATTTTTGAAGAATAAAGAAGTGATTTCGCTGGATTTGGGAGCGGTCATTGCCGGAACCAAATATCGCGGTGAATTTGAAACGAGGATAAAAGCCTTATTGAAAGAAATCGGCCGGGCTAACGAAAAATACGTTTTATTCATTGATGAGCTCCATACCCTCGTGGGAGCCGGAGCGGCCGAAGGCGCTATTGATGCTTCAAATTTATTGAAGCCGGCTTTGGCGCGCGGAGAATTGAAAGCCATCGGAGCTACCACCTTGAAGGAATACCAAAAGTATATTGAAAAAGATCCGGCCCTGGAACGCCGCTTCCAGCCGATCCATGTGAACGAACCCAATATGGAAGATGCCACCGCTATTTTGCGCGGAATCAAAGAAAAATATGAAGTGCACCATGGCGTGCGGATCAAGGATTCGGCCATTAAAGCCGCCGTTGAATTATCAAGCCGCTACATTGCCGACCGGTTTTTGCCTGATAAAGCCGTCGACTTGATGGATGAGGCCGCCTCGGCTTTAAGATTAGAAATCGAATCCGAGCCGCAGGAACTGGAAACCCATCAGGAGGAAATCACCAAACTGGAAATTGAAAAGCAGGCGCTCAAGAAGGAAAAAGATTCTGAGAAACGTCTGAAGGCCATCGCCCGGGAATTGGCTGATGTAAAAGAAAAGACCAAGGGAATCCGGGCAAAATGGGACGCCGAAAAAGAATTGATCAATAAAATCAAAGAGATCCGCAAAAAGATTGATGAGCTTTCCTATCAAACGGAAATCGCCCAGCGGGAAGCCAATCTGGAAAAAGTGGCCGAAATCAAATACGGAAAAATCCCGACATTATTGAAAGAACAAAAAGCCATCGAGCAAAAACTGATCAAGTTGCAAAAAACCCACCATTTCTTAAAAGAAGAAGTGACTGAAGAAGATGTTGCCCGGGTGGTTTCGCGCTGGACCGGAATTCCGGTAACCCGTTTAATTACCGAAGAGGCTAAAAAGCTCGAGATGATGGAAGGCATTTTAAACCGCCGGGTGATCGGCCAGGAAGAAGCTATTTCTGCTATTTCCCGGGCTATCCGCCGGGCCAGGGCCGGTATTTCCGAAGAAGACAGGCCGCTGGGTTCTTTCCTCTTTTTGGGGCCAACCGGTGTCGGTAAAACCGAAACCGTGAGGGCTTTGGCTGAATTTTTGTTCGACGATGAAAAGGCCATGATCCGGCTGGATATGTCTGAATACATGGAGCGCCATACCGTTTCTAAGATTATCGGTTCGCCTCCGGGATATGTCGGTTACGAAGAAGCCGGACAATTGACTGAAAAAGTAAGACGCCGGCCATATGCCGTTATCTTGCTGGATGAAATTGAAAAAGCCCACCCTGAAGTGTTTAATATCCTGTTGCAGATTTTTGAAGACGGCCGGTTGACCGATTCCAAGGGCAGGCTGGTTTCATTTAAAAACACGATTATCATTATGACTTCGAATATCGGGTCGGATGTGATCCACGAAATGGCTTCGATCGGTTTTTCGAGTGACGAAATCGTAGAGCGTGAATCGATGAAAGACAAAATCATGAATTCATTGAAAAACCACTTCCGGCCGGAATTTTTGAACCGTATTGATGAAATCGTGATGTTTAATCACTTAAAACAACCTCAAATCGAATTGATTGTTGATTTGGAATTGGCAAAAGTGGAAAAGCGTCTGAAGGCAAAAGAAATCAGCATTAAAATTTCCGATCGCGCCCGCGAATTCTTGGTGCGCGAGGGGTTTGATCCCCACCTTGGGGCCCGTCCTCTCAAGCGCATTATCCAGAGGCGGATCTTGGATCCACTGTCGCTTAAAATCGTGGCAGGTGAAATCAGTGAAGGCAGCCGCGTATTAATTGAAGAAAAAGGCGGCGAAATCCTATTTGAAATGCCGAAGCTGTTGCCGAAAATCGGTTCTCCGGAAAAAGTGGTTTCGCGAAAATAAAAAAAAGAGCGGCGGACTGCACGATTGCAGTCCGCCGCGTTGGCGCGAGATTATTCGTAGAAAATCGCAAGACTGTATTGCTTGCGGATTCCCTCCGATACTCGGGTTTCCCTGTGGAGTTCGTAGTAGCGCGCTTCATCTGGGTAGGATTTCATTCTGAAGATGCGACAGGCTTCTTTCCGGTTTTCAGCCGCTATCACGACGTTTCTTAGTCGTTTTCTTCCTTCCCTGGTCTTAGGTCTGAAGATGTAAAAACTAGCCATGTTTCCTCCGGGTGAGTGACAGGTTATAGATGCTTATTACACAATATACTTAATATATTATAATGTCAATATCTTTTGAAGATTTTAAAAAAGTAGAGATAAAAATCGGGAAAATTCTTTCCGCTGAGAGAGTGGAGGGGTCGGAAAAACTGTTAAAAATAATGTTTGATTTCGGCGGACCGGAGCCTGTCCAGATTCTATCGGGAATCGCCGCTTCGTATAATCCAGAAGATTTGGTGGGGAAACAAGTGCCGGTGGTAGTGAACTTGGAGCCGCGGGAAATGATGGGACAAATGAGCAATGGTATGATGCTGGCGGCGATCATGGATGATAAGCCGGTACTATTGCATCCCGATAAAGAAGTGCTGCCCGGAAGTTTGATCCGATAGGTATTCTAGAAAAGGCCAGACTTAATGTCTGGCCTTTTTAGGTAAACTGGGTAAATATGAAGGAATCATGAGCACCCCTTGACATATTAAAACATCCTGGTAGGCTGAAGGCAGTACTCCCAAGGTGACTCATTATTTCCCTTGGGGTCACAATCCTCCCGCTGCCGCACGGGGCCTCGTTGGTCACGTGCTCCCCCAGGGAGCTCGTTGCTTCCCTGGGGGTTTACACAAGCTCCGACAGTGTTGTCGGAAACAAGCTCTGACAATGCCGTCAGAATATCACTTATTTATGAGCCGCTTCAACGTTGAAGCGGCTCTAATCTTTTTATAAAACAATTATCAACAACCCGTGAGGGTATTTTTTTGCGCCGGGCATTATAGGATAAGGATAAAATTTATGAAAAAATTATATCCTCGTTCGTGGTTGCTAGTTATATTATTAATTCCGGTATTTTTATTGTTTGTAGTTTTTTATTATTTCTCCGCGAACGTGGCGGCTAGGCCTAGTGTGTTTACATCATCGTTATCTGGCAGTATTGAGCTGCCGTTGCCGGCCGAAGAAACGGTTTTGGCAGAAAATGTTTCCTATAATCAGCCTGAAACAGTTGCGGCACTGCAGCCGAAAATAAAGCAGTACAGCCAGCAGGAAATCGATGATGTTATCAAAAAAATCGATGAATTAAAAAAGCAGTTGGCTGACCTGGAAGCGGCTGAAAAATCAAAAACTGAAGAAGAAAAGAATGTCGTAGAAACCGCAAAGGCTCCGCTCGAACTCCTACCGGCCACGCCGGCTATAACGACGATCATCCCAGTGTATTTACAGGTGTTGATTTCCGAGGTGCAAATTGCGGGTACTGGCGACGCCAAACAGGAATTCGTGGAGTTATATAATCCGAATGCCGGCGATGTTGATCTGACCGATTGGTATATCCAGAGAAAATCCGCCAGCGGAAAAAGTTTTCTTATCTACGCCACCGCCTCGCTTTTTGAGGGCAAGGAAATACCGGCCCATGGATATTTTGTCATCGCGCGGAAAGGATATTTTCCGGGAACGCAAGATATCGAAGTTGATAATTCTTTAACGGAAGATAATGCATTGTTTTTAAAAAATCCGGAAGGCGATGTAATTGATAAAGTGGGGTGGGGACGGTCTGCCGATTTTAGTGGCGTGCCAGCCAAAAATCCGCCGGCTGGCCAGAGTATCGGCCGGACATTCGATGGCACACAAGAAGCTGATTCGGGTAACAATGTGCTGGATTTTGTTATCAATGTCCCAACTCCTAAAACACAGAATATTGTGTATGTTCCGCCAGTTTCAACTGTAAATGCTCAGCCCGGTACTCCGCCTGCGGTTTTTGATAACCAGCCCGTGGTTCCAGCTGAACCCATAGCTTCGCTTGGTTCTACAGTTTCTCCTTCTGATCAAGCTTCGATTATTATAGATAATCCGCCCGCGCCAATTGATCCGGTTGCGCCCGCCCCTCAACCGCCGATTATTATCAGTGAAATCGCCTGGATGGGGGATGCGGCCTCGGCCAACCACGAATGGATAGAACTTTTTAATCCCGCGGATGAAACAGTTGATTTGTCCGGTTGGCGTTTGGTTGCGGCTGATGGGTCTCCAGTGGTAATATTGTCAGGTTCAATCGCGGCCCGCGGATTCTATCTTCTGGAAAGGACTGATGATAATTCTGCGCCCGGCGCCACGGCCGATCTTATCTATACTGGGGCGCTGGGAAATACCGGCGAACACTTATTCTTGTATGATGCCGGCAATATTGTACAAAACAAAATTGATTGCTCTGCCGGGTGGCTGGCGGGCGACAACACAACAAAGCAAACGATGGAGAAATCTTCTGATGGGACATGGAAAAATAGTCAAAGTCCCGGAGGAACGCCGAGATCTTAGGCAAGTTTTTGATGCCGGCCCCGTTTCGCGGGGCCGGCATTTTTAATCCACACCGTCTGGAATTTGAGTGTTGAAATCGACTATGCAACGTGATAAACTTCTATCAACGCTTCAATTTTGATATGGTAGAAGATGTTGTAAAAATCACCAAGGCGGTGTATCGGGTTTTGGATTTCCTGCCGGAAAATGATCCTTTGAAAAACAAAGCGAAGGAAAAAGCATTGGCGGTTCTGGAAAATTCCACTGTGGTTTTTCCTCGCCCATCCGAAGCCTTTGGCGTAGGAGGGTCAGTACCCGGACATCAAAAGCCCGCCTCCGCGCAAGGCTCCGGCGGGGCAAAAGAAAAAGCTTCGGCCGAAGCTTTGGATAATATCGAAATTTTATTGAATTATCTTGCCATTGGAAAACACCAAGGCTGGATCAGTGCGACGAATTTTTTGATTTTTGAAAAAGAGTACCGGCAGATTAAAAGCAGGATTCCCGTCCCGAAAGGAAGTATGAAGAAAGGGTTGGACATTTTGCATGGCTTGCCGCAGGAACAGGCTGTAGTGATTGATGTCCCAAAAGAAATTGATGCCAGGGCTCGTCATACTGGTGTGCCATCGGTCGAGCCAGGGCAACTTTCTCAAAAAGCCATGGCCCGGCAGGATAAGATCCTCAATATGCTTGGGCAACGGGAAAAAGCCCAGGTCTCGGATTTTATTAAAGAATTACCGGACATTACTAAGCGGACCATTCGGAGGGACTTGGATGACTTGCTTAAGAAGGGAAAAGTAGTGAGAGTAGGGGCGTGGAACCAGGTTTTTTACCAAATAACCAAGTAGACGGCCTTTTGATAGGACATTTTACCAAATGATAGGACAAAAATATGAATGTCCTATTGTGAGGGAAATAGGCTTGATTTTGTCCTATCTTTATGGTAGAGTTTACCCTTGTTAATGACAGATAACGAAAGAGAACAATTTAGTCGTATTTACGACCAATATATCGAGAAGATATACCGGTTTGTGTACCTAAAAGTCAGTTCCCAGGAAGTGGCTGAGGATGTGACCTCCCAGGTGTTTTTGAAGGGATGGGAAGCCTATCAGAAGAAGGCTGATATCAAGAACCCGGGAGCATTTTTGTACCAGATTGCCCGGAATATGGTCGTGGACCATTACCGGGAAAAGGGCAGGTCAAAAATCATCTCTATAGAGCAGGTTGGCAGTGTTTCCGACCCGAACATGGATATCCATCAGAAAGCGGTACTTCACGCCGATATTGATAAGATAAAAGGAGCCATACAGGACCTCAAGGAGGACTACCAGGATGTGCTGATCTGGTACTATTTAGAAGATATGCCAGCTGATCAGATTGCTCAATTAGTAGGCAAGCCTACCGGAACGGTCCGGGTGATGATCCACCGGGGTCTCCAAATGCTCAAGGACATTCTCGTCCAAGAATCGTAAAAAGGCGATTTTCATGAAATTGTAACAAAATACGCCTCCTGGCGTCATCATAAGTATGGAAGACAAGGAACTCATTGCTAAACTCCAAGAATTGAAGAATATCAAACCAAGCAACACTTGGGTTCTTTTGTCTAAACAGAATATTTTGGGTAACGCCAAGCCAGTAATGCAACCAGCATATAAAAGCACTTTTTCTTCGGTGATGAGCCTGGTTATGGCGCAGAGGAAATTAGCCTACGCTCTGGCGTCAATTTTATTGGTGTTCGGGGGATTGGTTGGATTCTTAAGGTATGGCTTGCCCCAGTCCAATGTCCCAGGAAATTCAGTAGCGGTGCTTTCAGCCCAAGCCGCGCTCAGTGATTTTAAAACAAAGTCCCAAAATCTGGCCACGGTTGCAGGTGATAAGTCTCCCTCAAGTTCGAGGCCCTTGGCAGTAAAGCAGGCCAAAGACGCGGTAAAGAATTTAGAAGAAACCATTAAGAAAGATCCAGAAGCCGCTAAGAGTGTGGCATTGGACGTAAATAATAATAAAACTTTATTGAATGTTACCGGAGAGGATGAAGATACAGCCGAATTGAAAGCAAGCGAGAATGAATTATACAAGACGCTTGCCGCTCAGTTGATAAAAGATTTGGAAGGGGAAACCTTAACGCCGGGCCAGAAAGATCAGTTAGCAACCATTAAGGAAGGTTTCAATAAAAAAGGCGCAGATTATTCGGTAACACTGAGGGACATATTACTCCTAAAGGCCAGCAAAGAAAGCAAGTCCAGCTAAACTTCAATTGGCGGTTAAATCCGCTTTTTGAAGTTATTAATTTACAATCAGACGAGTCGCAGAAATTCGTTGTTATTACGTAAAACTGCGAGTTATAATTCCCTCATGGTATTTGCCCTTGGATATAAAAAGGCAGGTACCATGAGAGACAATAAGGTCGACGCGGCGAGAAATAAAAGTCAAATAATTAATATCTGCCAAGATTATTTAATAATCCGGCGGATAGACAAAAAAATACAAAACAATGAATATTAAGAAAACAATTATAACAGCCACTGTCGCGTTGACTATGGTTGCCATGATTGCTCCTATGACTGCTGGCGCTATGACCGTAGCCGAATTGCAGGCTCAGATTAACGCCCTGATGGCTCAGTTGCAAATGATGCAACCTACAACATCTGGTAGCGTTCCTCCAGCTTGCGTTGGCGTAACATTTAACAGGAATTTGACCGTAGGTTCTACTGGTCAGGATGTAAAATGTTTCCAAGTTCTTTTGAACTCTCACGGTTATGTGCTCGCTGCTTCAGGAGCAGGATCACCTGGAATGGAAACTTCATACTTTGGTCCAAGGACTTTGGCCTCAGTAAGAGCATGGCAGGTAGCACAAGGATGGACACCTGCAAACCAGGTTGGCCCTCTTTCACGAGCAATGTTTAATTCATGGTTGACTGGTTCTCCAGTACCTAATAACCCTAATAATCCAAACCCAACACCAACTGGACCAGTTTCAGCTATGCTCTCAAGCGATACGCCTGCTTCAGGTGACATCGTAGCCGGACAAGCAACTGCTGATTTAACACACGTAACCTTCATGGGTTCCGGAGTTGTTACTTCATTAACATTGCAACGCTCTGGTGTTTCAGACCAAAACACTCTTACAAACGTATATCTTTTTGATGGAAATACCAGGATTACTGATGGTTATGCCTTCAATGTGAACGGTATGATCGTTATTAACGGTCTTTCTGTTGCAGTAACTGGATCAAAAACCCTTTCTGTAAGGGCCGACGTCCTTTCAACTGCTGCAAACACTGCTTCTAGCATTGCGGTTGCAGTCACTGGCTATACAGCCAATGGCGTTTCATCAACCACCAATGTTATGGGTAATAAGATGTACGTAGTTGTTGGTAACTTAGCTTCAGCTACTATCACAACTGCTGCTTCTTCCTCTGTTCCAACTGCAAACGTAAACGCTGGTACAACCGGATACACTTTCTGGTCAGCTCCTTTGCAAGTTAATACAAGGACAGTATGGTTGAAAATGGCAAACTTCAGAATGATCGGATCTGCTCCAATCGACGCCTTGGGTAACCTCAAGTTGTTTATTGACGGCATTGACACTGGCAAGGTTGGAACAACCATGACCATTAACGGTTCAAATTATGCGGTGTTTGATTTAAATGCAGCACCTATTACTTTGATGACCGGTTCACACACTATCGACTTAAGGGCTGATGTTCAGAAAGGCACCAACAGGACTGTTCAGGTTTCAGTCCAGAACGCTTCTGACCTTACTGTTTATGACCCTCAGGTTAAAGTGAACGTTGCTGTATCTAGCACTACTGCTGGATCATTCTCTGCAAACAATGCTGGTACCATCACTATTCTTACTGGTTCAGTAACTGTAGTTGTTGACCCAACATTCACTGCACAGACCACTATTTCTGGAGGTGCAGCTAACACAGTTATCGGTAAGTTCAGATTACATGCCTATGGTGAAGACGTAAAAGTCAATTCACTTAAGGTTATCCCTTCAATCTTGTCAGCTACCACAACAGGTGCTACTTGTACAACTAACGCTTCAACGGGAGTTGCCACAGGTACTTGCGGATTGAACAATGTAACTTTGTACTTTAACGGATCTCAGGTTGGTTCTCAGACCAACTACGCTTCAGCTTCTATGGGAACTGTGACTTTGGGTACTGCAATCACATTCACTCTTGGTTCCCAGCTGATTATTCCAGCTGGAATGGACGCCACCTTGGAAGTAAGGGCTGACCTTCAGACTGTTGACAGCGTTGCCTACACTGGAGGTACTGTGAAAGTAGGTTTGCCTCTTGATACCGCAAGCGTCGGACAAGGCATGAACTCTTTCTCAACCCTTCTTGTTCCAACAGCTGCTGTTGCTACTAACGGTTTGACTATTTCTACTTCAGGTCTTGCTGTTTCAAAGAACACAGCTTACTTGAACCAAGCTATTGCTCCAAACATGCCTGGTGTGAAAATCGGTTCATACGTTGTACAGAACCAGAGCACATCTCAATCAATCAGATTGACATCTTTGAGCATTGCGACAACTATCACCACGACCACTGTAAGCAACTTCTCAGCTTTGAGGACATCTGATATGACCGGTTCAGGATCTACTCCTGTACAATTCTCAGGAACTAGCTCCGGTACTACTTCAACTGATGTATTCTCAGTAAGCGACATCTTGGCCCCAGGAGCTTCCATGACCATTGATGTGTTTGCTAACACTGGATCTGCCACTAGCGGAACTATTGCAACTACATTGAACGTTTCATCGATCGGTGCAATTGACAATATTTCAACTACTTCTGGTATAAAAACTGGTCAGACTTTGACTTTGGGTACTGGTTCTATTGCATCACCTACGATCGTTACTGCTTCTACAACTCCTGCTCAATTCATTGCAGCTGGAGGAGGAGCTACTAGCGGATCACAAGCAGTATTTAACTTCGTGTCAACTTCAGGTGCTTCAACTATCACCGAACTTAAATTCACTGTTACTGGATCTGATGCTGTAAACTCACAAACCGTTACTAACGTTTGCGTTGGCTCGGTTTGCGCGCAGCCAGTTAGCAACAATGCATACTTGACTGGTCTTAACCTTACTGTTCCAAATGGAGGCAGCGGATTGACCGTCACAGCATTGGTTTCTTACTCAACAGTCGGTACTACTGGTATCGCTTCTGGTAAGACTTCAATCACTTCTCTCACTTACGCAAAGTACACAACCGGAGGATCAACTAAGACTGTTGGAACTTCAGTTGTATGTACCGCTACAATCGGTGGCGCTTGCGATGCAACCATCAGCACTGGTGGTGTAGCCGCTCCTTCAATGACCTTGGTTGGTTCAAAGCCTACCGTAACTGTAGGTAGCCCTACATCAGTTGCAGGATTAAACGCAGGTGCTGAAAACAAGATCGGAGAAGTTACAGTTACTGCTGATGCAAAAGGAAACATTAAGCTCAACGATCTTAAGTTTACTGTTGCAAGCACAAACTGGGCAACTCTTCCAACCTTTACATTAGCTCGTATTGCCGATGGTAATACAACTATTACTGGTTCAGGTTGCGGACAGGGAGTTGCTGCTGCAGCTTCACAGATAATCTTCTGCGAATTCGGTACTACTGCAAACACCTTTACTACCACAACTGGTACTTCAGATGTTGAAAGCAATACCGATTACGATGGTTACACAATCGCCGCTGGAACAAGCAAGACATTCAGCTTGTTTGCTACAGTGAGCGCAACCTCTCCTACTACTGGAGTTGGATCTATTTCAACTTCTTTGGTAGCCGCAGGATTCAATTGGGATGACACCGCTTCAGCAGTATTCAATGCTGACGGTTCAACTGCTACAACCACTGACGGTACTAACCTCACTGGTTCAAGCATCTACAACTTCCCAACCAACAGCTACTCAAGGACACAGTAATTCTTACTGCTGACCTCGTGTAATTGCTTGGCCTTAGCTATCGCAAGATAGTTTAAGGGAAACCAAAAAGCCCCGTAAGGGGCTTTTTGGTTTCTGGTGAACTTCTATTACTGCCTGGCTAGCTTGTATACTTTCTAAGACCATCTGTCCGACGTCTGAACTTATACACATGTCGGACGTTGGACGTCTGACATTTAAATTGTGCTAATCCCC
>JAIFWS010000026.1 GCA_019658985.1 Candidatus Parcubacteria bacterium
ATGGCGGCCATGATCGATGAAATCAACCATACTCGCGCCGCCCACATCATCACTATTGAAGACCCGATAGAATATATTTATAGGAGCGATAAGGCGATCATCGACCAGCGCGAAGTGCTCACTGATACCATCGGCTTTTCCCAAGCGCTTAAATCAACCTTCCGGCAAAATCCGGACGTGATCATGGTGGGAGAAATGCGCGATCTGGAAACCATTTCAACAACTATCACTGCCGCGGAAACCGGGCACTTGGTGTTTGCCACATTGCACACCAATTCAGCCGCCCAGTCGATCCATAGAATGGTGGACGTGTTCCCTGCCGAGCAGCAAAATCAGGTGCGCTTTCAGCTGGCCAGTTCTCTGCTGGGGGTTATTTCCCAAAGATTGATTCCAAGGATCAGCGGCGGGTTCATTCCGGTCTGCGAGGTGATGATCTGCAACAACGCCGTTTCGAATTTGATCCGCGAAAACAAAAACCACGAGATACCATCGGTTATCGAAACATCGTCCAAGGAGGGAATGGTTTCAATGAACCGGGCATTGTCGGATTTGGTGCGCCAGAAAGAAATTTCTTTAAAGAGCGCGATGGACTTTTCGGTAAATCCGCTGGAATTGAAAAATCTGGTGATGTGATTAAATTCATATTCTTTATGAATTTAATCATCCTGAGCGAAGTCGAAGGATAACTTTATAATTATCTGCATGGCAAAGTTCAATTACAAAGCGCGAAATAAAGAAGGCAAGCTGGAGGCCGGCATTATCGAAGCTTCATCAAAAGATGCGGCCGCTGTTTTGCTGCAAAAGTACAAGATGTTTGTTACGTCGCTGGAGGAGGTGGTGGAAACGACGCCATTATCGCAGATTTTAAACTGGGACTCCGGACTTTCCAAAAAAGAACTGGCGATTTTTTCGCGCCAGCTGGCGGTGATGCTCCAATCGCGGGTGCCGGTGATCCAAAGTTTGGAAAGCCTTTCGAGCCAAACGAGAAAACCGAATTTCAGGAAAATAATCCTGGATGTGGCAAACCTGGTAGAAGAGGGAATCCCGCTATCGGAAGCCTTCGCCCGCCATTCAAGGGTGTTTGATAATTTTTATGTGAGCCTGGTAAAATCCGGGGAAATTTCCGGAAAAATTTCCGAGACGCTCTATTATATTTCAGACCATCTGGAGCGGGAGCACGACATTATCGCGCAGGTCCGCCAGGCGCTGGTCTATCCCATATTTACCCTCTCCGTATTATTCGTGGTTATCAATATAGTTATCATTTTCCTGCTGCCTAAGATCCAGGACCTCATCAGAGAATCCAATACCGCGCCTGACGCCTTTACCCTTTTCACCCTGGATTTTTATAGTTTCTTAGGAACATGGTGGTGGGTAGTCCTGCTGGTTTTTATGGCTTTGGTCATCGGGGTTATTTTTTATTTGAGGACCGGCCCTCGTTGCGGGGATCTCCATTAACCGGGCGCTGAAGATCACCCAGGATACAGTAAACAATAGCGTTTACAGAACGATGATCGGCGAAATAGAAAAAAGAGTTTCCGAAGGAGAGAAAATCAGTTCCGCGCTGGTGCAATATCCAAAGTATTTTCCCGCGTTTATGGTCCAGATGATCAAGGTCGGGGAGGAGACCGGGAAATTGGACAAAACATTATTGGAAGTAGTCAATTTTTACCAGAAAGAAGTGAAGGCCGCGATTGATTTATTCTTAACGTTGCTGGAGCCGATGTTGATCATTTTCTTGGGGCTTGTCGTGGGAGTGCTGGCGATTTCCGTCTTCGCTCCTTTATATGGAGCCCTGGGGAACATTTAAATCCTGAACCGAAAATGCACTTCGAAAATATTTTCAGGTCTTTTCATAAAATTTGGCCTGCGGCTTTGTAAAAATATTGAGCCAGAAGCCTACGGCTATGCCTCAATATTTTTCCAAAGCCTCGCTCTCAAATTTTAAGAAAATACCTTGAAAGCATTTTCGATTCAGGATTTATTTATCCACAGAAATCCTGTTGTGAATCCCCCTCGTAAATACTATAATAATTGAGTAGTAAGTATTATTAAAAGGTCGATATTCTATTTTAAAATAAAAAACAAAAAATGAAAAAGCAAAAAGGTTTTACGATTATCGAATTGTTAGTGGTTGTTGCCATTATTGCCGTGTTAACTGGCATCGTATTGGTTAACGTCACTTCTTACATCAATAAAGGGAAAGACGCCGCAGTACAGGGAAACTTGTCCAGCGTCTTAACGGATATGGCAGTATACTATGATACTAATGGAAATTATACTGCGGCTTGCGCTGATGCTTCCGTCGCCGCAGCCTTAGCTGCAGCCGATAGGGCATTTGACGGTAATGCCGTAGCTAACGAAGTGACTGACTGTAACGGAGCTGTCGCAGCATGGGCTGCTTGCGGACAGTTGAAAGTAACTGATTCCTATTTCTGCGTGGATTCTACAGGTACTAAGAAAAGTAACGCTACCCGGACTACATGTACTTCGCTATGGGCGGCTACTGTTTGTCCATAATGCTCATGAGTTAATAAAAAACACCTCCTTTAAAAGAGGTGTTTTTTAATTCATGGAAAGATGATAAAATTAACGAATGGTTGATATCCCTTTAATGTATCTTTTAATTTTCATTGCCGGTCTTTGTATTGGCAGTTTCTTAAATGTCGTGGTTTTGCGCCTGCAGAAAGAAGAAGATTTTGTCCGCGGCCGGTCGTATTGTCCGCATTGCAAGCATTCTTTGAAGTGGTTTGATTTGATTCCCGTGGTCAGTTTTTTAATGTTAAAAGGCACATGCCGGTATTGCGGCAAAAAAATATCGGTCCAGTATCCGCTTTTAGAACTGGCAACCGGGTGCATTTTTTTATTGGTATTCTTTTTCTCTCCGGCCAATACCATTTTTGACTTGGTATTTCTATTATATATCGCCGCCTCGCTGATCGTGATTTTTATGTATGACTTGAAGCACTACTTAATTCCCGATAAAGTCTTGTTCCCCGCGATCGCTGTGGCGTTTGCTTGCCGGCTATTGGATTTTAACTCTATTTTTACGTATGTATTGGCAGCTTTGGTCGCGGCCGGATTTTTCCTAGCCATCTTTTTGGCATCGAAAGGCAGGTGGATGGGGTTTGGAGATGTTAAGTTGGCGGTGCTTTTAGGATTGCTCTTGGGTTTTCCAGCCATTCTGCTCTGCTTATTTTTGTCATTCTTGTTTGGTGCTATAATAGGAACCGTATTGATAATTTCCAATAAAAAAGGGCTGAAGAGCGAGGTTCCGTTTGCGCCATTTTTAATCGCCGGTGCCTCCGTTACGCTTTTTTTCGGAGAAATAATTATTAACTGGTATTTGCATTTTTTGGTATTTTAAATTCATGGAAAAAAGCAGGGGGTTTACCTAGCACCACTTTTTTGTATTAATCGTTGATCGCAGCTATGTTTTTTAAATATATTAACAATCTGAAAAGTAATTTCCGCATGCATGGGGAAAGTGGTGCTGGGTTTACGATTATCGAAGTACTGGTAGTAGCAGGGATTATTGTTGTTTTTTCCACCATTTTAATTTCTAATTTCCCGAAAGCCCGGTTGCAATTTTCTCTGTCGCGCGCGGCCCATAAGTTCGAGCAGGACTTGCGCAAAGCCCAGGGCTATTCTTTTGCATCCGCAAAGTACACGGATCCCGGAGGCAATCTGCAGGAGGTGGCGGGCTATGGCGTACACGTGGATACGCTGGATAATAAAAAATATATTATATATGCGGACGCGCCGCCGGGTAATCATCTCTATGATAATGAAGATTACATAGTAAATACCATTGATCTGTCTATTATAGAACCCGGGGTGATCATTAAAGAGATCCGCACCATTGATGGTGTTGACGTAAGTATTAATTTTACTCCGCCAAACCCCATTACTACGATCAGTAATATTTCCGGCCAGCAATTAAGTAATGTTGATATTGTGTTTTCCCTGGAAAATGATGATTCAAAAACCAAAACAGTCTTTGTGAATGGCGCGGGATTAATAGAAATCAAGTGACATGGATATAAAAAAGCGCACAGGGCAGGAAGGATTTACGATAGCGGAAATCGTTATTGCCCTTTCTATTTTGTCATTCGGGATTGTGCTGGTGTACGGCGCCTTCACCAATATCGTCGTGGTTACCGATAATATCCACTCGCGTTTTACCGCCGCCTACCTTGCCCAGGAGGGGCTCGAGATCATGCGGAATTTGCGCGATAATAATTTTATCGAAGGGGGTTCTTCGGCCGGCGGTTCAGGTCCTTCTTGGACAGAGACCCAGCCGGCTGGAGACGTGGACCTTGGATGGGTGGCAGTAACCTCTAGTTCTAACGGAGCTTATTTAATGATCGGGGGAGGAAGCGGCGACCGTTTATATATTTCTTCCGACTCCAGCCAGTCGTGGCAAGAAACCCAGCCAGCAGGCGATATTGGTGGTAGTTGGTATGCGGCGGCATCAAACTCAGATGGCTCCCACTTGATAGTAGGAAACTATGGCAGCCGCTTATATGTTTCTTCTGACTCCGGACAGTCATGGCAGGAAACCCGGCCGGCGGGTGATATTGGCAAAAGTTGGAGGACGGCAGCTTCCAGCTCTGACGGTTCCCATCTGGTTGCGGGAGTTATTGGGGGACGCTTGTATGTTTCTTCCGATTATGGAGAAACATGGCAGGAAACCCGGCCGGCAGGAAACACTGACGAGTGGTGGGTGAGCGTATCTTCCAGTTCCGATGGCTCCCATTTAATTGCCGGCACTGGTAACTCCGGCCGATTGTATATTTCTTCTAACTACGGGCAATCATGGCAGGAGGCCCAGCCGGCGGGGAATGTTAACAGAGATTGGTACTCGACAGCCTCCAGTTCTGACGGTTCCCATCTGGTTGCGGGAGTTGGCGGAGGCCGTTTGTATGTTTCTTCCGACTACGGGCAATCATGGCAGGAAACCCGGCCAGCGGGAGATGTCGACAGAAATTGGTTTAATGCATCTTCTAATTCCAGCGGTTCGCGGTTAATTGTTGGCGCGAGCGCCGGCCGCTTATATATTTCATCTAATTATGGACAGTCATGGCAGGAAACCCGGCCAGCAGGCGATGCTAACGGAAATTGGGCCCTGGTAACCATCAGCTCTAATGGATCAAGATTAATAGCCGCCAGTTCCACGGGCCGGGTATATGTCGCTGATTTTAAAAGTGGTAGCGTCGGCGACGGGACTTCGTGGAGAGAAGGCCTTTCAGGCAGCCCATGCGATGCCGGATGCATGGTTGATTACACTACGCGCGACTCGACAGGCCTCCTTCCGTGGGATGAATCTCATTTAGGGATTGATGACCAGGGTTTTTATAGCTATGGGCAGGAGGCAGGATCCACGATATTTAAGCGGAAAATCGTCATTACTCCGGTTGCGGGACTGGAAACGGAGGCGATGAACGTTTCGGTTACGGTGTACTGGGATTACAACGGAAAATCATATTCATTCCAAGCCAATGAAAATCTCTATAACTGGTACTAATACCATTAAACAAAAAGGGTTTACGTTAATAGAAGTAGTATTCGTACTGGCGTTGTTTTTGATTATCATCGGGGTTACCATTAGTATTTTCCTTTCCATCGTGCGCCACCAAAAAAGGATTTTGGTAGAGCAGGAGTTATTAAACCAGGGAAGCTACGCGTTTGAGTACATGTCCAAAGCCTTGAGGATGGCGGTAAAAGATAACGATGGAAGCTGTCTTGGCGGATCGGGAAAAATTTATCTGCTCACCCATTGCTTAAACGGCACCCTTGACGCCTGCCAGGGAATAAAATTCATCAACCAGTCTGACGGCAACGCCTGCCAGGAATTTTTCTTGGATGATACTACCGATCCGGCAAACCCCGCGCTGTCGGAAATAAAAAATGCTTCCAGCGCCCAGCACCTGCTATCAGATGCCTTTGAAATAAAGCACGCTAAATTCATTATCAATGGCGACCAAACTCTCCATGAAATCGGCGGACAAGACGCTTCCCAGCCGAGGGTGACGGTGCTGCTCGATCTGAAAACTAAAGATATAAACGATCCCCAGGAAAAAATTATCCAAACTACCGTCTCTATTCGGAATTTAAACATACCTTAATATCCATGTTGTTAAATATTATGCAAAAAAAAGATTCGCAAAAAGGGGTGTCCCTGATCATCGTATTCTTGATCATGACCATCATTATTGCCGTGGTGCTTTCCATTAGTACGGTTCTGTTTGATGAAGTTAAAATTGTCAGCGGCATCGGTAATTCCGTTTTTTCATTTTACGCAGTTGATACCGGAATAGAAAAAACGTTATACTTTGACCGGAGGGCGTTTGGCCAGGATTCAACCCGCGGGCTGTGCAATATCTGCGACAGCTGCAACGACCCTTCCGTAGATCCCGAGCACTACTGCAATAATTGCACGCTCACTGAACTTGCCCCCGGCGGCTGCGACGCGTCATGCGGGAACTGCCAGGTGAAATATGATTCCCCGTTTGCGGATGATAATTACCAGATAACGGCAAGGACGCCCAGCACTGATCCTGACTTTAATATGGACATAAAAGGATTTTATAAAAACGTAACCCGCAACCTGCAAATAAGATAAATCCATGGCAGATAAAAAAGAAGTTAAAAACAGGATAGAGAAGTTAAAAGAGCTGATCAACCATCACCGCTATCTTTACCATGTAAAAGACCAGCAGGAAATTTCCGACGCGGCGCTAGACTCTTTAAAAAAAGAGCTTTTTGATTTGGAGCAAGAGCATCCGGAATTTATCACCTCGGATTCGCCGACCCAGCGGGTAGGAGGCGCGCCATTAAAAGAATTCAAAAAAGTGCCCCATAAGCAGAGGATGTTTTCTCTAAACGACGCGTTTTCAAAAGAAGATATGGAAGAATGGTTAAAAAGGATTTCCCGGCTGTTAACGGAAGAAGAAAAAAATGCTGTCGATTTTTATGGTGAGTTGAAAATCGACGGGCTAGCCATTGAGTTGATTTACAAAGATGGCATTTTGGAAACCGGTTCCACCCGAGGGGACGGTTTTATCGGCGAAGACATCACCCAGAATTTAAAAACAGTCCAATCAATCCCGTTACAGATTAAAACTAACGAGAAAGAACTGGTTGTCAGGGGCGAAGTATTTATTTCCAAAAAGGAATTTGAGCAGATCAATAAAGCCCAGGAAAAAAAGGGATTGCCGCTCTACGCCAATCCGCGCAATATTGCCGCCGGATCCGTAAGGCAATTGGATCCTAAAATTACCGCCGCGCGCAAATTGGATTCGTTCGCCTACGATGTTTTGCTGCCGGGCATTAAAACCCACGAGCAAAAACATGACTTATTAAAAGAATTAGGGTTTAAAACCAATCCGCATAACCAATATTGCAAATCTTTAGAGGATGTTTTTTATTTTTACCAGAAAGTCGGCAAGCTGCGCGAAAAATTGGATTACGAAATCGACGGCACGGTGGTGATGGTAAACGACAACGCCCTGTTTGAAAAATTAGGGACAGTAGGCAAAGCCCCGCGCGGAGCCGTTGCATTTAAATTCGCCCAATCACAGGCAACGACAAAAGTATTGGACGTGAAAATCCAGGTTGGCCGGACGGGAGCGATGACTCCGGTGGCGGTTTTGGAACCGGTGCAAGTTTCGGGGATTACTATTTCCCGCGCCACGCTCCATAACGAAGACGAAATCCGGCGGCTGGGTTTGAAGATCGGGGACACCGTGATTGTCGGCCGCGCGGGAGACGTTATTCCCAATGTCATTAAAGTGTTGCCGGAATTGCGGACGGGAAAAGAAAAAGAGTTCGTGATGCCCAAAGCCTGCCCGAGCTGCGGGACTAAATTGGAAAAAACGGATGGTGATATTGTCTGGCGCTGCCCGAACCCCAACTGCTTTGCCCGCCAGCGCCGGTCGTTTTACCATTTTGTTTCCAAAAGCGCTTTTGATATCGACGGCTTGGGGCCGAAAATCATTGACCGCTTGCTGGATGAGGGTTTGATCTCCGACCCGGCGGATTTATTCGAATTAAAAGAAGGGGATCTGGTCGGGATTGAAAGGTTCGCTGAAAAATCCGCGGAAAATCTTATCAGCTCAATCAAAGAAAAAAGAGAAATCCCGCTGGCAAAATTCATCTATGCCCTCGGCATTCGCAACATTGGTGAGGAAACCGCGCTGGACTTAGCGCATAACTTCGGATCTTTGGAAAAATTGCGCGATGCGAAATTAGAAGATTTTGACGCTATGGCCAATATTGGGCCCATAGTCGCCGAGTCGGTGTATGAGTGGTTCTCGGCCAAGGATCATGCAAAACTGCTGGATAAATTCCTGAAAGTAGGGCTAAAAATAAAAAATCCCAAGAAACAGGCTTTAGGGAAGTTGTCTGGAAAAACGTTTATCTTTACCGGGTCGTTAGATTCGATAGACAGGAATCTGGCAAAAGAAAAAGTCCGCGACCTGGGAGGAAAAACGACTGAATCGGTCTCGGCTCATGTTGATATTGTGGTGGCGGGACATGAAGCAGGATCGAAGCTGGATAAAGCCCAGAAATTAGGACTGAAAATAATCAACGAAAAAGAATTTTTGCAATTAATAGCATAATACAAAGCATATGCCAGCCTGGGCCGGTTACTTCAAAAAATTTGATTGGGGGATTATTATTCCGGTAATTATCATCGGGGCCTTGGGGCTCGGGGCTTTGTACAGCACGGGCTTGGCCAAATCGGATTTCTCCAATTTCCATAAGCAGCTGGTGTTTTTTGCCGTCGGTTTTCTGGTGATGGCCATGATGAGTTTTTTTGATTACCGGGTGCTGCGTAATAATTCGTATCTGATTTTGATATTGTATTTTATATGTGTCGGGGCGCTGGCCGGCCTCCATTTTTTCGCGCCGATGATCCGCGGTACGCGGGGCTGGTATAAAATTGGATTTTTGACACTGGACCCAATCGAACCGACTAAGTTGATTCTAATGGTTTTGCTGGCCAAGTATTTTTCCATGCGTCATGTGGAATTGTATAAATTCCGCCACATTATTATTTCCGCAATCTACGTCGTCATTCCCGCTTTCTTCATTTTTATCAAGCCGGATTTGGGCGGCACAATGGTAGTGCTTTTAATCTGGCTCGGAATTCTGGCGGTGTCGGGAATCAAGATGAAACATTTTTTGATTCTGCTGATATGCTTTGTATTGGTTGCGGGATTGTCATGGCAATTCGTTTTGAAAGATTACCAGAAAGGAAGGGTGATCGCATTTATTTTTCCGTATGATGTGTTGGGCGGTTCATGGTCCCAGCAACAGACGCGCATATCGGTTGGATCCGGACAGCTTTTCGGAAAAGGCATCGGTAATGATTCGCAGGTGCAGTATGGATTTTTGCCCGAGCCCCATACAGATTTTATTTTTTCCGTCATCGCGGAAGAGTGGGGGCTACTGGGTATTGGAGTGCTATTTATTTCATATGGATTTTTAGTCTGGAGGGTGCTACGCATCGCAGTCCAATCGCAGAAAAATTTCCCGCGGCTGTTCGCAGTCGGGTTTGCGGTGATGCTGATCGCGCAGTTTGCCATCAATATCGGGATGAATCTCTCGCTGCTTCCGGTGGTGGGAATTTATCTGCCGCTGGTAAGCTATGGGGGATCGGGATTGATCGGCACGTTCATTGGTTTAGGAATACTCCAGAGCATCAACATGCGCAAGTAGGAGAGCAGAACAAGGACTTATCCACAAGTATATCGCCTCTTTTAATAGTACAATAAGGAAATATATTTATTCGTCCGTTTTTTAGCGTACTTCTCCGTTAATAAAAAATTTGTGAGTATTTTTTCCTCAATGCGAAGCGATATTATTTTTAACTTGGGTAAGCGCCGCTTTTCCTTTCAACCCTGGCTTATGTTCCAGGGGCTTGCCCTGCTCTCCGTTTTTTTAATCCTCTGTGTTTCAATAGGAACTATTTTCAGTATCAATCCCGGAATTAATTCCCGGCTGGTTATCAAAGACGCGGTCTATGTCCAAATGCCGACAGTGGCGGGTGACGTGGTGCATTGGAGCGTTATTGTAAAACGCAGCGACATCCAGGGCAAGCAGCGTTTCCTTAAACTTCCCAAGAACGCAAAAAATATCACGGTAAAAAAAGCGGGCCAGGCTGGGGTAAATCGTATTCTGGCAATGGCAGATATGAAAGCCCAGAGTCCGCTGTACCGCCTGGCGTTTCAAAATAAAAAAATATTAGCCAAGGGCGATTCGCAAACCAATCTGTTTGATATTGTCGCGGAACCCGCCGGAGAAGTTCCCGCCTCCACTGATGAGGAGGTTGTCTCATCATCGCAAAACCGATTCATTGATTTATCAAAACAGGCCGCGGCAGAAGAAGAAACTCCTGCGCCTGATGTGATAACTCCTGATGCGCCGCCAGCGCCAATCGAAGAAACCCCGCCGCCGGCTGCGGCCGATGAAGCTCCGGCTCCGGAAACGCCGGCGCCATCAGAACCTTCCAGTGACGTTTCAACTCCGCCGGCCGAAAGCCTGGCACCTTCCGTTTCTGATGAAACTCCGGCTCCTGCTCCAATCGAAGAAACCCCAGCGCCGGCAGATGAAGATTCTGTTGTGGTTACTTTCGTAACACCGGCTGTACAGATGACTGACGTGGCAACTGATGAAGGGAAACGAGTTACGGTTTCCGTTGCGGATGATAGCGGCCAGCCGGTCACCGATGTTTTGGCTTTTACACCCATCCCGGAAATTTATAAGGTAGGACAAAAATCAAGGATCAAGATCACTTGGCAAAACGAGGCAGGCGAAGCAGTTCCTTTTGATGCATTCGACACGAACGGAAATGGCAAGATCGATCTGCTTCAATGGAATGTTCGCCATTTGTCCGAACAGACCTTCAATATTATCTTTATCTCCAAAGCATTCCAGCTGGACGAAAACAAAGAAATATATGCTGACATCTATGACCAGGTATGGAGGCAGGATATTGAGTACGCTTCCGTTCCCGCTAACCAATATATCCGGGTGACGTTTGAAAAAATCCTCGATAATAGGAATGATATTACTCTGTATGCAAAATCAATGACCGACGCGTCGGTAGATGTCTACCCGGTCTATGATGACGGGAGCGGAAACTTAACCGAAGGCCCGATGCTCGTGCCGGTTTCCGATGGCGAGAGTCCCATGTTTGATCATATCGCCGACTACGGCAAGTACCGTATTCTGCTTTCTAATTTGGCAACACCAACCGATGTTTTTGATCTAAGAATAAATAGCAACGCCATTAATGTTGATTTCATCGTCGACCCTTCTTCTGGTCCCAATAACGCCGGTACTGGTGCTGATGATTCTGGTATCGGCACCATTGCCTGGACAAACCCAGGTAATGTTACCGCCAGTGATGATTCTTATGCTACTGCTTCTACCTTCGGATCTGGTACAACCCACTATCTTAAAGCCACAAACTTTGGTTTTTCAATTCCGGACGGGTCAACGATTAATGGGATTAAAGTAGAATGGGAGCATAATGCTTCTAATATGATTAGCATTATCACCGACCATGCCGTGAGGATTGTGAAAGGGGGAACAATTGGTTCTACGGATAAGTCTTCAGTAACCCGTTGGGCAGTTATGGATGAGTTCTTTTCTTATGGTTCATCATCCGACCTATGGGGCGAGACCTGGACTGCCGCGGATATTAATTCCTCTACCTTCGGAGCTGCTCTTTCGGCAGACTTTGATTCCGGCGGTCCTGTCAACGTTGATAGCGTACGCATAACGATAACCTATACAGCGGCCGGATCTTCCATCGGCGGTACCGTTTACACTGACGAAGGCTCCACGAATATCGGAGCCAATAAAACCGTGGCAATCTCTATTAACGGCGCGGCCGCAGCCGCGACCGACGACACCGATGCCAGCGGAGTGTATTCAATCACCGGTCTTACTATCTCTGCTAACGACGTCCTTACCTTATATATTGATGACGAAACTGAAGACGGGGTCACGGTTACCAAGGCCACTGGCTCTGATCAAACCGGCGTGAATATTTACCAGAATGATCTGATCACCCGCTGCGATAATTCGTGTTCCCTTTCTAATGCCAATTTAAATACTCCTCTCC
>JAIFWS010000027.1 GCA_019658985.1 Candidatus Parcubacteria bacterium
AAGTGCCGGGGCTCGGCCTCCGGCGAATCCAACACATATAATGAATACTGGAATGGAATCTGCTGGTAAGGCGAGAAACCATTAAACCGTGGAATCGCACAGGGGAAGGTCTCATAATCCAGGAAGTATAACGGGAAATCCAATTCATCCAGTTCTTTTTTAATTAATGGCGCGTCTTTAAAAATAGCGCTTTGCACATGGGCTTTGATTTGGTTTTTCTGGGTTACCGATAGTTCCATTGATTCAGGAACGTCTTTTAATTCAAGAATTCCTACATCAATCAATTCCTGTAATTTCTTCTTACTCGATCCGATGCGCGAAATGTCATGCACGCCATACGCCGGGACGTTAGGGTTTGAATACTTGAATGTCGAACAATGGTTTGACCTTCCTTTATAAATGCAATCGCAGTATCCTGCCGGTTCATCCTCTTGCGAAACATACTGCAGGGCTTTTTGCATTTCATCCGCCACTTCTTCTTTGCGCCCAAATACTTCTTCGGTCACATCGGCCCTAGTAAAAATTTTATTGACCTCAATTTCTCCCTGGCGCACGTATTCGGAATTTAAATGGATCACGAACGCCTTACTAATATTCAATCCGAATTTTTGCAGCAAGTTAACCTGGAACGCCAAATCGTGGTAATGGGTTTTCTTATCAACGTCCGTAGTAGATTTTACTTCATAAATGGAGTACAACCCGTCGCCTTGCAACTCCAAAATATCCACGGCAGCTAAAAAGCCGTCTTTTTCAAATACCGGCTGGAAAATCACTTTTGTCTTTTTCTCGATCAAGTCCCGGGTTTTCTCCTGTTCTTTCGGCCCCCGGCCTGATAACAATACTCCACCTGGGAATAATTCCCGGGCCAATGTTTCAACTTCATTTCCCGTTTCGATAATTTGCTTTTCAAATTCAGACAATTCAGCCTCAGCGTAAATCTCAGGCTTGTGGATTTTTAGCCAGGTATTCTTCCGGCACTCCCGCCAGATAATATAGTCGGTTTTAGTTAAAATAATAGCCATAAATAGCTAGCCAGTAGGATAAATTTCTTTATATTTAGACTTAGATTCTTTTAAAAGTCTAAGAATATGACGCTTGAAATAGATGCAGTATTCCCCAAAGAAAAAGGCAATATCATCCTCATAACTTGAACCGATTTCCCTTTCACCAATCCTCATCATTATTCCTTTGCCAACAATTATATTAAAAACGAATTTAATTTGAGATTCTTGATCTAACATATTTTCCCGAGAATCAAGATGGCAAATTGCATTTCTAACTTTGTTTATCAAATCTGTAATATCTCCAGATGGAATATCATCATTAAAGCTTATCCGCTTATCAAGTATTTTGAATTTTTGAAGCGAATCATTCAATTTTAAGATTATAGATATAAAAACCGGCTCCCAAAATTCCCTGAGAGCGGGTGCGCCAAATACACCTGTATCCAATAATCTCTCCAACTGATCTATATTCGATTTTATTTGAGATTTTATAAAAAAATTATCTTTATCCACAGTTATTTCTTCAGTTCAAAATACAAAACCGTGAAGGGCAAGCCGGGAATTAGCTTGATATGCATTTTACCCAGGTATGAGCCCGGGGCGATTTGGACGATTTCGTCCATGATAAAACTCAGCCAGAACGGATTGGCTGGCACATCATAATCAATTTTCATCACGTCCAGGTTCTTTTCTTGCAATCCTTTGGCAATATACGTTTTAAATGGATATTTTTCCTTTGTCCCGCCGGAGCCTTGCGCGGAGGGGGAAACTTGCCCGCCGGTCTTTTCCTCAAATAAATTAATACCGGTTGAATCCTGGGCATTGAATTTCTTTCCGCGCCATGAAGTGTGGTGGCCTAAAAAAATTCCTTGGTGCAAGCCATCCGGCGCCGGCGAAGGCACGGTGCCGTTCACAAATAACCTATTGCGCGCGTCTTTTTGCATCCGCCAGGTCCAGAAAAGCGCGAAAATAAATAATATCAATACCAGCGACAGCAAAAACTTAAGGAATAAAAAAACTAAAATCGCGCCGAAGATGAGAAGAGCAACGTTTAAAAAAGTATGTTTCATGTTTTTGTTTGGTTTTTCAATAATGAGGCTACATCTATTTTCTGCCAAGCTGACGCATCCCAATTAAATCTTCCCCGCAGGCTCTTTCGGCTGTCTTTTTGTTCCACCGGCAACACTTCATTTTGCATCCCGATTTCGTCTCCGTAATAAATAATAGACGATCCGGGCGCGCTGAATAATAGCGCAAACGATTCTAGCGTTTTCTGGACGTCGTGGCGCAACATGTCCGCCAGCCTCAACGAAAGGCCTTGGGCAAAGCGGTATTTTTTCTCCGGATCAAAAAACGCGAATAGTTCTTCCTGTTCTTGTTTTGAAACGATGGCCAGGTTTTTTTCATCGTGGTGGCCCAGGAAATTCACCCAGTCGCAATTTTCCGGAATCCCGCCCATCTTTTCAATAAATTCTTTAGGCAGTTCTTTCAAATTATCTTTCAATGCCAAGAGCAACTGTCCATGCAATGGGAAGTTATATACCAAATGACATTCATCTCCATTGCCAAAATACACTTTTGTATTTTCCAGCGAGTCGCAGACTTCCGCCAGTAAAATGACATTCCCGTATTTCTGGTCTAAATACCCGCGGATTTCTTTAATGATCTCATGAGTTTCCGGTAATCCATCGGAAATCGTCCCTTCTTTTTTTACCAAATGACTGGCGGCGTCTAAACGGAACCCGTCAACGCCTTTATCTACCCAAAAATCCATCACTTCGCACATTTTTTCAAATACTTCCGGGTTTTGCCAGTTCACATCGGCCTGCTCAGGGTGAAAGGTGGAAAAATAGTAATCATTCGTTTGTTCATTGTAAATCCAGTTTTTATCTTTCAAATCCGGGAATAGGTTCGGGGCCAGCGCGTATTCTTCGCCGGTTTTGCTCCAAAGATAAAAATCCCGCTTACTATTCTCGGCTGAACTTCGCGCTTCAATAAACCACGGGTTTAAAACAAAATCGATAATCACTTTCATTCCTGCCGCATGGGACTTGTCGATAAAGCCTTGAAAATCTTCCAGCGTCCCTAAATCTTCACGAACGCCCACGTAATCACTGATATCATAGCCGTCATCAATCATCGGTGAAGGATAATGGGGCAGCAAATGCACGCACCCCACCCCCAGGGATTTTAAATATTCGATTTTTTCTACCATGCCCGAAAACGTCCCGGCGAATTTATCGACGTATACTTCGTAAATAATAATATCTTTCCACCAATACTTTTTCATATTTGTCATTCCCGCGAAAGCGGGAATCTAGAGTGCTCTGGATCCCAGATCAAGTCTGGGATGACGCTAAAAAGCGTCAGTTGTCCCAATATTTAATCCCAGTTTTATATGATTCAAAATATTTCGGCACCATACCAAACAACGGCGAAGGCAAATTATGAAGATCATACCAATTCCATCCTTCTAATTTATCGGGTTCCATAGTTTTTGGTTCGCCCGAAACCCAATCCGCGACCAACCCGATATCAAGATAGTGCTTTGGAGCGTATTCTTTCACATTCACCACGCACAAAAACCGTACATTTTCTATTTCAACCCCCGCCTCTTCCAGTGTTTCACGCTTAGCACAAGCTTCAATTGATTCCATATATTCCAAATGTCCACCGGTTCCCGCGTATTCGCCATTACCCAAACCATTGCTATGGATCCGTTTACCCAGAAGTACTTTCCCATCTTTAAAAATCAAGATTCCCAATCCCACCTTCGGCCGTAAACTTTTTTTATCATCAACCACATTTAAAGAATTTAATTCCATAGGTTTTTGTATATTATTTTTTAATGCCTCCTTGGCGTAGTACCTCACTGATTCATTCCATTTAAATTCCGGATTATCTAAGTCTTCTTTGGTAAACCACCGGATATCGTTGTGTTCTTCTTGATTATGGAAAAATTGATCCGACTCTGATGTTGCAAAATATACCATTACCACGTGTTTGTGAGTGTTCGAAAATTTAGGATCAGAAATACTGTGAATATCCATAAATGAAGGGGTGTGTAGAAATTTAGTACCTTCTGAATATATGGAAGGCTTCGGATTAAGTATTTTCACTTCAAGGCCGCATTCCTCTTTAATTTCACGAAGTAATGCCTGGTCAGGGTCTTCATCTAGCTCAATATGCCCGCCAATCGGAAGCCACATCTTTAATTTTTTGTGGTTGATCATCAAAACCCGCCCCTTGTTCATAATGTAGGCGACAACAACATAATCTATCTTTTCGTGGATATGCGGCATCGATTTCTATAAATCATTCTAAACCAATTATATGTTAATTTCCACCCCAACCGGACAGTGGTCGGAGCCCATCACTTCCGGCAGGATCACCGCCTTTTTGATTTTGGATTTCAACGATTTACTGGCAAAAATATAATCAATGCGCCAGCCGACGTTCCGGGCGCGTGCGTTGGCAAAGTGGCTCCACCATGAATAATGGCCATTTCCTTGAGTAAATATCCGAAAGGTATCAATAAATCCGGCTTTAATGATGCTATCAATCCCCTCGCATTCTTCCGTGGTAAAACCTTTTTTACCGATATTCGGCTTGGGATTGGCCAAATCGTCGGGCGTATGGGCAACATTTAAATCCCCGCCGAAGATGACCGGTTTGGTTTTTTCCAGCGCACACATGTATTCCAGAAACGCCGGATCCCATTGCTTGTGCCGCAACGGAATGCGGGATAAATCATCTTTAGAGTTTGGAGTATACACGCTCACCACCCAGCACTTTTTAAACTCGGCGGCAATCACCCGGCCTTCAGCGTTCGGGTCGCCATAGCCGTCATCAGCCAATCCATATTTTTTCGCCAACTTTTCCGGCAAGCCATTAATTACTGTTAGGGGTTTTTCTTTAGCAAAAATCGCCGTTCCGCTATAACCTGGCTTAGTCGCCGAATTCCAATATTCTTCGTAGTCGGGTAAATCCACGGCGTGCTGATGCTGAAAGGCCTTCGTTTCCTGAAGACACAATACATCCGGCTTATATTTATTAATAAAAGGAACAAACAGGCCCTTGTTATGCACCGACCGGATCCCATTTACGTTCCAAGAAATAATTTTCATGATTTATTTGCCAAGCTGCTCGGCTAGTCCAATAATGATGCCCTCGGGGCCACGCAGATAACAGAGACGGTAGATGTCCTGGTACTGCACGATTTCGCCGACGAGTTTGGCGCCTTTCTTCTGCAGGCGCTGGACCACTTCATCAATATCCTCGACAGCAAACATGATGCGACCGATGCCCAGCGTATTCGAGGCACTTTCTGGAACTGATTTAATTGGCGGCGGCGTGTGGAATTTCGACAATTCAACCCGGCCATGGCCGTCCGGAGTCCGCATTATGGCGATATCGGCACGGACTCCACTTAACCCAATGACGCGGTCCGCCCAATCTCCCTCGACGGTTGTCTCGCCCTCTAGCTCCATGCCCAGTTCCGTAAAGAAGGCTTTGACGGCCTCCATATCTTCGACAACGATGAGAACGTTGTCCATCCGTAGTAATTTATTTTTTCCGACCATGTATTGAAATAATTTTCATAAAGATTATTCCCAAAGATCCTGCCAACGTTCAGGGAGAAGTTCTTTTAAAAGGACCGTTTTATCAGTAAGAATTATTTGAGTATTTAAATTCTCCCGATTAATTTCAAACATTAATTCTCGACAGCGCCCGCATGGTGGCATATATTTACCATCATTACTTATTGCAACTATCTTTTTTATCTTGGATTCTCCTTCATTAAGCATGGCTATAATTGCCGAAACCTCACCACAAAAACCAATGCCGCAGGCCGCATGAAGGTTGCGACCGGTAAAAATCTTTCCATTTCCAGCTATAAGTGCCCCACCCACTTCTCCGGTAATAGCTTCTTCTGAAAGCTTTTTTAATGTTGCCATTTTCTTTGCCTCGGCAACCAGAGTATGATTTTCTTCAATTTCTTTGCTCATGTATTTTATATGATCCCTTATAAATTCCTCTGCGGAGGAGGTGGGACTCGAACCCACGCACCCCTTGCGGGGTACGGCTTTCCAAGCCGTTGCAATAGCCACTATGCGACTCCTCCAATATTTACCACGGAAAGGCGATGGTATAGATATAGAATACCAGCGCGATCACAATCCGGTACACTCCAAAAGCAATAAATGAATGTTTTTGTACATATGCAATAAACCATTTTACGGCGAATATTGCAACCCCGAAAGATACCAAAAACCCCAGGATTAATAAAGGAACCTCTGAGGGCGTAAAACTGGCGGCGCTTTTGAGTAGATCATATCCGGTGGCGGCGGCCATGGTTGGGACGGCCAGCAGAAAAGAAAACTCAACGATCGCTTCGCGGGAAATCCCCATCAGCAATCCCCCGACAATCGTGGCTCCCGACCGCGAAACTCCGGGAATAATGGCAATGGATTGCCAAATTCCCGTCAGAAAAGATTTTTTGTAAGTGATTTGGGAAACTTCCGCTACGCCGGCCTTGCCGTATTTTTTATGCCAGAGCTCAAAAGCGATCAGTGCCACTCCGCCCAGTGCCAGCGTCCAAATCACGAGCATCTCATTCCCCAATAAATAAGTCTTTAAAACTTTATATAAAACGAATCCGATGACCGCGGTTGGCAAAAATGCTACCAAAACCTTTTTCCAATTATCTTTACCGCTCCAGATTTTTTTCCAATACAAAACAACAACGGCCAAAATCGCACCAGATTGAATCGCGATTTCAAAACTTTTCAAAAAATCAGAGTCGGGAATATTTAAAAACTTGCTCACTAAAATCAAATGGCCCGTCGAAGAAACGGGCAGAAACTCTGTTATCCCTTCAATAATCCCAAGTATAATGGTTTGGATTACCGTCATTTTTTAATTAAACCGCCATGGTACTTTAATTCATATATCTTTTCGTCTTTATAAAAAATCACCTCTTCTCCGCGAAAAGAATCTTTTGTGTCTGCCACTGAATTACTATAGATAAAATCGCCATCTTGCAATTCTTTTGGACCCCGAAAAGGCATTGATTCATGAACTTCCAGCAACGCTTTTTTTAAAAACCCGTATAATTTTCCCATATCCATTGACTCTGACAACATTCTTCCATAGTAATTCATTCCCCAAACAGCTTCCCCATCTTTCCATATAATCTCTTCACCGATAAAAGCCTTGTTGCCGAAATACCTGTCACGATATTTAAAATCACCTTCTTCAAAAGTTAACTCCTTGCTGCCATCTTCTAGTTTATTTTCCCCACCTTCGCCATTACTGGCATAGGTATTCTTCTTAGCTTTTACTAAAAATTCATTTAGTTCCATATTTTCAAAATTTAGAAATTAAAATAATAAGAAATTTTCTTTACACTTCCATGTCTTTTAGTGCTTTGATACGCTCTTCAATCGGCGGATGGGTGGAAAATAATCCGGTAAACCAATTCTTCTTTTGCTCTCCCTTAAATGGGGACTCTATATATAAGTGGCTGGTGGCGGTGTTGGCGGTGCGCATCGGAGCCGGGTCCTGGGCGATTTTTTGCAAGGCTGAAGCCAGACCTTCCGGGTAGCGGGTTAATAACACCCCGGAAGCGTCGGCCAAAAATTCACGCTTGCGTGAAATGGCTAATTTAATCAGGGTTGCGGCGATCGGCGCCAAAATCGCAGCGGCAATTCCGGCGACCATTAAAATCGCACCCATATTGCCATTATTATCCCGGGAATTCCCGCGCCGTCCCAATCCACCGAAAAAACTGAGACGCAAAAAGAAATTTGCCAATAACGAAACCACTCCGGCCAACACGACAACCACCGTACTTACCAGCATGTCCCTATTGCCGATGTGCGATAATTCATGGGCCAGTACTCCTTCCAACTCGGTTTTATTCAAACGGTTCAGTAATCCCCGCGTCACACACACGACAGCATGATTTTTATCGCGGCCGGTGGCAAAGGCATTAGCCTGTAATTCTTCGGAGATAAAAATCTTAGGGACTGGAAGTCCGGCGGTGATGCATAAGTTTTCAATAATGCGGTATAATTCCGGGTTGTCTTTTTTTTCGATCGGCGTCGCGCGGGCCATCGACAACACAATTTTATCTGAAAACCAATAACTGGAGAAACTCATGACAATGCTTAAGATCACGGCAATATATAAAATCGCATCTGATTGCAAAACCTGGCTAAAAAGCCATCCGATGGCAATGACAAATACCAAAAACCCGGTAATGAGTAACCAGGTTTTGCGAATATTAGAATCTGCGTTTTGATAAATACTTGGCATTATTCTCTATTTCTTGGATGTAAGTTTAGTGACTTTACTGATAATTTCCTCTGAAGTAAATTGCGATTTGATCAGATAATCAGCGGCGCCCAGTTTCATTCCTTTTTCGATTTGGTCCTTTTGGTCAAGATTAGACAAGATGACAACCGGTATTCCGGAGAGATCAGCATCATTTTTTATTTCCTCCAATACCTTAAAACCATCGAATTCCACTCCGTTAACAGCGGGCAGGAGAAGATCGGTCAATACCAAGTCGGGTTTTATTTGCCGAACCTTATCTACTCCCTCTTTTCCGTTCATGGCTTTTTCTACGGTAAAGTCTTCCCCAGCAAAATTCTTCGCAAGCAGGTCAATCAAAAATTCGTCGTCTTCAATGATCACAATGTGTTTTTTCATATATGTTACCCTAAGGTATTGTTATTTATTATTAAAATCTAAGTCCACTGTACCCTCTTTTAACTTACTTGGCAACCCGCTTGTGAATCGGGAAATCAATGTAAAACGTTGATCCGTGGTTTTCGCCTTTCGACTCGGCCCGGACGTCTCCCTGATTGGCTTCCATAATCTGCTTGGTGATGAAAAGGCCCATGCCCGACCCGCCCGGATTCGTCTTTGCGGCGCTATGGCCGCGGTAAAGCTGGGTAAAGAGCTTTTTTTTCTGCTCTTTTGATAATCCGACCCCGGAATCGCTGATGAAAACTTCCACGAACCCCCTCTTTTCATCCAAACCTAAGCCGATATGAATGGTCCCATAGTCCGGAGTATATTTTATCGCGTTATCAAGAATATTCTTGATGGCCATCGTGGCGCGTTAGGTTTTACCAACGCGACTTCAATATGCTTTCTCTGGGCAGCCTCGGCAAGGACACTCATCATATCCTGGACGCAGGCCTGGACATCGGCCCCGCTTCCGGGTTCGCCGTGATGCCCTCCCAACAAGGCGTCAACCAGGGAAATCAATGTTTCGTTTTTGACGATCAATTTACTGACGATATCTTTCTGCTCCTCGTTGACACTCCCGAACTTCCCCTTAAGAATCATCGACAATGACCATTTTATGGCCGTAAGCTCGTGCATCAGCTCATGCGAAAGCAAAAGTTCATTGAGCAGGCCGGCGCTTTTGATGATTCTTTTTTGATCCATGCTTTTGACTTGGAATCACACATTAAACCGTCTTTTAATAATACCACTGTTTGCGTTGATGACATCTGACTTGTAAACCTGCGTGTATGATTCATCGCTGTTTTTCTTTTCTATTACCACGGTATATTGCCCCTTAGGCACCAAGCAGTAATATTTGCCGTAGGCATCAGCAACCTTCTGGGCTATTTGGACGCTGGAATTTGGCATCATCACCCTTACCACAGCGAATGAAAGCGGCGTGCCGGTAGCCTTTTCGTATATGTGGCCGAAAGATTTCGGTTTGATTCCCAGCACCCTCAAAAGAGACAATATCAGATATAAGATAATGATGATCGTATTGTAAGGATACGGCGCGGCTAGGAATGCGACCACAGCGATAATGAATCCAATAACAAAGAAATTATCGGTGATTTTCCGTATCAATAAATCCCATTTTGAATGAAACCTGAGCAATGACTTGTCTTTTTTGGCGAATTCATTCCAATCGAATTTCAAAGGGTCCAGCGGGATATTCCTGGCGATCACCTCCCCTTCCTGCTTGATTTCAATCACTTGGCCGGCGTACAAGCTGTCATATAATTCATCGTTGGTTTTACCGGTAAGTTTTTGCGAAGGGAAAGCATAATTGGTTTTATTAGCCGTAATGGAATACATTCCGGGTTTCACCAAAAACCCATAACGTCCATCCATATCGGTAATGGCCGAATAAGTCTTTTTCGTTTGCATATCAGTCAGTACCACATACGCGGGATCTAATGGCTGTTTAGTGATGGAATCATACACAACTCCCCAGGGGCGGTTGCGCTTTTTCAATCCCAGGGCGAACAATAGTAAATTAAATAATCTCAAAGGAATCAGGAATATTTCCGGCAGGGAAACTGGTGAGGCGAAAAGCCCGGTGGCGATCGTCGTTGTTGCCGCTACTGCCGCACCCGCGGTTGAAACCGCTTTCGTAACCGACGACCCCACAGGAGTCGCGATAATTTCCACAACATTATCAACCGCTTTCCGGGTAAATATTACCACATCTCCCGGAGTGATTACCGGACTTGGCGGCGCATCGGCCGGAGCCGGAGAAGGTTCACTTGGCGCTGGAGCGGGTTCTTGCGGAGGCGGAGTAGGTTCCACGGGCGGAGCCGGTGGTTCGGAGGGCGGTTCTGCGGGAGGTGGAGGGTTATCGGGAGGAATAAATGGAGGTGGCTCATCAGGTGGAGGATTTGGAGGCGGAACTGGCGGACCATTATCACCGCCCGTGGTTCCACCGCTTGTACCACTACTACTACTACCTCCTCCCGCACCGCCAGCTCCTCCTGAGCCATGGCCGCCCCCTCCACTACCACCACCTCCACCGCCACCGCTAATAACACTGGTATCCCACGTTAATGTAAACTCGTCGTAATTGGAGAAACCTCCGCCATCTGTTGCGGTAAGGCGGAGAATATATGTTCCATTAGCATCAGCTGATATTGAAGTACTTGATAACGAAGCCGCGCCGAAGGTAATTGCTCCGCTTCCCGATGTCTTGGTCCAGGCGTAGGTAGATATCGAACCATTGGTAGTTGAAGCCGATCCGGTTTGGGTGAATGAAGCGCCTTTTGTCTGATCCGCGCCCGCATCCACGGAGGGAACTTTCCAATTAGTATTATTACCGCTGCTTGTTGAATTAGTCTGCGACACCATGGCGCCGCCGGAAGCATCTGAATCTTTGGCATCTACATAGGTTACTGACTGGCTGCCGTTGACGGTAAGTTTCCAGGCGGTCGGGGTGGAACTAGACCTCAATGATAATAATTGGCTGGAGGCTCCGTTTAAAACTAACGTACCGGCAATCGTCTGAGTGGCGCCTGCCGCAAACGTCATCGTATCGGCGCTGGAAACCATCTTGGTAAAATTATAAAAACTACTGGAACCGGTAAGGCTTTGATTGGTTCCATTAAACGTAACGCTTCCCGATTGCGGAGTAAATGTCCCGGAATTTGACCAGTTGCCAGTGACAGTAATTCCAAAATTGCCTCCCGACTTGGCATCCAGCGTGCCGGCGCTAATAGTTATATTACCAATGATAGTCAGCGCATCCTGCAACGTATATGTGCTGCCGGAACCGTTAATCGTTAAATTATTCAAAGAAGAAGAATTTGTTTTCAAAGTCTGGGTACCAGTACCGGTGAGTGTTACTGTGGAAGATCCATGGGTAAAGGTTCCGTTGTTGGTGAAGTTGCCTCCGACAGAAACGGTTCCTCCGGGAGCGAAGGTATGCGTAGCAGGAATGTAGAGAGATTTGCCAGCGGCGAGAGTGAGAGCGGTATTGGTCGCTGCAAAAATAATTGCAGGATTAATATCCGTATCGGCATTATTGTCGGCAGTATTAATATTGGTATCCGTGAGCGAGCAGGATGAATTATCGCAACGGGTTATCAAATCATTTTGGTATAAGTCGATTCCTGTTTGATCGGATCCAGTGGCGAGAGTTATTGTAACCGCTTTTTCCGTGGCGCCGTCAAGATAGAAAGTCAGAACATTTCCCGCCGCAAGAGTAAGACCCGAAATAGTATACGTTCCATCGCTGCCAGTAGCAGCAGTTGCGGCAGCCCCGGCTCCATTAATGGAAACTGCTACCGACCGGCCGCTGCCCATCGCAGTGGTACCCTCATCAGTATACACCGTTCCCGAAATAGACTGGCCTCCAGAACTATAATAAACCGTAACCCGCACATGATTAACTGAAGCCTGCGCGGTCCCGCACGAGCTGCACTGGGCAGAAATAGCGGTACCGAAATCAGAGGCATTAATATCGGCAGTGGTCCACGTAGTACCCCAAAGATCAGAGGAACCGCCATAACTGGTATACGCCTCCGTAGTAGACCAATCGACGGCAGAAGACCTGTCAGTAGAACCAACAACTCCACCCTTTACTACTCTGACTGCATTATCGTGCACCGTCGCGGGATTGACTCCGCTCATAACTTTTTTCCATTCTGCTACGATCCCCGTAATAGTCGAACCGCCCGCAATGGCAAATCCAAAATTAGTCGCTTTCAGATAATGAGTTGTATTGGCCACCGCACCCAGGGTCGCGGTCGCATAAGATGAATCATCAGCAAGAATATTTCCCGTACTATTCCATGTAACTATCCCGACCGATATATCTTCGCCGGCCGTACCGGGACTGCTAGGACCCGACGACGGATCTAATATATACGGATATGGAAGGCCGGCCTTATCGTAGCTGTAATAATAACTTCCTGCTGATATTTTTTTTATTTGGACTGCCCTCTCTAATACTTTTCCATGCATATCAGTCAAGAATGGTTCCTGGGTCGAAAAAATTACTTTATCCGACTGAAGATCCTTAATACTGACGATATTATTTTTTAATTCCTGGGCTAAGTTTCCCGACAAGATAACACTGAAAGAAAAATCAGTTTCTGCGCCAGGTTTTTTAATTCTGATTTTTTTCTCAACCGTGCCTCCTACAACCTGCCATTGCAGTGTCGCTCCATCGGAAAGGTCATATTCCACAGTATGGTCATCTTTAACGACTCCGCGGGATGGCCTTAATCCATCCCCAGAATATGAAACGGTAATACTGCGCCCGTGCTGCATAAACGTATACCGCGGCCAACTCAGGTCAAAGACTACCAGAGACTCCTGAGGCAATTGATCAAAAATAAATTGGTTGCCTTGCACCCTTCCCCGGGCGTCTGCTAAGACGACGTGCCCTTCCTGGTCTGAGGTCAAAAGATCACTGATACCCCCCACTGCCGCGAATTTATTCTCAGAAATTTGGAATGTCGTTGTTGTCTTTGTACGTTTCGAAACAATTTCTTTGGCGGTTGACGGCAAGCCGAATTCAGATGCCGAAAGCGAAGCTTTGTCATAGGTGATGGTATTTGAAGAAGTAACAAAAAAGGCGCCAAAGACAAAGAGGGCAAAAATCCCCATGCCAAGAGCGGCCTTTTTAAAAACACGATATATTAAATGATGTAAAAATCTGCCCACAGTCTGAAAGATTAACGTCTAAAATTTAACGGCGACTGGATTGCGCTCTGCTTCACTCGTGGTTTGAAATAACTCCATTTGTTTGAAGCCGAAGGAACTGGCAATAATATTTGCGGGAAAGCTCTCCACTTTAATGTTTAAATCGCGCACGTTAGTATTGTAAAACCTCCGGGCGGCTTGGATTTTGTCTTCCGTATCGGTTAACTCTCTCTGTAATTCCAAAAAGTTCGTTGAGGCTTTCAAGTCAGGATAATTTTCTGTTACGGCAAATAAGCTCTTTAATGTGCCCGAAAGCATATTCTCCGCCTCGCCTTTTGCCTGGACTCCCTGCGCTGACATGGCGGCGGTCCTGGCTTTGGTGATATTTTCAAACAGTTGTTTTTCGTGCGTGGCGTAACCTTTGACGGTTTCCACTAAATTTGGGATCAGATCGTACCTGCGTTTAAGCTGGACATCGATATCAGCCCAAGCTTCTTTGGCGCGATTTTTCAGCGTCACCAAACCGTTAAAGCTCCCCACTGCCCATAAAACGGCTAGAACCACAACGACTAAGATAATAATTAATACAATCGGCATATATTTATTTTTTTATTTTTATTTTGGCAAATCTTCGATCATCGCATTCAAAACTGGATGCTGTACGACAAACTTATAATTAAATAATTTTACCACCATCAGGAAATCTTCCAGTTCGCTACGGAATTTCTCCGGCCCGGTAAACACCTCCCACAACTGTACCGCCAGGTTTTTAGCGTAATGATGCAAAATTTCGTAATCGGATTTTTGTTTTAAATACACCACGATCTGCTTGAATTCCCCCCGATCAAGCCAAATCCCCTTGCAGTTCTTACAATAATCGATTTTCACTTTGGAATTGTCATAGGCGACTTCCACTAGAGGAATCCTGCATTTAGGACAGCGCTTATCAGAAGGAGAAACCACAAATTTGCCTTTGTCCCGCCAGACGTCAAAGTCCAGCCAATTCAATTGTTCGTCTTTCTCGTCTTTGGCCAGCCGCAATTCGTCGTAGTCAAACCAGATTCCAAGGCATTCCGGGCAATAATCCACCTCCACTTGGTGGAATAAGATTTTCTGCATCAACTCTTTATGGTTGTTCGGGCAATTCATATGATTTTATTGAATAATTATACCTAAAAAAGCACTCTGGCGCAAACACGCTTTTCCACATACATAAAAAGCCCAGCTTCCCTGGCGGGAAGCTGGGCACGTGGGCCGGGGTGGGTCAAAACGCGGTCAGAGCCTGTTGCTCTTCCTTCATGATCTTGAAGAACTTGTCGAGCTTGATGATCTCGAACACCTCGTGGATCTGCGGGTCAAGATTGCAGAGGATGAGCTTGCCCTGGACTTTATCCAGCCTTGCTTGAAGAGCTATCAGCTTGCCGCTGCACGCCGAGCTGTAGTACTCAACGTTGCCGAAGTTCAGCAGGATCTTCCGCCGACCGTCTTCATCGACCAGGCTAAACAGTTGCTCACCGATGGTCTGAATCAACTGCTCGTCGAAAATCTTGCGATCGACGAAGTTGACGACGGTCACGTCGCCGATCTCCTCGACCTCCAGGCGCCGTCTTCTGGGGGGACTGGACATGATGCCTCCCGCGGTTGTGGGACACGAAACGACTGGCTCCAGCATAACTAAAAATCCCTTGCGATACAAGGGATTTTTATCTTGAAATATTTTTTAATAATCCTCGCCCATCATCGGCGGCATGCCTCCTGGCATTCCTGGCCGCGCGTTCTCATCCTTTTTAGGTAATTCAGAAATTACCGCTTCCGTAGTCAAAAGCATCGAAGAAGCCGACACGGCGTTTTCCAGCGCAGTCCTGATTACCTTGGTCGGATCCACCACTCCCGCCTTGATCAGATCCTCATACTGCATCGTTGCGGCATTAAACCCGAATTCTCCGCTTCCCTCTTTTACTTTTTGCACGGCAACAGCTCCGTCAATTCCGGCATTCTGCGAAATCTGGCGGATTGGCTCTTCTAGGGCCCGTTTTAAAATTGTAATTCCGGTTTGCTCGTCGCCTTCGAGTTTAATATTTTCCAAAGCAGTCAAAGCCCGAAGTAACGCAACTCCGCCGCCCGGTACAATTCCTTCCTCAACTGCGGCACGCGTAGCGTGCAAAGCATCTTCCAATTTATGCTGTTTGGCTTTTTGCTCCACTTCGGTAGCGGCTCCCACTTTTATGACTCCTACGCCGCCGGCTAACTTGGCCAGACGTTCCTGGAGTTTTTCTTTTTCAAAACCCGAGGTGGCGTTTTCCATTTCGCGGCGGATCACCGCAACCCGCTGATCGATGACTGCTTTATCACCTCTACCTTCAACAATAATTGTTTTTTCCTTTGAAGCTATGATTTTCCGCGCGCCTCCCAGCATTTCCAGTTCTACTGTTTCCAACTTCATACCTTTTTCTTCAGAAATAACCTGCCCGCCGGTCACAATGGCAATATCTTCCAATAATTGTTTCTTGCTGTCGCCAAATCCCGGGGATTTTATTGCCAAAGCAGTGAACGCCCCGCGCAACCGGTTTACGATCAACGTCGTCAGCGCATCGCCTTCGACATCATCCGCGATGATCACCAATTCTTTTTTCCCGGTTTTAATTATTTTTTCCAGCAACGGCAGGATTTCAGCCAATATGCCGATTTTCTTATCCGTAATTAAAATATAGGGGCCTTCTAGGACTGCTTCCATTTTTTCGGGATTGGAAACCATGTACGGCGAGATATACCCGCGGTCAAACTGCAAACCCTTCACCATTTCTTTGGAAAGACCGAATGTTTTCGATTCTTCAACGGTAATTACGCCATCGTTGCCGACTTCCTGCATCACCTCGGCAATCAAATCCCCCATTTCCTTATCTTGCGCGGAAATCGTGGCAACCTGCGAAATTTCTTCGCGGGAATTGATTTTCTTGGACATTTCTTTTAAGTAAGCAACCACTGCGTCTTTCCCTTTTACAATTCCCTTACGGAGCGCCAATGGATTTGCCCCGGCGGCCACGTTCTTCAATCCTTCAGTGGCGATAGCCTGGGTCAATACGACTGAAGCCGTTGTCCCGTCTCCGGCGGCATCGTTGGTTTTTTCAGCCACTTCTTTAATAATCTGGGCACCGATATTTTCCATCGCATCTTCCAATTCAATCTCTTTGGCAATAGAAACTCCATCATTAGTAATGGTTGGCGGACCAAACGGTGAACCCAAAACAACATTGCGTCCCTTCGGACCCATCGTCACTTTCACCGCGTTGGCAACCTTGTCTAAACCCTGCTTTAAGATTTTGCGCGCGTCTTCTTTATAAATTATTTTTTTTGGCATAATCTTTCTTTCTCGTCATTGCGAGGCCGCAGCCGTGGCAATCTAGATTGCTTCGCTACGCTCGCAATGACGACTGGTTATTCAATAACTGCTAAAATGTCGCCCTCAGATGCAATCAAGTAATCTTTGTTATTAAATTTAATCTCCGCCGGGCCGTATTTAGTAAATAGCACCTTGTCTCCCGCTTTCACCGAAACCGGCACGATTTTCCCGTCATCGGTTTTCCTGCCCGGCCCTACGGCGATTACCGTTCCCTGTTCCGGTTTTTCTTTTTGGGCATTATCGGGCAGAAAAATACCACTCTCGGTTTTTTCGCTGGATTTTTGCGCTTCGATTACAACGTGATCTGAAAGTGGCTTGATATTCATGTAATTTTTTATTCTTAATTTAGTTTTGATACTACAATGTAAGAAATTCCACAGCTATTGTCAAGATTCCGGATAAATAAAAATGGCTACTCGACGGCAGAGTAGCCACAGGGCGACCACTAATGGGTTCTTTGGCTCCGCGACGCGCGGCCCATGCGTGTTCTAGCCATATCCTATCTTATTATACAATTTTATCAATAGAAAAAAGCGTCTATCTCCCCAAGAATAGCCGCTCTCATCCGAAACTTTCGGATCAATTGTAACGCATGCGGTTATTTAGCTCTTTTTCAAATATTTTCCTGTGTAACTCTTTTTATTCTTCATAATTTCCGCCGGATTGCCTTCTGCGATAACCTGTCCGCCGCCCGCTCCGCCTTCCGGGCCCATATCAATAATATGGTCAACGCTGCCGATAAAATCCGTATTATGTTCGATCGTCAAAACGGTATTGCCGCGGTCCACCAAATTGCGCAAGACGGTAATTAATTTTTTAATATCTTCAAAATGCAGACCGGTGGTCGGCTCGTCCAAAATGTATAAGGTATTTCCGGTGCCCCGCCGCGAAAGTTCAGTAGCTAATTTTATTCTTTGCGCTTCCCCGCCGGACAATGACGTCGCAGCCTGGCCCAATTCAACATATGACAAACCGACCTCTTTCAACGTTTTCATTTTATCGGCTACACCCGGAATATTTTTGAAAAAATCCAACGCTTCTTCGATCGTCATTTTCAAAATTTCAGCGATATTTTTATCCTTGTAGGTAATTTCCAACACTTCTTTGCTATAACGCTTGCCCTGGCATTCTTCGCATTCAACATAGATATCCGGCAAGAAATGCATTTCTACCCGCTTGGTTCCCTGGCCTTCGCACGATTCGCATCGGCCGCCTTTTACGTTAAAGCTAAAACGCCCCGAAGAATAGCCGCGGATCCTGGCTTCCTTGGTTTCAGTGAATAAATCCCTAATGAATGAAAATGCGCCTGTGTATGTCGCTGGATTTGACCGTGGCGTCCTGCCAATCGGCGATTGGTCTACCAGTACCACTTTATTGATATTTTCGGTTCCGACAATTTCTGAGTGTAACCCCGGCTCGTCTTTGGCGCGATAAAATTCTTTAAGCAAAGCACGTGCCAAAATATCATTGACCAGCGAAGATTTTCCCGAACCCGAAACTCCCGTCACGCAAATAAATTTAGCCAAAGGAAACGTCACATCAACGTTTTTTAAATTGTGCTCAGCAGCACCTTTTACAGTCAAATACTTTTGATTTTTGATTTGTAATTTTGATTTTTGAGCTTTGATTTTTGAATTCGCCCCGTCCCAAACCTTCAGTCTTCCCGACAAGTATTTCCCAGTTAAACTCTGGGATTTTAAAATTTGGGCTGGCGTGCCTTCAAACACCACTTTTCCGCCATGCTTCCCCGCGCCGGGCCCGATATCAATAATCCAATCCGAAGCCAACATGGTTTGATTATCGTGTTCAACGACTATTACCGTATTCCCCAAGTCGCGCAGCTGCAATAATGTATCTATTAATCTATGCTGGTCACGGGCGTGCAAACCAATCGACGGTTCATCTAAAATATATAACACGCCGGATAATTTTGATCCGATCTGCGTCGCCAAACGGATTCTCTGTTCTTCCCCGCCAGCCAATGTCATGGCTTTGCGGTCTAAATTCAAATATCCAAGGCCCACATCCACCAAAAATTGGATGCGGTCTAAAATTTCCTTGGTAATCGGTTGGCTGATTTTGGTATCATTTACTCCCAGATTCTTTACCAGTTTGGTGAAAAATTCTTTCAGCTCATCAACCGGCATATTTACGATCTGGTCAATCGATTTATCATCAACCGTCACGGCCAGCACTTCGGGCTTTAATCGTTTGCCTAAACACTTCGGGCATTGCTTGACCACCATGTACTGGTCGATTTCCGTGCGGGTCCATTCTGAATCCGTCTGATGGTATCGGCGTTCTAAATTCTGCACCACGCCTTCAAAATCATCCCCGCTGCGCCCTTCCGAAGCTTTATGCGAAGGAGGGTCGCCGTATAAAATAATATCCAACACTTTCTCCGGCAAGTCTTTTACCGGCACATCCAAAGAAAACTTGTGCTTTTTGGCAATTTCTGAAAGTTTGAAAAAGTAATATCCCTGGCGGCCCACTTTATGCGAAGCCCGGGCCCATGGAAAAATCGCACCTTGCGCAATCGTTAAATTTTTATTGGGAATACAAAGTTCTCCGGACACTTCCAGTTTCTCTCCAAGTCCTGTACATTCCGTGCAGGCGCCATAGGGATTATTAAAGGAAAAAGTCCGCGGTTCGAGCTCCGGCAAAGAAATTCCGCAATCCTCGCAGGCAAAATGCTCGGAGAAAATCATGTCCTCGTCTTTTGATTTGTGTTTTATGCTGACCACCACGATTCCCTTTCCCATTTTCAGCGCGGTTTTTTTTCTAAAACTAACCTATCAACCACTGCATCAATCGTGTGTTTTTTCGTTTTCTCCAAAGGCTTTTGAAGGGCTTCTTCAATCAAATAGACATCTTTATCAATTCTCACCCTCACAAAACCCGCGCGCTGGATTTCTTGCAGCACCGCTATGTGCTCACCTTTTTTGCCGCGGACGACCGGACCCAAAATCCCGATTTCTGATCCGCTTTTAATTTTCATCACCTGGTCAACAATCTGGTCAACGGTTTGCTTCGAAATTAATTTACCACAATTTGGGCAATGGGGTTTTCCAATCCGGGCATATAATAATCGCAAATAATCATAAATTTCGGTAATCGTTCCTACGGTTGAACGCGGGTTATGGACCGCTTTTCCTTC
>JAIFWS010000028.1 GCA_019658985.1 Candidatus Parcubacteria bacterium
GAGGAAAGAATCCGGAATATCTGCAGATTGTAAGGGAAGGAATGCGCGACGGCGTCCAAAAGCCGTACGGTTCGTCATTCATGTTAAATAACCTTCCGGTGGCGGTCGCCGGAAAAACCGGAACCGCTGAAACTGGTAAGGCGGGGTACTTTAATACCTGGTCTGCTAATTTTGCCCCGTATGATAATCCGGAGATCGTGTTTGTGACTACCATCGAAGGCGTTAATGGTTTGCGCGCCGCCACCTTGCCGGTAGCGCATGACGTACTGGAGTACTACTTCTCTCATAAATAAAAAGGAGGTCGGTGCTTCGCACTTCCTCCACCATTTCTTAGTTCAGCCCTCGGCCTTCCACTGGATCTCATCTTCGGAGTTGAGCCAGATGACTCCGGTGATGATCACGGGCCTTCTGCCGTGGAGCCTGGGCATCTCGATTTTCCCGCTCCGCAGCCATTCACGAAACAGGATTACGGCCTGCTCGCCGTAAGACGACCAACGGCCCCTGCGGAAGACCTCGGCCACTTCATCCACCTCTACCGATCCAATCAGGCGGAGGTCACTGACGATTTTTTTGACGTCGTCGGGGAGCACTATTCCCTGTACGACCTCGCGGACGCACTCCACCGCGCTGACACCGACCAATAGCTTGGTCATCTTTCCCTCTCGCTGAGGAAATGCGGCATGGTCCAAGTCGAGGGAACACCCCTCTGCTATTTTCATAGTGCTCCCATGGAGAGAAAATGTCAATATTCTTCAAGTAATCCAAAAGCGCCCCGCGGGGCGCTTTTGGATTACTAATTTTTCTCATTTTAAACCACAATATCTTATGGTTTAAAATGAGAAGAGGAGAGGGGGCGACCTTCGCTCCTTCTCCTCATGCCCATCAACGTTGATGAGCCTTGTTTGTGCTACTGCGCGGTGGTAGCGCCCTCGTCGATCTTTTTCTGATGGCCAGCCTGGGCCTCCACCCAGTCCTTGGTGGCGATCGGCGTGCTGTCGGTAGCGCCGTCGTACGCCATCCCCTGCAGATCGATTTCCCGCACGTCGAGCGTCTTGACCTCGAACTTCCTGCTCAAGGTGGTGAATCTGCCCTGGGCGTCCTTGACCAGACTCTCGATTCTTTTGTTCCACTGCTCGAGGGTGGGGAGAGCCTCGTTGGCCTTTCCCTCGTCGTAGAAGGCGGAGCCGATCACCAGCTTCCCGCCCGAGGGCAGGATGCCGACGATCTGGAAGCTCGCGCTTCCCTCGTCGAACTCAGAGACATCCTCTCTCTCCACCTTCAGCTCCGTGAAAGTGGCTTGTTCTTTCAGTTCGGAGAGCTCCTTCACGGCCTTACGGAGCTCCCCCTCGACCTCAGCGTACTCTTGTCGGCGGTTCGGGAGGTCCTTGTCAGCCTCCTCCTTGCTGCCGAACGTGGCGATCGACCCCTTGATCATCCGGCCGTCGCGGTTGAAGCCGAAGATGCCGTAGGTCGTGCGGATACGGGGGCTGGACATTTTCTACTCCTGCTGCTGTGCGGGTGCTTGAGTCGACCAAGTCATATCTGGTCATACTCGTTACCTATATAATAGTATATATTATGATATTTGTCAAGGGGTTGAGCCTGCCCCTCTATTTTGTTAGAATTACGTCATGTCAACAATAGATGAACTCAAAAAGGTAAGGCTTCAGAAGTTAAATACCATCAAGCAAGTGACGGGCTTGCCGTATCCAGCCAAGACGAAAAGGACCCATGCTATCGGCGAGGCGCTGGATAATTTCTCTAAATTATCTAAAGCACAAAAGAGTGTTGTGCTAGCAGGAAGGATTATGGCGATGCGCGGCCATGGGGGAGCCACATTTTTAGATATCCAGGACGGAACCGGGAAAATGCAGGCCTTGGTTAAAGAAGAAAAAGTAGGGGAGAAAGGTTACAAATTTTTCGAATCTGTCTTTGATATCGGTGATTTTATTGAAATCGACGGCATGCTGATGACCACCAAGCGCGGCGAGAAAACTATTGAAGCCGATGATTTTAAGGTTCTTGCAAAATCCCTATTGCCGCTGCCGGAAAAATGGCATGGGCTTCAAGACGAAGAAGAGAAATTACGCAAGCGTTATTTGGATATTTTATTTAATCCGGAAGTGAAGGAGATGATCGCCAAGCGCTCGGTCTTTTGGAATTCTATGAGGGAGTTTTTACTGGAAAAGAAATTTTTAGAAGTGGAAACTCCGGTGCTAGAAACGACTACCGGCGGAGCAGATGCTAAGCCATTCCAAACCCATCACAATGCTTTAGACTTGGATGTGTTCTTGCGGATTTCCATGGGTGAGCTTTGGCAGAAAAAACTCATGGTGGCCGGATTTGAGAAAACGTTTGAAATCGGCCGGCAATTCCGCAATGAAGGCATGGACGCTGAGCATTTGCAGGATTACACCCAAATGGAGTTTTACTGGGCGTATGCCGATTACAAAGACGGCATGAAATTGGTGGAGGAATTATACAAACACGTAATTAAAAAAACCTTTGGGACGTTGAAATTTAACATCCGCGGTTTTGAGGTGGACTTTGGCAAGAAATGGCAGATGTACGATTACCAGACGCTGATTAATAAATATGCCGATATTGATATCCTGGAGGCGACGTTGCCGGAAATGGAAAAGCAGCTGCAAAAATTGGGAATCACCTATGATAAAACCGGATTCAATAAAACCCGCGCCATTGATAATTTGTGGAAATATTGTCGCAAGAATCTTCCGGGTCCGGGATTTTTGATCAACCAGATTGTTGATGTGGCGCCGCTGGCCAAACGCAATGAGAAAAATCCGAAAACCGTCCAGCAGTTCCAGGTAATTTTAGCGGGATCGGAAATGGGCAAGGGCTACAGCGAATTAAACGATCCGGTTGACCAGGCCGAGCGTTTCTCCGAGCAGCAAAAATTGCGCGAGAAAGGGGATGAGGAAGCGCAGATGTTTGATAAGGATTTTGTGGAAGCCTTGGAATACGGTATGCCGCCGACCTGCGGGTTCGGTGTTTCTGAAAGATTATTTTCTTTCTTGATGGACAAGCCCGCCCGCGAAGCCCAGATTTTCCCGTTGATGCGCCCGAAACAATAAATAAAAAAAGAACCCGCCCCACGATCTATCGGGGGCGGGTTTTGCATTATCAGGGTTGGTGGGTTATTGCCACGTTCCCGTTTCCCATACGTGGCCACACTTTTCGCACCCTGATAATCCTTGAAGTACTTCCTCCTCCACGTTCGAGTCCCTGCATTTGGGGCAGATCGGGATTCGTTGATAGATGACCGCAGCCGCCACGCAAAGTACTGCGAGGAGGCCCAAACCGATCGGAATAATAGCCATCGGAGATCTCCTTGGGGTGAGTTACTAGCTTAAAATTAAAGAATATTATTGATATTGTCAATCATTGTAAAAAAAGAAGAGCAGGGGTAACTGCTCTTTGTGGGTAAGAAGGCTGGGGTTCACTTCCGCTCGCCGAGCGACAGGAGAAGCAGGATTACTCCTACACAGATGGAGAAGAAAACCGGGAGAACCAGTGCCTTTCCCCAATCCCACGGATTTCCCATCCATTTGAAGGGGGGAGACCCCGCCCACCACGTCCCCAGACATGCCCCGGCGCCGATGATGAGGAAGACTGCCAGGAACACCATCCCCATCATTTCGAGGATTTGCTCCTCAATGACTACCCGCCAGAGTCGCTTCATGGATCTGCCTCCCGCTGCCATGTGTTCGTAGCTGCCATATTATTACTATAAGCATCTATATTTGTCAATATTATCAATGAAAAAAGAGTAGTGGTTGCTACTCTTTCGGCTCCGGGTCCCAGGACCAGCGAAGTCTGCACTTGCGGCAATTTGAAACGCCATCGCCCAGTCGCCGGATCTTCTCACTGCGGCAGCACGGGCACTCGGGTGGCGTCTCGTACTGCTTCTTGAACCATTCCCAGCTGGCGACCAAGATGGTAGCCGCGATACGAACGGCCGCGGACGTCAAGGATTCTTTAGCAATCCCGGCATTCATCGCGTTTCCTCCTGCGGGGCGATTACTAATTATAGATTAAGGTGTAGTTTTAGTATTGTCAATTTTTGCGTAAAAAAAGAGAGCGTTAGCGACGCTCTCGGGCCGAGCAGGTCATCCTACGAGAATTCTTTTCCGCACTTGGCGCACTTGCGCCAGTTACGCCACTGCACATGCTGGTAGCTTTCGGTGCTACCGCAGTGTGGGCAGCGGAATGCTTGGCGTATGTGCCATCTTGCGGCGTACATTATCGCCGCTACTAAGGCAGCCACAACCAGAATCACAAGTACCGGATGCATAGGTCTTCCTCCCGCGGGCGCTGGGTGCTTCCTGTAAATTAATATTTTTTTTACATTTTGTCAATCATTTACCCTTGCTCAGAATTTTGATAGAATTGATAAAAGATATGAAGAACCCTTCGACTCCGCTCAGGGCAAGAGTACTTGTATTTGGCACGTTTGATGGACTGCATGAAGGCCATAGAAGCTTCCTAAAACAAGCCGGCCAATTCGGGGATGTGACGGTTGTGGTCGGACGTGACTCAACGGTAGAAAAAACGAAGGGTAAATTGCCTAAATTCAGTGAGGCTGATCGCTTAAAAGCCATTGAAGATTCGGAATTGGTGAAGGAGGCGAGACTGGGTAACGAGGCGCCACCGGGTGAAAAGCTTAATCCATATAAGGTAATTGAAGAAGTGATGCCGGATATTATTTGCCTGGGGTATGACCAAACCCATTTTGTTGAGAAACTTGAAGTAAAATTGCAAGAAATGGGAATGGGGAATGTGATGGTAAAAAGGCTCGAAGCATTTGAATCCGAAAAATATCATTCATCTATTTTAAATAAATAATTTTTTATTGTGTCATTCCCGCGAAAGCGGGAATCTAGAGTGTTCTGGATCCCCGTTCAAGCCGGGGATGACAAACTGTAACATATGCTCGATATTAAATTCATCAGGGAAAATCCGCGGAAGGTGAAAGAAGCCTGTGTTAAAAAGAACATGGACGGCGAACTTGTCGAACAGGTTTTGGAATTGGATATTAAAAAACGGAGCCTGATGACGACGCTGGAAAATTTACGCGCCAAGCAAAACCGTTTCGGCCGGGATGAAATTGAAGCGGCGCAAAAGAATAAATTGGAAATTAAAACGCTGGAACCCGATCTGAAAGAAACCGAAGAAAATTTGAATGTATTACTGATGCAATTGCCGAATATTCCACTGGAAGGCGTTCCGGTGGGAAAAGATGAGAGTGGAAATATTGTTTCAAAAAAAGTAGGGAAGCCGCCGGTATTTAATTTTGAAGTGAAAAACCATTGGCAATTGGCTGAAGAACTCGATTTGATCGATAAAGACCGTGCGGCCAAAATAGCCGGTTCGCGTTTTGCTTATTTAAAAGGGCCGCTGGTCTTGCTGTGGTGGGCATTGATGCGTTTTGGCGTTGATGTGCTGACCGATGAAAAAACGTTGGCAAAAATCGCCCGTGGCGCGAAATTGGACGTCAGTACCAAGCCTTTCGTGCCTATCTTGCCGCCACTGATGATTAAGACTGAACCATATCAGGCCATGGACAGGCTGGAACCGCGCGAAGAGCGTTATAAGATTGAGGGCGAGGATTTGTGGCTGCAGGGCAGCGCTGAACATGTGCTGGGAACCATGCATATGAATGAAACCCTTGATGAAAAAATGTTTCCTATCCGTTATGTGGGGTATGCCACCAGTTTCCGGAAGGAGGCGGGCACCTACGGAAAAGACATGGAGGGGATTATCCGCATGCATCAGTTTGATAAATTAGAAATGGAAAGCTTGACGGTTGCCGAAAATTCTTTAAATGAGCATTATTTCATGGTCGCGATCCAGGAATATTTAATGGCGCAACTAGGGTTGCCTTATCAGGTTGTGCTTAAATGCACGGGCGATATCGGCAAACCTAACGCCCGGGGTATTGATATCGATGTATGGCTGCCTGGCCAGGATAAATACCGGGAAACGCACACGGCTGATTATATGACCGATTACCAGGCCCGGCGCCTCCAGACCAAGGTCCGCAGAAAAGCAGGGCCCGAGCTGGTTCATACCAACGATGCTACGGCTTTTTCACAGCGGCCACTCATTGCCATTTTGGAAAACTACCAGCAAAAAGATGGCAGTATAAAAATCCCGAAAGTATTGCAAAAGTATACGGGGTTTAAAGAAATAAAACCAAAAAAGAAGTAGAGATGATAGAAAAAAGCGTTTCAATAAAGAATCTTAACGTAAATTACAAAGTTTTCGGGGAAGATTTAAAAGAAAAAACGTACAAGCCCATGCTGATTTTGCATGGTTGGCCTTCTAGTTCTGATAAGTGGATTACGGTAGGAGAACTATTGGAGCGGCAGAATATTAAAGCCATTGTCGTTGATTTGCCCGGATTTGGAAAAAGCCAGGAGCCTTCCGAGGCCTGGAATACTGATATCTATATCGAATGGGTGCGTGAATTTTGTGATAACGTGGAAGACTTAAAGAGGGACTTTTATCTTGCCGGCCATTCTTTTGGAGGATCTTTGGCGGCGAAATTTGCCGTCAAATACAATCAGCGGCTGAAGGGTTTATTCTTGATTTCAGCAGCCTGCGTACGCGAGTCAACGGCCGGAAAAAAATTCTACTACCGCATCGCCAAGATGGTAAAAATATTTTCTTTCCTGCCTTATTATGATTTATTCAGGAGGGCGATTTATAAATTCGTCATCAGAAAAAGCGATTACCCTCACGTAAAAGGAATTATGCGCGAAACGTATTTGAAAGTGGTGTCAGAAGATTTGTCATTCCGGCTAGTGTTTATAAAAATCCCGACGGTAATTATCTGGGGAGATAAAGATACCTCTACGCCGTTATCTGATGCTGAGTTTATCAAGTCAAAAATCAGCGATTCAAAATTGATCGTGCTGCCCGGTTTGAAACACTCGCTGCAGATCGAAGCGCCGGAACTTCTGGCCCAAAAAATTATTGAAAATATAGCCTAGCCGTCATTGCGAGCGCAGCCATGGCAATCTAGATTGCCATGGCTGCGGCCTCGCAATGACGAGAGGGGAATTTATGGATTTTTTAATAAACGCATTACTTTGGTTGTGGCTTGCCAGAACAATTAAGTTTGTTCTTTTTTGGATTTACCTTTGGCAATTGAAGGAATATCATATTCCTAGGTTCATAGACCACTTCCGCACCCATAAAGGCAAGAAGCTGATTTTTAATCCGTTGCTGCTGGTAAAAATAATATTATTACCTCTGCTTTTGCTCAATACATTATTTGGTTGGGTTCTGCTGGGAATGTATCTTGCGGAAACCTTATTATTCCTCTATGGAACCGCCAGGAGAAATGTCAAAAAACCGAAGATTACTTTTAAAACAAGGATACTGGTTTTAGCAGGGTTTTTGGTAACGGGATTGTTTTTCTGGAGCATGCTTGGCATTAAAGATGTGACGCTCCTTGCTGTCAGCTTACTGCTCTTTGATATTTTAACGCCGATTATTATTTCATCGGTTGTACTTTTAATCCAGCCGTTCTTTGTGATGGCGCGCTTCCGGATCTTGGAAAAAGCCCGCAGGAAAATGGCGACAATGAATCCACTATTCGGGGGACTGACCGTTATCGGGATTACGGGGTCGTATGGGAAAACTTCAACCAAAGAATTTTTGCGGGCGATATTATCCGTGAAGTTCGATGTCTTATCGACACCGGAACATAAAAATTCGGAAATGGGGATTGCCCAGACCATTACGGAAGATTTAAAACCCAACCACAAAATATTCATCGTGGAAATGGGCGCTTACCAGAAAGGCGGGATTAAGCTATTATGCGACATGGTGCGGCCAGTGATCGGAGTCGTGACAGGGGTAAATGAACAGCACCTGGCGACGTTCGGATCATTGGATAACCTGCTTTCAGCCGAAGGTGGCCGGGAATTGGCGGCGAATCTCCCGGAGCATGGCCTCATGGTAGTAAATGGCGATAATAAATATTGCTTGGATTTATACAAAAAAATCACGGTTAAGAAAAAATTGTATACTACGGATCATGGCAAGGTGGATTCTGATATGTGGGCGGAACATATCCAGGCGCACCGGGAAAAATTATCGTTTATCGCCCGGGATAAAGAGGGGGGAGTTGTCCATATTGATGTGAATGTTGCCGGAAAACAGAATGTCCAGAATATGCTTGCCGCCATTACGGTGGCACGCCACTTGGGTCTGACCTTCGACCAGATTATTGAAGGTGTAAAACGCATTTTCCCGCACCATGGAGGGATGGTTGTCAAAAGAGGGAAATTCGGCATTGAAATTATTGATTCTTCCTATTCTTCGAATCCCGACGGTGTGATGGCAGACTTGAATTATTTGGATATTTTTGACAGTAAAAAAATGATCGTGATGCCGTGCTTGATTGAGTTGGGAGAGAAATCAAAAGAAGTGCATTACCGGATCGGGAAAAAGATTGCCAAGGTTGCCGGTATGGCAGTGATTACCACCCGCGACCAGTTCGAAGAACTGAAAAGGGGAGCGATAGAGGCTGGCATGGCCCCTGAAAAACTTATTTTTTCTGAAAAACCGGCGGAAATATTCACCATCGTGACGACGTTTTGTAAGAAAGGCGACGCGGTATTATTGGAGGGCAGGGTGCCCGGTCATTTGATTGATTTGCTCTTGTAAAAAAAGTAGCGTCGGATCGATTTCTCGATCCGACGCCATCGCGCGGTTACGGATGCTTCCAACCCAGGGGCCGCTTGAAGTGAAGCATGATCTGCTCGCCCTCGTCTTCGTGTTCGTAATCGGTGCCCATGACGAGGGTGCAGGTGTGCTCCCATCCTTCTTTGCCCAGGAAGTTCATGACATGGAAGAGAGGTTTCCCGACGTGTGCCTGCAGCTTGTAGGCATGAGGACTCGATCTGATGCTCTTTTCATCAGCCTTGACCTCCAGGTACTCCCACTGCGTGTTCGGCATCTGTCTTTCTCCGAAGATAGGGGTTCGTGACTTTTCTCTTATTACTATGCTAATATAATTTTGTCAATGATCAACAAATTCAAGCCAATATCCATTTCCCTGTCTCCGAACGTCCAAAAAGACGATGTGGTTTTGGCATTGAAGCTATTATTTACGCCTTGGAAATGGAAGCAGGGCAGCGCAATAGAAAAATTAGAAAATGATTTCAGGAATTACTTGGACGCCAAGCACGCGATTTCATTTAATAGCGGACGGTCTAGTTTATATGCCATTTTAAAAGCCCTGGATTTACCGCAGGGAAGTGGAGTGCTGATGCAGGCGTTTACGTGTAACGCGGTAGTGAATCCCATTTTGTGGGCGGGGCTGGAACCCGTCTATGTTGATTGCGCCGATGATTTTAATATTGATATCCCGTCATTGCGAGCCGCAGCGCGGCAATCTAGGGTTTTAATTGTCCAACATACTTTTGGACTACCCGCCAATATGGACGAGGTAGTAAAAATCGCCAGAGAACATAATTTAATTATAATCGAGGACTGCGCCCACGCACTCGGGGCGGAATTTAACGGCAAAAAAGTCGGGACGTTTGGTGATGTCGCGTTCTTTAGCTTTTCCCGCGACAAAGTGATTTCATCGGTCTATGGCGGAATGGCAACAACGAATAATGACCAAATTGGAGAGAAACTAAAAGCCCTGCAAGAAGAATTTGGCCAGCCTTCGCTATCCTGGACAAGGCAGCAGATCCAGCATCCAGTCTTGTTGTATTATGTTATGCTGCCGCTCTACCACTTTTTAGATTTAGGAAAAATATTTTTAGTGCTGTCCCAGTATCTGCATATCCTGTCCAAAGCAGTAAGCATGCAGGAAAAAAGAGGGGAGCGGCCTGATTATTTTCCAAAGGCTTTGCCGAACGCCTTGGCGATGATGGCGCAGAACCAATTTAATAAACTGGAGAAATTCAATGACCATCGCAAAAAAATAGCCGAGTTCTACTATCAGCAATTATTGGGAACGCAGTTTGGAGTGCCTGTCCTGAGCGGAGTCGAAGGGCCGCAAAACCACGGGAATATCTTTTTGCGGTTTGCCATAACTCATCCCAAAGCCCATGAAATTATTTACGAAGCCTGGAGCAAAGAAAATATCTTGATCGGCGATTGGTATACGAGCGTTATCGCGCCGATTGATACGCAATTGGATAAAATGAAGTATATTCCCGGAATGTGCCCGAATGCGGAACACTTAGCCAAGAAAACCTTGAATTTACCGACGCATATTAATATTTCAATGGACGACGCAAAGCGGATAGTACATTTTTTGAAAAAATATACATAAAAAATCCCGCGACGCTCGATGTCGACGCGGGACCTGCTCCTAATGGCTGATGCCCTGGGGAACGGACGGTTGTGGGTTCTTCTCCCTGTGTTCTTTTCCCTCCT
>JAIFWS010000029.1 GCA_019658985.1 Candidatus Parcubacteria bacterium
GGGAAGGTCCCAGACCGGCGCTCACCCCGACGCTCGTCAGGGCGGGATAGTCTTTGCACCAGCGCGGGTGATCCATCTCCGGGTAGAAGCCGATCCGCACACTTCCGTAACCGGCCTTGTTATACTGCCGGCTCCGGGCCACGTCGGTCCACACGGAGACCAGCGCCTTGGGCAAGTGGAGCTGCCACGTGGCCAGTTCCGCCTGCTGTTGGCGGTCGAATCGCGCCAGGACTTCGGACTGTTCGGCTTCGATCACGAAGCCGAACATGTTGCTGGGAGCCTCGATCCTGTGTCCGTCCCTCTGGAAGCTCCCTTCTCCCCACAGTTCGATGTGATCGTTGTAGATGTCGTGGGCGGGGCTCAGACCGCGCCACTCCCGATCGATCGGGAACCGCCCGGCCACATCCTTGTAGAGAGCGGCCAGCAGATCCCATCCTTCGTAGTTGCCCCACTTCCTGCGGAGCGCCGTGAACTCGGTCAGGCTGGGGAACGCAGCGAAGAGCTTGGTGGTCAGATCGCGGTCATCCTCGCCGACCATCTGCCCGTTCAGGTTGTCCCAGTGACCGGCGATCAGCCAGCGAATCATCGCCAGCGTGCGCGCCGGGTCCAGCATGAGGATGGTCACCGGGACCGTCTCATGCAGGGGAATGGTTTCGCCGGTCAGGACGTGGGCGGGATCGCGGAACGCGGACATCAGTTCGCCTTCCGCATCCGCCAGTCCGTCGCGCCGCAGCACCGCCAGCTTGTTGCCGACGACACGCAGATCACCCGTCCACTGATCGAACATCCGCAAGAAATCGCTGGGCGATTCCGCTTCGTCGAGGAGTCGGCTGATGACTTCATGGAGCTGGTCGTAGCCGCTACCGCGCACCCGTCCGAAGGCCTGATGGCCAAGGAGGGAGTCCCTCAGAGCCGCCATCTGAACGTCGCGCGACACCTCAGGCACGTGCTTCTTCATGTCTTTCCTCCAAAGAAGCTCTCTGAAGCATATCCCCTGGGGGATACTGTTACCTCCCCAGAACATCTGGAGAAGGTTGTCTCCCTGGGGAGACAATTAATGTATGTTCTGTATAATTATTAACATATTATACAGTTATTGTAAATACCCAGTGGAACCCGACGAAACAAAAAACCCCCTTCGGGGCATTTGTATTTCTGCGCGGGCGATAGCGCAATATGAGAACTTGGTTTATAAATGAGTTTTTAAATTCAAATATTTAAAATTTGGTTTCCGGATAATTCTTAAATACCTGTTTTTTTGATTTCCTTACGTGTTTGGCTTTTTGCAAAGATGATAATACAGCAAGCCAGGAAATTAAATCCGGCCTTAATTTAAAAGACCATCCATCATCTTTCAGGAGCGGTCTTTTCTCTGCTTGGAATCTGGTGAGTAATGCAAAATCAGCCTGTAAATTTGCGGGAGACAGCCTGTTATGCTCTATCAAAAATTGCTCTTTGCTGATTTTATTAATATCGATATTAATCATAATGTTGTATTATTTCTTCATAATTCCATGCTGACACCAGCTTCATTTCTGGCTTGGCAAAACGGCTGCTTTGGCTTTTTCGATAATAGCACTTAAGCTCCAATCCAATTTGACCAAATAATAGGTCGGCTTGTTTTCGCTGACGATCTTTTTAATCCTTTGCTCGTCTGCGGATAGATTAGTCAAAAGGATGATTGGCACTGTCTTGCCCCACGTATTGTCTTCCCGTAATTTCTGCATCATCGTCAAACCGTCCATCACCGGCATTAAAATATCGAGTAGGATAAGATCCGGTTTTTCTTTGATCGCAATATCCAGGCCCTCCTGGCCGTTATTTGCCTTAAACACCGAAAAACCCTCCTCGTCAAAGCGGTCGGCATACACATTCAGCAAAGGCAGTTCGTCTTCAACAATTAATATCGTTTGCTTTTTATTGTCTGTCATAATTATTATGTTTACTTTAAATTATGCGATTACTTGTTTCTGCTTTGCCCCGGCTAGCGGAATCGTGAAATAAAAAATGGTCCCTTCTTTTTCTTTCGACCAAAACCATACTTCTCCCCTGATCTGATCCAGGATTGATTTGACGATATAGAGTCCGAGCCCCGTACCATCGGTATGCTCGCGGCGCGCGTTATCCGATCTGAAAAATTTCGTAAAAATCTTGCTCTGCGAATCCAGGGGAATGCCGCAACCATTATCAGAAATACTAATCAATAAACTGGATTCCTTTATGATCCGGCCATTGATTTGCTCATCTTTTTTTACTTTTTGGCTTTTTACGGATATAGCGCCCCCTGAAGATGTGTATTTAATGGAGTTGGAAAGCAAATTAGAAAAAACCATGTTCAGCAATAATTTATCGATCGATACCGTATGCTGTAATTGGTGGTACTCCTCCTGGAGGGCGATATTTTTCCCTTTCAAGCCGCCATTCAATTGCTGGATGCCGTTTTTTAAAAAAGCAACGATGTCTACCGGCACCGGTTCCATAGAAAAAATCCCCATTTCTATGCGGGAAATATTAAGCAAAGTATTTATGATATCGACAATGCGACGATTCGCATCATAAATCTCGCTGACATATTCTCTTTGTTTTGGCGTCATAATCCCCCCACCTTTGAGCAGCATTTCCGCATATAAACTGATAATTGTCGCGGGCGTTTTGAGCTGATGGGAGGCGACTGATATAAATTCGCTTTTGGCTTTATCGGTTTCTTTTTCTTTGGTAACATCCCGGAAAACAACCACGCAGCCGATAAGCACTCCGTGGACATACCGTATTGGTTCAGCCGAATCCGCTACGGGAACCCTCACGCCATCTTTCCTGATCAGTAATGTATTGTCAGCCATCGTGATTTTCTGGCCGGTTTTCATGGCCTGGGCGATAAAGTCCGGACTCGGTTTATCATCAACCTCCTGTATAAATTTTATGGCGTCACTGTAATGTTTTCCAACCACTTCTTTGGCAGAAAAACCCGTCATCTCTACCGCTTTTCGGTTAAACAGAATTACCTTGCCATCTTTATCACAGGCCATGACCGCGTCTCCGATAGAGGCCAAAATAGCTTTTTTCTCCACGATCACGATAGCGAGCCTTTCGGCCTGGAGATTAAGTTTTTCTACCGTCAATGTTAACTTACGCCCGACGATTTCTTTCTCCTTGGCGATAGTAGCAAGACTTTTAGCCGTAACCACCAGTTTACGCCTGATCGCTTCTTTTTCCCTGGCAATCACGGCAAGCTGCGTGGCTTTTTGGCGAAGAGCCGTGGCGGTTATGACAAGTTTACGCCGGACAAGCTCTTTTTCTTTTGCTAAAACCCCCAACTTAAAAATAGCGGTATCGGATCTTAACTTGGCGGTCTTTTTTCTTTGTTTCATATGTTCAATAAAGGGTATCAAACCCTTTGTCGCTCATCGAGTTCATCGAGCCTGAAGGCTTCTCAGAACCTGAACGGCCTGAGGACTTCTCAGAGTCTGAACGACCTGCGACGCTCGGAAGTAAATATACTGCCGGCACATTCACTTCTCTCGCTATCCTCGGCGATAAAAATAGGCGCATGCCGCGCCCAATTAAATAATGATAGCAATTCAACGTTAAGATTTCATTAATGGAGCCATCACTCCCAATTTGAGGATATACCCCTATTGCACCAGCATACTCTTATAATCAACATAATGATATAGCTGGGTTTTTTGAGTTAAAATCCATAAAAAATAACCCTTTTTCAGGGCTATTTTCTTCTGCGCTACCAGTGGTCAAACATTAGGACTTGGTTTATTAACGAGTTTCCAGGTAGAGGAACGCTAAATTTGGTTTGAATACTTTTCATAGAAAGTATTCCTGAAAAGCCCGTCAGGATCATATTTCTTTTTATCTGCAAAGAATCCATTTATTTCTGGATATGATTTTTTAAGTTGCTCAAAAGTATAGTGTAATTGATATGGTAAAAAGAACCTACCGCTGTATTCATTGCTAAGATCAATAAGATCACTGGTTAACTTCGCCATGTTTTGATTAGCTTGCGCATCAGTTTTCTGGTTTAAGTAAAGAACAATGGCAAAAGAATCTTGCGGGGCATAATTAAGGAAATTATCTTCTTTATGGATTACGCGTACCGACGCGTTTAATAAATTGGCGTGATTGGCAAGCAATACTTTCCTCATTTCATCGACAAAAGGCACAAACTGGCCTCTTGGTATAAAGTATTCTTGCAAAATATCCGTATCATTCTTTAAATTATTTTTAAGATACTTCACAGAATCATGCATGGGTTCGTTTCGTGATACCAAACATGCTTCCCCTTCGCCAAGAGCCTGAGCGCGGCTTTTAATATCGCATGACTCTAATTTTGGTTCTATATACTTTTCGGCAAACCATTTTAGAGTCGCTCCCAAATAGCCCTGCTTAGAGAAATTAATCATTAATCTGCGCAGGGGTATCGCGCTTACTTCGGCCAAAGGCGGGATTTGGACGCCCGGTTCATCAACTTTCTTATAGGTATATAAAATCATTTCTTTTAAAAATGATTGCGGGCCCGTTGACAGATGCCCGTAAAATAATTGATTATCCGGGTCAGAATTTATTTGATTATTGTAAGTATCAAGAAATTCCGTGTAATTTATAACTTTCCGCTCTGACCGGTATAATACATTTTCGGTTATATCTATTTTTGCGTCCAACACTACGCCGAAAAGCCCGTAACCACCGATTACCAAATTAAATAATTCTGGATTTTCGGTCCTACTGGCAGTTTTAATGGTGCCGTCGGGCAACATAATACGAAGTGACTGGATCGTTTTTCCCAGGGAACCAACTTGATGATCCATACCATGGGCGTTCACGGATATTGACCCCCCCACCGTAAATATATCCGTGGATTGCATGGCCTTTACTGCGTATTTGGGGTGCAACCAATTCTGGATGTCATGCCAAGTTGCGCCGGATTGCACCGTCATGGTATTCTCGGCTTCATTAAGGATTTTTTTATTAAACCCAACCATGTTCAAAACCATAGCACCCTTAAGAAAAGCCTGGCCGCCCATGCTATGTTTTACCCCGGCAATAGAAACTTTAAGATTATTCTCTTTGGCAAAAATCAAAGCGTTTTTTATATCACTTTCATTTTTTACCTCCACAATTCCAAATACCGCGGTTTTATCCAGACAACTGGCGTCATCAATACTACCGCCGCGTTGCTCCCACGGAATTAACCTAGCCAGGGCATCCACCTTGATGTTAGTAGGTTGCGAACCATCTTCTGAATCAGGAAATAAAGGTGGACAAGCTTTTTGGGTTAATTTTGGGCCCTCGGAAAGATATATCACCCTCTGTATTACAACAACGATAGCGATAAGAATAATCAGGATAACGTAGGTAATTTTTCTGATAAATATTTGCTTTAGTTTATTCATATTATTGGCTAGTAATCATATAGATGTTCTATCTCTATATTTTGAGCCTTTAAGCTTTCTATAGCAACATCCAAACCCTCAACCTTAACACTAAGGCCCACTCTTTTAAGTTGTGGATCAGTTAATATATCCATAGAAAAAAGTGGCGTAGCTTGTTGGATATTGACACTCCAGTCCCGCGGGGCAATTACTGTCAGAAAAATGGAGCCATTGCCCGCTATATCAATAAAATGCACTTGGGCTGCCGCAAGCTTTTTCATTACTCCGGTAAATTGTCCAAAACGCGGAATGAGGATAATTTCTGAAGAATCATTATCTTGTTGGATAATTTTTACCCTGGGCTCTTCTTTTAAGATTGGAGGCGGAACATGATCAACCCGTAAATAAATCATTGAAGCCGCAGGCGTATATACTGCCAGATCCGCGCTTCGCATCAGCCATCCATACACCGATTTAACAGAGTATTCAAGGCTTAGATTAAACTTTCTTTCCAATTTTCTGGCAAAGTGCGGTCCAAAAAAATGAGTCTCTGTCCATAAACCCTTGAACTTTGACCCAAAAGAGAATTCATACCATGGTATTTCATACAAGAAATCAGCATATTCTTGGGCGACTTTATGGGCATATATGTCCTCCTGAGTTTTTTCTTTAAAGGCGGAAAACTCACTGATTCTACCAATAGTATTTTCATATACCCCTTTTATTTCATACTCCACAGAAAAACTGGTCCCGATAACAGCCAGCATTAAATAATTACCCGGATTAAATGGCAAACCGGCTTTTTTTGTTATAGCATTTACTTGACGATATCCGCACCAATACTGCCCTACTGAAGAAAAATACGGAAAGTGACTAGGGGGATTGTCTTTAATAAAATGGGCGTACTCTTCTGCGCTATACACGATATACCATTCTGGGAATGTAAGATAGGTGCTTTCTTCCGGTCTTTTATAGTCAGATATACCAGGCTGATTAATAGAATCTTTTGAGGCGGCAATGCTATCTAATACTTCACATTGGCTCCCACTTAAGTGAAATGGGATAACAGCCGCCAGCATGATTACCAGTATCACAAATGCTAAAAAACCGATGGCGATTTTTAAAATAAACCAACACCAAATTTTTATCGTATGTGTCTTGGGAAGTATTTTAAAAAAATCCATACATCAGACGCTTAAGCGTGCGTTTGTTGAAATTTCCGGGCCAACCAGAATCCCACCAAGAGGGCGAATCCGGCGATGAAAATATGTGGAGAGTTTGCAATGATATTATGAAGACTAACATCGGCCGGCCCTAATCCCCGGTAAAGAATACTCCCTGTTTCTGTTAAATCCCTGCTGAACAAAAAACTTACCACCACATCAATAGCAAATGGAATAGCAGCAAACCTGAAATAATATACGGACCACTTTGTAGAATGCCAAGCTGCTATTACTGCCAGGATGCCCGCAAAAAAGTGGACTACATCAATAAGAGGGCTCACACTATAAAAGCCAAATAAATACCCTTGTTTGTCAGTAAAAAACGGGATATGCCCGAGAAAAACTACCGTTAAAAACATAGCAGCGTAAAACCATGCAAGCCATTGGATAATAGAGATTTTTTTCATGGAGATAATTTTTTAAATAATTCAATCATTGTATCAAAAAATCGCCTTTTTGGCGATTTTTTCTCTGCGCGGGCGATGGGATTTGAACCCACGATCTCCTCCGTGACAGGGAGGCGTCTTGAACCGGGCTGGACTACGCCCGCAGATATAAATTATACGCAAGGCTCGACTCCACCTTGTGTCGAGGGTGGGAGTCCGGCCGCTTCGCGGCCTAGAACCCGTCGCTTCGCTCCTTTAAAACCCTCGGTTTTGAAAAATTCCTACACGGGAGGAAATGCTTCCCTCCCGACCCCACCCTGGGGTTCGACTCCCCCTGTGTCGAGGGTGGGAGTCGAACCCACGACCTCAGCGTTATGAATGCTGCGCTCTTACCAACTGAGCTACCCCGACTAAATATCGAAAATTGCTTGTCGGGCCTCCCCGAATTGCACGGGGGCCTGCAGCTTATGAGACTGCCGAGGTACTACTCCTCCAAGGCCCATGATACCAACAATGTATATTAACTTCTAACACGAATTTTCGATTAAATCAATGCAGAGGGTTTTCATTGCATTTTCACCAATAAAAAGACAATATTAAACCAATTAAAACCACCATATGAGAAAACAAATAGTTGTCATCCACGGCGGAAGGACTTATACCGCCTACCAGGACTATATCGATTCCCTTAAAAACCGGGAAGTAACCATCGATAATTTTAAAACACAAAAAGAATGGAAAGAGTCTCTTCAAGCCGATTTAGGACCGGATTTTGAAGTATTTTCCCCTAAAATGCCCAATGGCAATAATGCCGTTTACCAGGAATGGAAAATCTGGCTGGAAAGGCTGGTGCCTTTTTTACAGGATAACAGCATCCTGATCGGCCATTCGCTGGGAGGAATATTCCTGGCAAAATATCTTTCTGAAAATGTATTCCCAAAGAAAATAAAAGCCGTCATATTGCTGGCCGCGCCTTTTAGCGATGAAGGCCTCCACGAATCCCTTGGTGGTTTTGCCCTGCCTCCCTCTTTAGAAAGATTCTCCGAACAAGTTGGAAATATTTACCTACTCGCCAGCGAGGATGACCCCGTAGTTCCCTACACACATCTGGAAAAATATAAAAAGGCTTTGCCAAATTCAAAAGAAATCACGTTTACCGGCAAACAGCATTGCCGAGAGGAATCTTTTCCGGAAATGATAGACCTCATAAAGAGCCTCTGATTTTTTTCTTTTTATCAATCCACAATCATCTCCAGCCGCATAGCCCGCAGGCTATTTTTCCGCAGAAAAATATTGCGAGCCTGGCGTTTCTCTATATCAAGCGACGGCATCTCTATTGAAAGAGCCTCGCCTAGAGATCCCGGGCTCTTTCAATAGAGATGCCTAGCGACCCCCTTTCACCAAGCTTTTTTCTTTTTATCCAAAAACCCTAATTTAGTAAGCCGAGACCGGATCGCCCCGCGGGTCCGCTTAAACGTATTGGCCAGTGTATCCATCGATGCCCCGCGGATAAATAAAGTTTGGAGTTGGTCATCCTGGTCAGCATCCCATGAAGAATATGCCTTTTCCTTTCCTTCAGGCGGCGCGGTATCAAACAAATCCCGCACATCAATGCCCGTCGGCATCATCATCGGCGGAGCCCCGCCGCAGGCCTTCACAAAGTCGATCTGTGCTTTCTCAATATTTTCCCGCAGTGCGGTTAATTCCTTGACCGCTTTTTCCGATTCCTGGCGGAATTTCACATCCTGCTCCAGCACATCCGGATGCACCAAAAACGCCTTGGAATTCATCCCCAGTAAATATAATCCGGACAATCGGCGTACGCGGGACAGCGCCACATATCCTTGGCCATATTCAAACACCCGGCCTAAATCCATGGCCGCTTCGTCCAAGCTCATGCCTTGGGATTTGTGCACGGTAATGGCCCATGCCAGGCGCAACGGAAACTGGATAATTTTAGCAATGCTTTTTCCGCCTTCTTCCAACGCCCATTCCATCGCCTCAACGATAATTTTGCGGCCGCCGCGGGTTTTTACAATCGGTGAATTGGTATCGCGGTCAAAGCCTTCCACCGTTCCCAGCGTCCCGTTTACAAATCCCTCTTTTGGATTATTTTTCGTAAACATCACCGCCGCGCCGGTTTTTAAACACAAATTTTCCGGGGACAGACATCCTTTTTTCAAAATAGAAACCAATACTTCGTGGCCATGGGCAATCATTTCAAAGTTTCGCGCTTCATCGGGCAGTGTTGCCAGCACCTGGTCGTTTACCCGGTCAACATTGGTGTTATGGGTAAATAATTTTGGGGCGTCCACCGGAACTTCGTGCTCGGCCACATTCCGGGAAGCCAAATAGGCCAAATGTTTCTTATCAAATGTATTGGTGCGGATCGCCGACAGCATGTTTAAAAATTCCCCGTCATCCTGCCGGTGCTGTTCGGTTAAATAACATACCGCCACTTGGGCCCTCTTCCAAACCTCGGCATCATAAGCAAACCGTCCCATCGGTTTTTCTCCCAACAAAGAAATCTGTGAATCAATAACTTCCGGCTCGGCTTCTTGTTTTACCACCGGCGGCAACTGGAAAAAATCCCCCACCAGCACCACCTGCATTCCGCCGAACGGCGCCGACTCGTCTTTGATCTGCCGGCAGACCATATCCACCATGGAAAGCGTTTGCGGAGACAGCATCGACACTTCGTCAATAATCAGCACTTTCGCGTGTTTCACCCGTTTTACAATATACTTTGTCTGGCCGATTTTTTTTAAATCAGATTTATCCAATGAAGATTTTATCCCGATGCCCGCCCAGGAATGAATCGTCAAACCGCTAATATGAGTTGCCGCAATCCCCGTGGAAGCGGTGATGGCCGGCTCAATCCCCATGGAACCTAAATACGCCACATATTCATTGACCGTATGCGTTTTTCCGGATCCGGGCTCCCCCGTCAAAAAAACATTTCTGCCGGTCTTTAAAATATCGAGGGCTTCTTGCTGTGTCATGCAATAATTTTACACTATTTCAAATAGGATGCAAAAATTGACAAGGCACATGAATATAGTACTGTTTAATTAGCTCACCCGCTCTAGTTCGGAGGAACAAGTCGTGAAAGACTACGACGCCCGCCGGCTGAACGAAGATGGGACGCTCAACAAAAAGTCGTTCCTGGAAAACAACGGAGATTCTTACCCGCAACGAGACGGGCGAAGGGTCTATTGGATGTTCCCTCACACGGAAATCCAGGCACACCAAGTGGCTTACATCATCGATGGGAAAGGAAGGAAGCCTCTCCAAGGCCGAGCCATCACGATCCCCGCCGGGATCGACGGCAAAGGATGCTGCCACAATAAGCGCAAGATCGTGGCGGTTAAATGGGAGGTGCACTCTTGGTAAAATGCAACGGCGTCTCCCTCTCTCCC
>JAIFWS010000030.1 GCA_019658985.1 Candidatus Parcubacteria bacterium
GGGGACTGGTTTGGATGGTCATAACACATCCCTGCGCCTCTTTGGTAAATCCGGTTTTCCCGCCGATAACATTATCTTTGCCCAACAATTCATTAGTATTTACGAGGGTGTGATGCAGCGCGCCATTGTCCAGATATAAAGCGTATTGCTTATTGCTGATGATCTCGCGGAACAGCGGGTAGCGTTCAAAAACATACTGCGACAGCACCACCAAATCTTTGGCCGTAGAATACGACCCCGAATCCAGTCCGCTGGCATCGGCAAAATGGGTTCCGGAAAGCCCCATGTTCTGGGCATAGGCATTCATCGCCGCTACGAATTGCTCGGTACCGATATATTCGGCCAAGGCATACGAAGCCCGGTTGCTCGACTCCATTAACATGATATACAAAAGATCTTTTATTGCAAATGTCTGGCCGAGCTGCAAATCGCCCTGCTCCCCTTCCTGCGCCATCGCCTGAGGGCTAATGGTTACTTTTTGTGATAAATCATAATGGTCCAGGATAATTGCGGCCGTCATTAATTTTGTCAGGCTGGCAATCGGCAAGCGCATCTGTTCATTTTTATTAAACAGCGTCTTCGGTGTGCCGCTTCCGATTTCAACTGAAATAGCCGCCTGTGCTGAGAGGTTCAGGTTCCCCGACCCCCAATTGCGGGCCGGTGAAAGATTTCCGCCGCCAACAGGTGCTTCTTCTCTAACACTAGCCGAAACATTCTCGATTGGCGTCTGCAAACTCGCCGGAGAGAAACTATTATGAATCAGGAGACCCTGCAGGCTATTGGAAAACCACTGGACACCCCAAAACGTGATCCCCACCAGAACCAGAAAAACAAACGAGAAGAAAATATATGCTGCTATTTTCCTGCCTTTTGCCGGTTGATTATTTTTAAACAAACTCTTATGGATCACAAGACTTAGAAATTACTTTTTTTCTTTTTTTATTTTTGTTTTCGGTTTGGCCACGCTGATATGCAATTCTTCCAGCTGTTTTGGATAAATTTCGCTTGGAGCGTCCATCATCAAATCCCTGCCGTCGCCGGTTTTCGGGAATGCGATCACTTCGCGGATATTCGGCTCCCCCAATAACAATGCAACCAACCGGTCAATCCCCGACCCGATCCCGCCATGCGGCGGCGCCCCAAATGTATACGCCTCAATCATGTGGCCGAACTTTTCTTTGATTTCCTCTTTTTCGTATCCCATCACTTCAAACACTTTTTCAATCGCTTCCGGAGTATTATTGCGAATCGATCCCCCACCCACTTCCCAACCATTCAAAGCAATATCATACTGTGTTGTTAGAATTTCGCCGATATTTTCTTTTTTCATCAGCCAATCCATGTGTTCCGGTTTGGGCGCAGAAAAAGGATTATGGGTAAAGGTCCATCCGCCCTCGTCGTCTTTTTCAAAGAATGGAAAATCCACCACCCAGCAGAACGCCAAAAGATTTTTATCATTCTTGTCCTCACGCAAATCCGGCTTATCGGACTGGTATTTTTCCATCGCCTCTTTATAGGTTAAGCGCGGAAATGGGATCTGTTGGATTTTTTTCTCTGGAAATAACGCTTCGACCAAATCAATCAATAATCTTTCATACAATTCAATGAAATCATGTTGCTGAATAAAGCTCATTTCCACGTCAATCTGGGTATGCTCGGTTTGTCGATCCCCTCTTGGATCTTCATCGCGCAAACACCGCGCTAATTGGAAATATCGTTCCAATCCCGCTACCATCAACAATTGCTTGTACTGCTGTGGCGATTGCGGCAGGGCGTAAAACTTTCCGGGATGCAATCGTGAAGGCACGACGAAATCGCGAGAACCTTCCGGTGTTGATTTGGTCAGCGTTGGGGTTTCGATTTCAATAAACCCTTCGTTGGTTAAAAAATTCCGCACAAAGGTTGAAACTTTATGCCGCATAATAAGGTTTTGGCGCAACCGCTCGCGGCGTAAATCCAAATAACGGTACTTCATCCGCACCTCCTCAGAGATTTCCATTCCATCAGTATCAATCGCAAATGGCAATGTTTCCGCCTTGGATAACACGTTTAGCCCCTCTACAGATAATTCAACCGTGCCAGTGATTAATTCTGGATTAACCATTTTCTCCGGCCGCGCCACCACTTCTCCGGTTAATTCCACCACCCATTCCGGCCTGACTTCTGCCACTGCCTCGCAAGCTTCTTTATTTGAAGGCAAAAAGACGCACTGCAAAATTCCACTGCGGTCCCGTAAATCAATAAACACAATCTTTCCGTGAGCACGGCGAACATTCACCCATCCGGCCACTTTCACCTTCTGGCCTACCATCTTTGGCGTCTCGGCGACTAATAATCTTTCCATGTTGTTATGTTAGTTTTATTTTAGTGAACCTCCGTTTCCCGGCCTGCACAACCATGCCATTCTTTAATACAATTTCTTTTTTCCAATCTTCAACCCGCTCTTTATCTATATACACTCCCCCGCCTTCAACTAATCTTTTTGCCTCATTTTTAGAAGATACCAATCGGCTATCGCATAATAAATCCAAGATCGGATACATTGCTTTATCAGTTTCAAAAATCTCGATATCTGACGGCATTTCTTTGTCCCGAAACATCTTATTGAATTCATCCTCCGCTCTTTGAGCTTCATTCTCTCCGTGGTAGATTTTCACGATTTCTTTCGCTAATAATGCTTTTTGATCTCGTGGATTTTGTACCTGATGTATATCATGCGGATCCAAATAGGTGCAAAGATCAATATATTCTTCAATCAACTCGTCTTTTATCGACATCACCTTCCCAAACATGTCCTGCGGCGAATCGTTAAGATAAATCGCGTTATCGTAGGTCTTGCTCATTTTACGGCCATCAGTTCCCAGCAATAATTTTGTGGTTAAAATATCTTTATCTTTATTATTGTATATTTTCTGGAGCGTCCGGCCGGCCAGCATATTAAACATCTGATCGTTTCCGCCGACTTCCAAATCCACATCCATCGCCACGGAATCATATCCCTGCATTAATGGGTACATAAATTCCGTTTGATTGATCGGCGCGCCTTCCTTCATCCGCTTATCAAACATTTCCCGGTGCAACATTTGCTGGACGGTGAAATTCGAAGACAACTTTAAAATATCCTCAAACTTTAATTTTGAAAGCCAGGCTGAATTGTATTTTATCTTAACTTGGGAAAAATTTAAAATTTTCGAAGCCTGTTTTTTGTAATCGCGGAAGTTTTCTTTGATTTGCTTATCAGTCAAAGGAACCCTAGTGGCATCTTTACCCGTCGGGTCGCCGATTTTTGCCGTAAAATCTCCGATCAACAAAATCACCTCGTGGCCTAAGTCGGCAAACTGCTTTAATTTCCATAATACAAAAGCATGGCCCAGGTGCAGCGCAGTCCCAGTAGGATCAACGCCCAGATAGAGCCTGATTTTCTTGCCGGACAGCAATTTCTTCCTCAAATCATCTTTAACGATGATTTCGCTGACTCCCCGCTCCAGGATTTCTTCAATTTTTTTAGGATCGGTATTTGTCATATTTGGTAATAATACCCGTTTCGTGGCAAAAATAAAAGTGGATAATTCCTTTTTTGTTTTAATTGGATTTTAATCAAAAATTCATAAAACATGCGGTATAGTAACCGTAGCATAGCCCCAACCCAAGGCCAAAGGAGGCCACCCGATGGCGAAAAAACGTATCGCCTGGGACTTCGATGATACCGTCTTCAGAACGCTTGAAGCGGTACTGGTTTTTTCCAACGAGCGTTACGGGGAAGAATTCCGGCGCGAACAGTTCACCACCAGGGAATTCAACAAAGTCTGGCAGATCACCCCGGCGCAATGGTATGAGCGCTGGTGCCTGTTCAACCAAACCACTGCCGCCAGCAACCTGCAACCCATGGATGGCATCCAAGAACTCCTTGGAATCCTGGGACAATGGTACGATTTCGACATCGTCACCTACCGGGATGAAGGACTGGCCCAACAGACGGAGCTGATTCTTGAGCGATGGCTGCCAGGAGTCTTCTCGAACGTCCACTACTGTAGCCGCGGCGGCAAGAGGTATCGCCTCAAGAGTGACGTCTGCCTTCAGATCGGAGCCGCTGTACTCTTCGAGGATCAGCCGGATACCGTCCAGGCCTGCGCCAAGGCAGGAATCCGGGTAGTAGTTCCTACCCAGCCCTGGAACAAAGGAGAACGCTTCAAGTCTCCGCTCGTGACGCGCCTTGATTCGTATCAAGGTGAGATCGTCAGCGTCATCTGTGAAGACGTTGATTGACTGCTTGCATCGTCCCGCAAGCAGTTTTTTATTTTATTTAAAAATTATCAAATAACTTGTAAACGCTGCCGGCTCCCATCACCATCAGCACTTCCCCACTCTTGATGTTTTCCTTCACAAACCTTTCAGCATCGGCCAGTGGCATATATTGCACGTGCTTCTTGGCAATTTTTTTAACCAAGATTTCTGAACTTACTTTTTTATTGATGGTTTTTTCCTCGCGGCCGGCGACGTCATAGATATCGCCAATTAAAACTTCATCAATTTTTATCTGCCGGAATAATTTTACGAAGTCATCGAATAAATAATAGGTTCTCTGGTATTGATGCGGCTGATAAATGAGCCAGATCTTTTTAGTAGGCCATTTTTCCCGTGCGGCTTTCAAGGTTGCTAGCACTTCATTGGGATGGTGGCCGTAATCAGAAACCACGGTTATCTTATTCTTACCGATTGTGCTTTCTTTTGTCTCAAAGCGCCGCCAAGTCCCCTTAAATTGAGAAATTGCTTTAAACGTAACTGAATCTTTAATCCCCAGGATCCGGGCCACCTGTACTACCGCCAACGCATTAGACACATTATGCTGGCCGGGAACTTTCATCAGCTTTTTTTTTTTTTTTTTTTTCCTTCTTTTACTTCGAATCTCCGCCAGGTTCCCTTAAACTGAGAAATGGCTTTAAATGTTATGAAATCTTTGATTCCCAAAATTCTTGCCACCTGCACCACTGCCAAGGCATTAGACACATTATGCTGGCCGGGGACTTTCATGAGTTTTTTTACTTTCGCTGCGTCTTTATCTTTGAGTGAATAATATTTGGTGGTAAATTTTCCTTTGGAAATTTTTACCAGATTCTTATCGTCTTTATTGGCCACCAAAAATCCTGTCGTCGGTAATTTCAAGATAAACTTTTTAAATTCCTTAATGACATTGGCAAACGTTTTGAAATAGTCTAAGTGCTCTTTATCAATATTAGTGACGACGGTAATATTCGGGAAATAATTTTCAAACGAAGCATCGTATTCGCAGGCTTCGATGACTAAATGTTTCGACTTCCCTACTCTATAATTGGTATTGCCGAATTCTTTTAATTTCGTGCCGACAATCACCGTCGGATCCAACCCCGCAGCAACCAAAACTAAAGCGGTCATCGCTGTTGTGGTACTTTTTCCATGACTGCCGGAAATGGCAATCGTGTCGTAGTCACGCGTTAATTGGCCGAGGGCTTCCGGATAGCTTTGGATATCCAAATTCAATTCCTTGGCTTTCTTAAATTCCGGGTTATCCGGTTTGACGGCCGGACTGTAAATCACTAAATCAAAATTCTCGGAAATATTTTCCGCTTTTTGCCCGATCATAATCCCAATCCCCTTTTTTTGTAAAAAATCCGTTAATTCCGACGCCGCCAAATCAGAGCCTGAAACTTGATGCCCCTTTTCTAAATAGTATTGTGCCAGCGCCGACACCCCTATTCCGCCGATACCAATGCAATGTATTTTCATGTAAGTATGTTGACAAATTTTAAAAAAGTTATAATTTATAAAATATAGCTGAACCTGAGACTCGACAAAGGAGAGACACGATGAACGCCTTGGCTGCTGGTTTCACCTTCGCCCTGCTCATCATCTTATTCCTCAAAACCAAAGAGGAACAGAGCCCATGGCTAAGGTGGTTTTACCGGATCGTAGTAATCTTGGCAATGACTGGCGTCATTACGGGAGTCCTCTTCATAAATGACATAATCCCGTAACCTCCACCGCCCAAGGCGTCTGAATCAAGTAGGACGCCGTTTTTTTTACTGTAACTGATGTGATTCGACAACCGTATATTGCGGACCGCCCCTTTTTAATTCTGATTCCATGACTTCGATTGATTCAACGGTAAAACTCGAATCCAATTCTTCACCCACTTCCGGCCGTTCTTCCGGCTCGATCCTCCGCCATTCAAATTCTTTGATTCGCGCCAGTGTGATATGCGGAGTGAAAATATTTTTATCTATCTTGAACTTAACCGATTCGAATAAAGCATTTTCCAGATCCTTTTTAAGGTTTACCAATTCTTCTGAAGTTTCCCCTCCTGCCCAGATATACCGCGGCGGAATTTTACCAACCGGGCCATACGCAACTTTATCCAATACCACATTAAACTGATTATAGCTTTTTGCAACCTCGCCGGTTATCCGGCAAACTTCCGCCAGCTCTTCGTCGGTCAAATCCCCGAAAAATAATACCGTAATATGGAGATTATCAATTTCAGTCCATCGGGCTGGGACGTTTGTATATTTTTTCTCAAAATTCACCAGGCGCTTTTTAGTATCCGGCGGTAGATTAATGGCGATAAAAGTCCGGTGTCGTTTTTGCATACCTCACTTTTATCATAAAACCTGGCCTATTTCAATTTGACAATCTATAAAGAGTATTTTATAAAGATACCAGCCCGAACACCAGCAGGAGGTGCAAAAAGTGACGCCCGATCGTATCGAACAAATCGATGACTTGGTTGAGGCCTGGCAAGAGGAAAAGGAGCCGGCAGAGTTCATGGACCTGATTACCCGGAGCCAGCAAGGCCCTGATCAGGAGGAAGCGAGACCCAGACTTCTTGAAGCCTGTCAGCAGATGGGAATCAGCGTGGAAGAGGCCAAAAAATGGGCCGACCACTGGGCGGATGAAACTAATACGTGAGGATCGTCAGGCCCGGCGCCCATCGCGATGCGCGCCGGGCTATTTTTTTACTCTGAAAATGATAAGATGTAACCATGAACAAAGAGCTTGCCCATATTTTCAGTGAAACCGCCCGGCTTTTAGAAATTAAAGGAGAAAGCTCTTTCCGCATTAACGCTTACCGCAAATCGGCTTATATTTTACAAAATCTGCAAGAGGACGTGAGCAAAATCTATGAAGAAAAAGGGTTAAAAGGCATCCGGGAAATCGGCATCGGCGAGAAAAATACCAAAAAAATCGAAGAGTATATCAAGAAGCAGACCATCAAAGAATATAGCAAACTACGGGAAGAAACGGCCATCCAGGAGCTCATCGCCTATTTTTTTGAGCAAAAAGGCGTCTCCTTGCAAGAATTGAAAGAAAATGCTAAAAAAAGGAAAATTATCTATTCAAGGTTCACCAAACCCGCCAAGCAATTGCTGGAGCTGGCCGGATCTATCGAGGCCGCCAAAGGAGCAATTAAAAAGGTAGCCGATTGGGCCAAGTCCCGAAAACTGGACTTTGCTATTGAAACGGTGTTTAAAAAATGGCTTGAACTGGAATCTTTGAAACCCAAAGAGGCCGTCAAAAAACCATTTTACCAAGGCCAGCCAATCGTGGAAAAATACGGTAAACGCTACGTCATTTCACGGCACGGGGAATGGCTATTGTACGCGGGCAAAGAATCGGAAATTGAATGGAGGATCGAGAAATAAAATTCAAAACTCAAAATTCAAAATGCAAAAGTGCAAGTAAAAATTCAAAAGCATCTCGTTTAAAGTTTTGACTTTTAACCTGAAATTTTGACTTTTGCCTTTTGATTTTTGCCTTACAATTATGTTGAGTCATACAGATTTAAAAAAAGGTACGCAGTTTATTTTTGAAGACCAGCCATGGGAAGTGGTTGACGCTCTTTTAGTTAAAATGGCCCAGCGCCGGCCGGTGGTCCAGACCAAGATGAAAAACCTGATTAGCGGAGCTTTCCAGGAACGAAACTTCCAGCAGGGAGATATGTTCGACGAAGCCGGTTTGGAAAAGAAAAACATCAAATTCTTGTATGCTAACCGCGGTGAATATTTCTTCTGCGAAGAAAAAGATCCGTCAAAACGCTTTTCATTCACCGAAGCCCAGATCGGCAGCAAAGGAAAATTCTTCAAACCAAATTCTATCGTTGTGGGAATTATTTTCAACGAAAAAATCATTACGGTTGTTGCTCCGATTAAAGTGCAACTGAAAGTCAAAGAAACTCCACCGGGAGTTAAGGGCGACCGCGCCCAGGGAGGAACGAAAGAAGCCACCTTAGAATCGGGAGCCGTGATCCAGGTTCCCCTCTTTATTGAGGAAGGAGATGTCATCGAAATCAATACGGAACTGGAAGAATACGTAAAACGGGTATAATCATAAACCAAAACCGGCCAAAAGGCCGGTTTTTTAGTTTGACAAACATAATCTTTAAATATAATCTATCCTTAGCGCGCCCAAAACCTCGAGGAAGAAAGAACCAATGGAACACACCTCTCGGAAATGCTGGGATGACAAAGAGGTCGTCAAAGTAGCGGACGAAATGGTCGACGAAGGGTGGGAACTAATCAACGCCACTTCAGTCACCGAGCAAAACCCAAACGCCCCGGACAAACTCAGGAACTACTTCATTGCTTTCTTCCGTAGAGAAAAGAGGTGAAGTTCACTCCAAAGTGCTGGCTTCCATCAGGGATGCCGGCGCTTTTTCATTGCACTTTATAGATCACATCCTTCCGTTCCACCACGATATTCCATCCCGCTTTTTTGCCGTGGGTATAGAGTTTTTTATTCGGGTTAAAACAAATAGGTTTTGAAACCTTGCCCAGCACCGTGATATCACCATCCGTATCCCCCACTCCCACCGAATTAGCCAAGGTTAAATTTTCTTTTTCAACCGCGCGCTGTAATATTTTCGCTTTATCAGAAATTAAATCCAAGTAGAGTGTCTGGCCAGTGAACTTTTTATTCTTATCAAATTCATACACCCGGCCGTAGACTTTATCAAATCCCAGATTTTCACAAAACTCATCTACTAATTCTTTTGGCGAATGCGAGATCGCCAACAAGTAATAGTTCTTCTTTTTTAAATTGGTGACCAAGTCGCGCGTAAACGTGTAGACCTTATTTTTATGCAGATCCACTACCTTTTTCCCCACTTTTTTAAAATCCTGGTGTCTCACGCCCTTGATATTTTTCTCAAATACCCGGATCACGTCCCAAATATACGTTTCGTATGTCCCCTTGCGATCCAGCCAATCACGGTAGGATTTCTGATAGGCCTCTCGAGTGTTTTTTGGAAAAATTCCCGCGACCACTAATCCCTCAACCACTTCAATAAGCAAGCTTGATCTAAAAATCGTACCGTCGATATCAAAAATCGCTACTTTTCTTTTCTTCATTTTTATTTTATTGTCATCCCCGGCTGGAACGGGGATCCAGAGAACTCTAGATTCCCGCTTTCGCGGGAATGACAAGAATTACAACGGGCGAATAATCCCGACCGGCGTCTGCTCGTCAGACTGCCCCAGCGGGTTATCTTTAATTATTTTAGCAATCAATTTATTATTTACACCCTCGCTCGATCCCAGAATATTCACTCCCAGATCATTGGCGTCCACGATAGAAACCGCAACACCGATTTTACCCGCCAGATCAGCTGCGATTTTCCCAGGATTAACGGGACCTTTTGAAACATGGGTATTATAAGGAGGGATAGCATATGGAACCGCCCCATCAATAGACCGGGCCTTGTCCCCGGCTATGATATAAAATAATCCACGAACGCCGACTAATTTTCCAATAAATCCGATAGCGGCGGCAAGCAGAATCCGCAAAATTCCCACTTCATCAATTGCCAATTGCATCGTCTGCGGAGAGCCCAGGCCGATTCCAACCGGAGTCTTCAGCACATACCGGGATAAGGTATTGGCCAGCCAGGTGGTTTTGATTTTATCCAGCGGATACGATCTTCCCTGGGTTATCGCCACCGCTTTTTCACTAATAAAAACGATGTCCTCTTTTCGGACATGCGTTTTTACTGCCGGACCGATAATGAGCGAAATATCGGTGTCTTCCGGCGTAATTAATTTTGTTTTGACAGGATAACGGGCGAATTTTTTGCCATCAACTTCGATGACCAGGTTTTTCCCCGGATTTGGTTTAAGTTCTTCCATGGTTATCCTCCGATTGCTTTAATGTCAGCTTCGTACTGGCTTGCGTAGCGCAATACTGAATTCGCATAGGCTTTGCATTCGTACCTTCCGATACTGGTCCCTCCTGGCGGCGGCGTTTGATTCACTGCTCAATGCCCCGTTGTCTTTCAATAACAATCCCGAAGCCAGGAAGGCGTCTTTAATAATCCACGGGCTGGCCAAACTGCCCTTGATTTGGCTGGTTCGATTTTCATATAATGCCCAGGTTGATGCAATAAATTGCGCCGGACCCATGGCTCCTCCCCATCCATACGGAACCCCGCTCGAATACAGAGGGATCCAGCAAGAAACCGGAGTCTTGGTCGGCTCCATTCCAAGGCTCTGGGTTAACCGGATAAAGGTCGGAATAGATTTCGGATTCATCACCCGGGACCGCGGCGCTCCCTGCAGGCTCGTGCCATTGCCCGTGTCAAAATCCGTCACATAGCATTGCCCTACGTTTTTCCCTAAACTGGATTCCTGGGTTAATATTGCGAGCAAAAAAGCTGGTCGCACACCGGTAATATTCGATACATACTTTGCAATTTCAACAGCCTGGCCGAACGTAGGGGCCGCTGAAACACCAACCACTTCGAAAATCCTGGCCTTGATAGCTGCGGCGTTTTTCTCCGCGGCAGCTTTGTCTTTTATCTGTTGCTGGTATTGGGCTTCCGTGAGCTTTAAATAAGTATCCTGCTCTTTTTTATTCACTTCATTCTGTTTTTTCTGGTCATTTTGGATTTGGATGGTTTTCTGCAAACTCCCCCGCTCGCTGTCCATCTTTTCTTTCTGGGACTGGAGATATTTTCCCAAATCCTTGGTGTTTTGCAAAAGATCAGAGACCCTGGTGTCCAGGTTTTCCAAATACACCAAGTTACTGAAAAAATCGGCCAAGTTCCCTTCCAGTAAAATCTGGACTGACGGCTTCTGATCCTCCTGGTGCATAGTACGCAAAATATTGGCTATCTCGTTTTGGGAATTCTGGACTTTCTCCATCGTCTTATCAATGGAAACCTGGGTATCGTTAATCTGGATGTTTAAATCTTTTACCATCAGCGTTCCCTGCTTGATTTGATATTCTAGATTAGAGATTTTCTTTTTCAATCCTCCGATCGTATTTTGCAGGGTATTTTTCTGCGCGGCGGTTTTAGTGATATCCTTGCCGATCTGCACGGATTGCTCGTCGTAATAAGCGGCGCATTTTTTCAATTGGGCCTGGCAATCGGCGGAACTCAAATTCTGGCAACTATTGGCGCTTTCTGAAAGCTGCTGGCACATAGCCGCAAGATCTTCACCGTAGGCGAAAACCGGTATAACCGCCAAAAAAGCTGACAGAATGATTATCTTCTTTATACTCATAGGATTATTATCTATTGTTTATGCAAAAAAACAACCCCCGGTCAAACCGGGAGTTGTGGATTTCTTTTTCGCATTATATGACGGATGATTAGGCTTTTTCTTTCGGCTCTTCAATAATAACCTCTTCCTTCTTCTCTTTTTCAACCTTGCCGACGTCCTCAACGTTTTCAGTGATTTCAGCCGCAAGTTCTTCTTCAACGTTCTGCTGAGCCAATACAGAAGCCACAATTTCTTCAGGGTCTTTCAATACCTTCACATTGGCCGGAATTACCAAATCCTTTATCAAGATATGGTCTTCAAAAGTCTTCAGGGAACCGATATTAACCTTGATTTCGTGCGGCAAATTCTGTGGTAAAGCCTTCACTTCGACTTCCAGCATGTTCTTATTGAGGGTTCCACCCAAATCTTTCTCAGCAGGGGCTGTACCTTCAAATACCAATGGAACAGAAACTTCCACTTCCTCTTTCAAGGACGCCTGGAAAAAATCAATATGGATAATGCTGTCGGTAATCGGGTCTTTCTGGATTTTATTGATTAAAACCGGCTTTTTCTCGCCATCTACCAAAAGCTCGATCAGCGAGCTTTCGCCGGCGACCTTCAATACCTTTTTGAATTCTTTTTCATCCACTTTCAATGAAAAGTTCTTAACTCCCGGACCGTAAACAACCGCAGGGACTTGTCCCTGTTTCTTCATAGCCTTGGTCTTGTTGCCAAGCTCTGTCCTGATATTTGCTGTTAATGAAAGCATAGTTATGGATTTGATTTAAAATAAGCGGGAGCTTGCGCAACTCCCAATACAACAGATACTACTATATTTTATTTTGATTGTAAATACTTACATGGTTAGGCTTTGCCTGCGCTTCCGAATAGCCTTATTTTCTCCTCTATTACCCGCTGAACCGCGTTAATGGGTTCCTGGAGGTATTTATAGGGAGTTATCTCGTTGCCGGCCTCAAGGGCTTTTTTCAATGCGCCCGCGAAGGCGACCCGCGTTTCGGTATTAATGTTGATTTTAACCACCCCCAGCTGGATGGCTTTTTGAACGTCTTCATTGGGAGTGCCCGAACCGCCGTGCAAAACGAACCCGACAGAGCTTACCTTTCCCAACTCTCCCAGCCTGCCTAATTTTAAATTCGGCGATACTCCGCTTATATCCAAACCATGGAAAGTGCCCACCGACACCGCCAGCACCGAAACTCTCACCTGCTTCATATAATCTGCCATGTCCTGCGGCCGGGTTAAGTCCTCTTCCTTGATCTCAAATTTGCCTTCATATACCTTTGATGCATCGGTACCAATGCGGCCTACCTCTCCCTCAACGACAACTCCTTTCCACCTGGCCATTTCCGCTGCTTTTTTACTGAGGCTGATATTTTCAACCAGCGTCTTCCCTT
>JAIFWS010000031.1 GCA_019658985.1 Candidatus Parcubacteria bacterium
GGAGAGAAAGAGATTTACCATCAAAAAGTTAATTTCGCCAAAGTGCTCGAGCAGGCGGTCTCAGGCCGGAAATTCATCCGGGCCTTCGCCTACGTAGTGCGTACTAAAACCGGTGAAGAAAAACCGTTTTTTGATGCGTTAACAAAATTAGGCATCGAAACACGGGTAAGGGATCTGCAGAAATTTTACGGCGGTGCCAAGAAAGCCGACTGGGACGTGGGAATCGTCATTGATGCCATCCGGACCGCGGCCAGCTTGGATGTGATTATCTTATGCTCGGGCGACGGCGATTTTATCCCACTGGTTGAGTATCTGAAAAATCAGGGAAAGCGCGTGGAAATCGCGGCCTTCGGCAAAACTACTTCATCAAAATTACGGGAGGTTGCTGACGAATTCATTGATTTGGATTTGGAAACCGATAAGTTTTTATTAAAAAAGTAGACCCTTGGATTACTCCATGAAACTTATAAAGTTTATCATATATCTAGAAATAGCAGCTTTATTACTTCCATTGATCGCAGTTATCTTTTTATATAATCTGCCTATTTATTTATTGGGCGAATCCGTAGCAGGATTTGGATTATTCTTGTGGCCGTTTTCATTAATCCTAGCTTTCATTTTACCGATCATAGCTATCATAAGCGGATTTATCGGGCTTACCAAAATAACAGAACCGGCGGCGAATAGAGCAATAAAACAGGCTATCTTCTTTGGAATCATAGAAATACTTGCCTCACTTTCACTTTTTTTTATATTTATCAACTACATAGCAAGTCAATTTCCTTTGTGGGGGGCTTAAGATTCATCTTTGATAATTTAACCAATTAATAAAATAAAAATAAATCAGCGACGCTGGAAATTGATGACACTCTAATACGCCAATACGTTTTGTAACGTATTTGTCCATTAGTGCGTGATCAAGACTGGCATCGCTAAAAACAAATGATCAAAGAGAAATTCGAGATTCAAGTGGGCAATAAGCCGCTTAAGATCGAGATTACCGACTGGGCGATCCAGGCAGGAGGATCGTGTTTGGTAACTTACGGCGAAACCGTGGTAATCGCCACCGCCACCATGTCGCAAAAAAGCATGGATGGTTTTGATTTCTTCCCGCTCTCCGTTGACTACGAAGAAAAGTTCTATGCTGCCGGAAAAATTTTGGGCTCACGCTTTATGAAAAGGGAATCACGCCCATCTGACGAAGCTATTTTAACATCGCGTATGATTGACCGCGCCGTGCGGCCGTTATTCCCTAAAGATTTTAAAAAAGAAGTGCAGATCATTGTCACCTGCCTTTCGTTTGACGGAGAAAACGACACGGATATCCCAAGCATGATCGCGGCTTCATTTGCTTTGGCAGTATCAAATATTCCATGGAACGGACCGCTGGCAGCGATCAAAATAGGGAAGATTGGCGATAACTTTGTATTCAATCCTACCTATAAAGAACGGGAAGAAAGCTCCTTTGAATTAACCCTGTCCGCCATTGAAAATAATGGCGACGCACTGGTTAACATGATTGAAATGGGAGCCAAGGAAGCCTCCGAAGACGACGTATTGAAAGCTTATGAAGCCGCCAAGGAAACACTTCTGCAGATCATTAATTTCCAAAAAGAGATTGTTAAAAAAATCGGCAAAGAAAAGATGGAATTCCACCCTCAGGTAGAATTGGACATCAAAAACGACATTGAAGAATTCTTGGGAAATAAACTGGATGACGCTATCACCAATGCCTCCGCAGGGGAAAAGAACCTGGCCACCGCTGAAACCCTCCGGGAAGAATTAACCAAATTTATCAAAGAGAAATATCCTAAAGAAGGGAAAGAAAAGCAAGTTCTGCCGTTTTTTGAAAAAGAGATGGAACGCATCATCATCCGCAACATCATGGAAAAAAACCAGCGGCCTGACGGCAGAAAACCTGAGGAAATCCGGAACCTGATGGGAGAAGTGGCTGTATTGCCGCGAACCCATGGCAGCGGAGTGTTCCACCGTGGCATGACTAAGGTACTTTCTATCTTGACCTTAGGTGGGCCTGGCGACCAGCAATTGCTGGACGGCATGGAAATTGAAGGTAAAAAGAGATTTATGCACCACTACAACTTCCCTCCGTTCTCTACGGGGGAAACTGGTTTCATGCGTGGACCAAAACGCCGCGAAATCGGACACGGGCACCTGGCGGAAAAAGCCTTGTTGCCAATGCTTCCCGATATAACAGAATTCCCTTACACTATTAGAATCGTTTCCGAAGCATTGTCTTCAAACGGATCAACATCTATGGCCTCAACCTGTGCCGCGACTTTGGCATTAATGGACGCCGGCGTGCCGATCAAAAGCCCGGTAGCGGGAATTTCCATTGGACTAGCCAAAGACGAAGCATCCGGAAGATACAAAGTGCTGACCGACATCCAGGGACCGGAAGACCATTTCGGCCATATGGATTTTAAAGTCGCCGGAACCAAAAACGGAATTACCGCCATCCAGATGGATATTAAGATCGATGGCATCAATTACGACATCATCAAAGAAGCACTGGAGAAAGCAAAAGATGCAAGAATGAAAATTCTTGATATAATAAGGAATACGATTGCCGAGCCGCGCAAGAATCTTTCCCAGTACGCGCCGAAAATATTCTCATTCCAAATCAATCCTTCCAAGATCGGGGAGGTGGTTGGCCCGAAGGGATCGGTTATCAACAAGCTTATTGAGGAATTTGATGTTACTATTGATATTGAAGATTCCGGGCTGGTGTTCATTACCGGCCAAGACCAGGTTATGGTGGATGCTTGCGCAAATCGAATCAAGGGGATCGCCAAGGAAGTAGAAGTCGGCGAAATCTACCAGGGTACGGTGCGTAAAATCATGGACTTTGGAGCTTTCGTTGATATCCTTCCAGGACAATCCGGATTGGTGCACATTTCTAAATTCGTGCCAAACCAGATCAAGAGCGTCAAAGACGTGGTGAAAGAAGGGGAAACGATTCCGGTAAAAGTAGTCGGGATTGACGAGCTAGGAAGAATCAACCTTTCGGCCATTGACGCGGGATTCAAACCAAAAAAATAATACGAGAAAATAGAAGCTAGAAAAATAGAAAATAGAATACGAACGTAAAATTCTACTTTCTAGATTCTGCTTTCTAGATTCTAGCTTATGGTTACAACTTCACAAGAACCAGAGTTAAAAGAATTTTTAAAGAAGGAGGATGTGCGCACAATGCACAAGGATATTAAGCGCCTTAAAGAAGACGACTCCCTAGAAGAACGCAAAAAAATAAAAAACATCGGAAATGCTCCGATTCCAGCCGCAAAAGAACCTAAGAGCAACGCAATTTCAGAAGACAAAGCTGACCAGTGGGTAAAGCAAGAGCTCAAGAAGCCATTGCAAAGCGCGCTGACCCAAAAACCTGCTGCTCCGGCTCCGAAGCCAGTTGAGCAGACTCCAAAACCTGCTGCCCCAGTTGCGCAAAAACCGCAAATACCGCCAATGCCTGCGCCACAAAAACAAACTCCTCCGGTCTTAAAGGCTCCTCAAACTCTGCCTGTCCAAAAGCCTATCCAAAATATCGTTAAGCCTCAGCCGCCGCAACCCAAGCCCCAAGACCTACCAAAGCCGGTCCAGAAAGCGCCGGTTGAAAACACGCCGAAAGTTGCAGCGTCTTTAAACGATGCAAAGCAATTCGATAACGAATTAGAAAAACAGCAGATCTTTTTACTGGAATCTCAAAAAAAAGATATTGAAAAGCAGATCCGGGAACTTTCCAGCGATGGCAAGTCAGAATCTCTTTCCAAAAAAGCTAAACTGACAGCGGAAAAATCCGACTGGGAGAAAAAATTAGCCGCCCTGGCAACCGAGAATCAAAAAGACAGCCTCGGGCGCGAAGACGATATTGAGAAAGAAACCTGGTCCATTGAAAAAAATATTTCAGAATTAGATGAGCGGATCAAGTTATTAGACGAAGAGGAAACCCACTTGGGTCAACGGAAAAGCACCCTGCAAATGGAATCAGCCAAGATTGATAAGGAGCTGGAAATGATCTATACTACCATCAAAAAGAGACAGCAAAATCCACCGAAACCGGAAGCCATCAAAGAACCGGCAGCCCAAAGCCCCATAGAACCGAAAAAAACAGTACCGCAAAATCCGTTCGAGTCAAAACAAGCTTTCGCCAACAGTTCACCTAAAGCAGTGGAAAAATTAGCCGCATCAACAAAAATCGAACAGGCAGCGCGCGCAAAATTCATGGAGGATGTCGAAAAATGGGCATCATCCACTAAAGATAAAAAATAAACATGAAAAAAGAGTTGTTGCCAAAATTCAAAGAAGCGCTGGAGGAAGAGAAAACCAAATTGGAAAATGAATTGAGCACATTTGCCACCAAGGATGCCTCGATTGAGAATAATTGGGATGCAAAGCACGTCAACCGCGAAGACACCGACATGGAAGAAAAAGCCGATGAAGTTACCGAGTACGATAACTTGCTTTCGTTGGAACATACTCTTGAATTAAAATTGAAAGATGTCGTTTCGGCCCTAGAAAAAATAGAGAAGGGGGGATATGGCGTCTGCGAGAAATGCGGCAAAGAAATTGAAGAGAAACGGTTGAAAGTATGCCCAGAAGGAAGGCTTTGTATGAAGTGCAAAGAGTAATGTATGACTAAAAAATCCGCCTTCGGCGGGTTTTTTAGTCATATCGACGTAAGAAAAAAGCCGCTGTCGACGACAGCGGCCATCACGCGCAATGCTCCCTGATCTGGTGATCGTACTCCTCGGCAGCTCCGCGTGGCTTATCAGTTCCACTGATCCCCCGCGAGACGTTGACCAGAAAGCGGTACTTGGCAGCCCTTACCGCCGCTCCGAGGTCTCCGCCTTGCGCTCCGACTCCAGGGATGAGCAGTGGCATCTCGGGCGCCACCCTCCTCACATCCGCCAGGTCCTCCGACCGGGTCGCTCCTACAACCAGTCCGCAGTTGCCCCACCGATTCCAGTCATCCTTGACCGCGTAGGCCACTTGGTGGAACAGCTTGACCTCCGACCCTCCGATGCACTTGGCGATCGAACGCGTCGGATTGTTCAAGACGAGATCCTGGAACTGATCGGCGCCGGGATTTGACGTCCGGCACAGTACGAAGACCCCCAGTTCCTGTTGCATCAGGAACAGATCCAGCGCTTCCCTGCCAAGATACGGACTGACGGTGACGGCATCGACGCCGAGCTGATGAACCATTGAGAAGAAAACCCCGCTCGTGTTGCCGATGTCGCCGAACTTACAATCCAGGATCACCGGCGCCGTAGACTCGCGCTGGATGTACTTGATGATCATCCGCAGCATGGCCACCCCCGCTTCCAACTTGGCCAGATAGAAGGCCAGGTTAAGCTTGTAGGCCGCTGCCACGTGGAGGGTCTCTTTGACGACGTTGCACATCTTGGCAGCGTCGTCCTCTTCCTGCGCCGGATCCAGACCTACACACAGGTGCTTGCCTTCCCCCCATTTTGACTGGACTAGGCGGCGAAAATCACGTTCGCCCATGCACAATCCTCCTTCGTTGTTAGGTACTAGGCGATATTCCATCCTAAACCACCGGCACAATTAGTCAACCCTTGTGGATATTATCCCCACGCCGTGACCCTAAAATATTAAAAAAGAGAGTGGTAGGATTGGCTCATGCCAAATAAAGTATTCTCAGGTACGATTGTGGGATTGGACGCCCATTTAATTGAAGTCCAAATCGATGTGTCGCATGGACTGCGATCTTTTACCATTGTCGGATTGCCGGATAAAACGGTGGAAGAATCCAAAGAGCGCATCGAATCAGCTATTAAAAATTCAAAACTCCTGTCGCCTCACGGCCGAACGTTCCGGATTTTAGTGAACCTGGCCCCAGCCGACATTAAAAAAGAGGGGTCGCTTTATGACTTGCCGATCGCCCTGGCTTTTTTAGCCGCTTCAAAACAAACCAATTTTAATCCAGAGGGGAAATTATTTTTAGGCGAACTGTCGCTGGATGGCACACTCCGTCCCATCAAAGGCGCACTGTCATTTGCGATCCTGGCGCAAAAACTGGGATTTGCGGAAATTATTTTACCGATGCAAAATGCCAATGAAGCGAGTTTAATAAGCCAGGTGAAAATCATCGGTGTTGATTCATTGGGGCAAGCATTATCCTATTTGGAAAACCGAACGCAAATAGAGCCCCATGTATTCCAAAACCAGGCTCCGCGCCAGGACCAGAATCTGGTCGACATCAGCTGGATCAAAGGGCAGGAATACGCCAAGCGCGCCCTTGAAATCACCGCCGCCGGAGCTCATAATTTATTTTTCTTGGGTCCGCCCGGCGGCGGAAAAAGTTTGCTGGCCAAAGCCCTGCCATCTATTCTGCCTCCGTTGCATTTTGAGGAAGCCCTGGAAGTAACTAAAATTTACAGTGTCGCGGGATTGTTGAAGGAACATGAAACCATGGTAACCAACAGACCCTTTCGCGCTCCGCACCACATCGCTTCCGAAGCGGCGCTGATGGGAGGGGGAAGCCCTTTGCGGCCGGGAGAAATCACCTTAGCGCACCGGGGCGTTTTATTCTTGGATGAATTCCCGGAGTTCCACCGCGATGCCCTGGAATCATTGAGACAGCCCATGGAAGAGGGAAAGATTACTATTTCGCGGGCCAAACATACGCTAACCCTCCCCAGCCGCTTTATGCTGGTGGCAGCCTCCAATCCTTGTCCGTGCGGATATTTGCTGAGTCCCGATAAAAATTGCACCTGCTCGCCATCGCAGGTTGCCATGTATAAGCGCAAGCTCTCCGGACCGCTCATCGATCGGATTGATATTTTTATCGAAGTCCCCGCGGTAAAATATGAAAAATTAATCGATACGGCGCATGGGCACGAAAGCCATGTCTTCAAAGAAAGGATCCAACAGGCGCGGCAGATCCAAAAGAAACGGCTTATGCATGACGGCATCCTTAGTAATTCGGAAATGCAGATTCCCCAGATCAAAGCGTACTGCCAAGTCGATGCCCAATCACAAGAGCTTTTGAAAAAATATGTCGACTCGGGAAAACTATCGGCCAGGGGATACCACCGGGTACTGAAAGTCGCCCGTACGATCGCCGATCTGGCCGGCATGGAAAATATCCACCACGACCACATCGCGGAAGCGCTGATGTACCGGCTAAAAAGCTAATACAAAAAACCGCCCTTTGGTGTTACCCAGGGCGGTTTTTTATTCCTTTAAATTATTTGAAACTGACCAGAGCTCCCAATCCGAATTTTGTCAAAAAGTTCTTTGCTCCCCTGACTTCAAAATGAAGGTGGCATCCGGTTGCTGCTGTGCCGGTTCTGCCTATAAAACCGATCATTTGCCCCGAAACGACGGCTTCTCCTGCTCTTACTGACATGCTCTGCAAATGGCCGTAATAGGTTGATGTGCCGTTAGAGTGGGACATCGTAACGAAGTTTCCATAGGTAGGGTTGAACTGGGATCTCTGGACCACCCCCGAGGCAGCCGCGTAAACCGGCGTTCCGCAGGCATTAGCCACATCAATACCTCTTCCCAAAAATCCGTGGGGCCCCTGACTAATGTGTCCTTGGGTAGGATAGATGAAGAAGCTGTCTGCGATAGGAATTTGGATTACCGATGGAGCGGAACTTGTCGGCATTTTGCCGTCCGGCAGGAAAATCACATCATCACTGAAAATATCACCCTCGTCTTTAAGGTTGTTGAAAGCGATGATCTTTTCGGCGGTTGATTTATACCTTTTGGCGATATCAAAAATAGTGTCTCCGGATTTGACGTTATAGAACACTCCGTCTACCGGAGGAACAATCAAAACTTGCCCCACTTTCAATGTAGCGTTTTGGGAGATCTCATTAGCCCACGCAATGGTGGGTTTTGAAAGCTGGAATTTAGCGGCGAGGGAATCCATCGTATCTCCGATCTGAACTTCATAATCAATATCTCCATTGCGCGCGGCCTCCGATCCTCCGAAGATGCTTCCCAATGTCTGCGCGTTTGTGGTACTTGGCGTCGAGATAGCGGATACTGAGTTGTCCTGGATGATTTTCAAATCCGGGGTTTCCAAGGCTAAGCCGCCGTTCTGGCTGAAAAATAAATTGTCGCTGGTAGCGGCATTTGTTGTCTTAAAAAAAGGACTGGCCGCCGGGCTATCCGTTTTTTGCAAATAGGTATTTCCTGCCAGACTGCCTGAACCCAAACACAGCACTCCGAACAAAACGAATGATATGACCCCAAAGTAGAAAAAGGGGTTCTTTGAGAATCCCTTGATCTTTTTGCGGTTGAATTTTAAGCGGGAAAATGAAAAAAAAGTATTCATTTATTGGGGTAATAATATCATTTTTCCCGACACCCAGTCAACCCCCAACCTTAAATTCCACCGATGTGATATAATGGTGTCAAGAGACATTAATGACAGACTTAACTTCACCGAAAATCATCAAGGAACTGCTCCAGAATCACGGCGCGGCCCCATCAAAAACGATGGGCCAGAATTTTTTAATCGACAAGAATATTTTGCAAAAAATCCTCGAGGCGTCAAATCTGCAACCGAATGAAACTGTAGTAGAGATCGGCCCGGGCATCGGGACGCTGACCCAAGCGCTGGCGGGGAAGGCCAAAAAAGTGATCGCCATTGAGAAAGACCGCGCGATGGTGGGAATTTTACAAGAAACTCTCAAAGAATATGACAATGTTGAAGTTCT
>JAIFWS010000032.1 GCA_019658985.1 Candidatus Parcubacteria bacterium
GGAGGAAAAGAGTAATCAACCGGCAAATTATATTTTTCTTTTACCTGCTCATCCACCGCAACATACCGTACTCCCAAAAATGGATAAACAATTTTATTGGTCTTTATAATCTGGTCGATATCTTTCTTGGCAATATTAATAGGGATGGCAAACCCGATCGATTGGGCGTTGTCAGCCATTGCCGTATTAATCCCGATTACTTCCCCCCTTAAGTTCACCAATGGGCCGCCGGAATTCCCCGGATTGATGGCCGCATCGGTTTGGATAATCCCTTCTAAGGTCTCCGAAAATCCTTGGGCCCCCGAAGCGGAAACCGTCCTCCCTAAACCAGAAACAACTCCAACTGAAACCGTATTGCTAAATTGCCCCAATGCATTGCCGATGGCAATCGCCCCCTGGCCGATCTGGATTCCCGAAGAATCCCCGATTTTTATTGCCGGAAATGTCGCATCGCTTTGAAGTTTAATTACCGCCAAATCCTGGACCGGGTCCAGCGCCACTACTTTGGCTGAAAATTCCGTCCCGTCGCTGGTTAAAACAGTGTATTCGGCTTCTTTATCGGAAACTACATGCTTATTAGTAAGAATAAGCCCGTCCGATGAAACAATAAATCCCGAACCCGCGCCGACTTCCTGGTACTTGGTGCCCTTCTGGACATACTGGGGAATTTGAATTCCAAACCCCGGCATATCGCCGAACGGATTAATAAATTGCTGTTCGTAGACCGGTAGATTTTTAGAAATCACAATACTTACCACTGAAGGGGAAGCCGATTTTACCGAATCAATGATCGCTTGCTCATAGGAAACCGGCGAGGTATATTCTACGGCTGGCGAGATATTCAGTATTGCCGCCCCCCGATGCAGGGAAGTAAGGTCGCTTTGCATATTTTTAGCCCAGGCGTCCGCCTGGTCATGCCAAAAGCCAGTTTGATGGTACTCCATCAGGTAAAAAACGATCCCGGTAAAAAGCACCGACATTAAAAAAACACCCAGTACATTTTGCAAAGGAGAAGGTTTTCCCTTCTTTTTATTGAATTTAAATGTTGGAAGATCGTACATATTTTTTATTGCCGAGGATAGCGAGTGGAGAAAATGCGCCACGGCGTATTTTCTCCCGAGCGTCGCAGGCGGCAAAGGGTTTAATACCCTTTATTCTAATTAATAAATTTTGAAAGTATTTTTTGGGCGGAAGGCTCTTCGTTAACTAATGTTAACTGATTTTTCCGGGAAAATAAAATCATATCGGGCAAGACCGCGGCAATCTGGTCAACGTTCATGGCGCGCCGGCCGAAATTATTTTTTTCCATAAACTCGACATTAAGCTCTTCATGCCCCGGCGTTGGATTTATCATAATCAAGGGTTTTCGCAAGGTCAAGCACTCGGAAATCGTCAATCCTCCGGCTTTGCTGATTATTACATCGGCAATTTTCATGTATTCATCAATAGTATCAGTCCACTTTACCAGGATTATTTTCCCGTCAAAATGCGTTTTAATGGTCTGATAAAAATCTTCGTTTCCGCTAGTGACAGCGATCACATTCATTTTTGGTTCAAACTCCACCAATTTTCGCATCAATGCTACCAGCCCCTCTCCAGACATCCGAAACGAAGTCATTACCAAGACGGTCGGCAAGCCATTATCGACTCCGTACTTTGCTTTCAAATCATCAATATTCTCTTTACGGTAAAACCGCGGATTGACGGGAATGCCGGTAATAATGATTTTTTCTTTTTTAATTCCAAATTTTTCCAAGTCGCCAGCCACCTCCGCCATCGGGACAAAATAGTATTTAACTGAAGGGAAATTGCAGTAGGGATGGATATTATAATCAGTGATTACAACACCGATAGGCGTACCGGGAAGCTGTTTTTCAAAAAAGCCCAAGAACATCGGCACGATGATAAAATTGGTGAAAAGGACCGCGTCGGGCTTTTTTTCTAAAATATACTGCTCAACTTTTTTATTATGCAGGCCCTTCAAGCTTGAAACCCATCGTCCGATAGCCGGGGGCAGATAGGCATACGTGACGCGCCAAAGCCATGGGAGCTTCCGAGTCAAGACATCATAGTCATGGCCGTATCTTTTAAACGACTCATCAAACTCAGCCACGTTAAAATGCTCCACGTCATCATTAGGGAAATGCTCTTTTGCAAAATCGGCAATAGCCTGGGCGGCTCGGATATGCCCGAACCCGCCGGCGGTTGATATGACTAATATCTTTTTTTTCTGGTGGGCCATTACGATAATTTATTGGTTTTTAAAATAATGATATAGATGAGCACTGCTACTGCCAAAGCGGCGGCATTCGAGGCCAGGTTATTAAAGTCATAGGGAATCAGAAGATCAACGTCGAGGATATTAAAATAATTAAGGATGTAAATATCCCGCCAGGCGATAGCAAGAAAAAAGAGGATTGCCATATGCGCCGCGGCGGAAAAAAGCATCAGCGCCAGCGCCGCATCGATGTATTTATTACCGGTAATATTAATTTTCATATTATTAAACCAATAGCGCTAAACCTATGACTATCAATACTATGGAAACAGCCTTCTGTAAAATCACTTTCCCGGAAATATTTTCTTTGAAGAATTTTGGAAAAAACCAGGAGAAAAACAGGGTAATGATGAATAAAAAGATATACTGGATGCCCCGCAATGAGCTAGTAATAGCCAAATAAGAAATCGGGACCATCGATATGGCCAGGCTTTGCAGGAAACCGGCGGTGCCTCCGGCTGATTGGCCGAATAGAAAAATTAATCCGGTTTTCTTGCCCATACTTGGCTTTTTGGTAAAAATATCTTTCCGCAACTTGCGGTCAAAGAGCAGGAAGAGCGAAACCAGCGCGGCACCGACCCTCATCCAAACCATCGCCTGCAAAAACGGTACATTCAAAAAGATCAGTTTGGAAAAAATATAGTCCAGGGAAAAAAGCAACGAAGCCAGCAGGATCAGCAGCGCGTACTGTTTGGTTATCTTGAATTTTTCCCCCATGGATATAAGGATGCCTCCGGCCACCAGCAGGAAGAAAGCAATCAGATTACTGCCGCTTAAGGCGTTCTGGCTCCAGAATATGAGGGTAAATACCAATATTAGGATCGGCTGCAAGGCGCCGATGGCAGTCATGACCCGAGAAACTTCAAATTTTGAGAGGGCTAAAAACATCACATACAACCCCGCGACATAGATGACTACTTCCAAGCCGATATACAAAAGAGTAAGCGGACCGGGGAGGGTGAACTTTAGAAAGGGAATAACCAACAACGCGGTCACCCCCAGAAAAGACACGTAAAATGTATAAAGCTTCGGATTGGGCGGACCCGAAAGTACCAACTTATCGGCAAAAAAAGCCAAGCTGAAGAAAAAGTAGGCCGCGATAATAATGAATAACCAGGATATCATATGTTTACCTCTAGCCAACTTTTAATAATATCCGATACCGCCGCCGGATCTTCTAAAGGAAAAAGATGGCCGGAATCTTCTACCATTCTGACGCTTGCACCCGGGAGATTTTCAGCTAATTTTTTAATGGAATAAGGGCTGACGATTTTATCGCTGCTTCCGGCAATAACCAAAGATTTTATTACAACGTGCTGGCCTATCTTAATTAAATCAGAGTGATAAAATTCATCGAATATTTCCATGGCAACCCGGTGATCGATTTCTTTTGCTTCAAGAGAGCCCTGTTTTAAAATTTGCCGGCGGCGCTCCATATCCGGAGATTTAAAAACAATAGCATGAGAAACCCTATGATAAATTCCATTGTAAAGCCACTTATGGCGCAGGTATTCGGGAAGTAATTTAGCGATATTGCAATGCAAAGCCAGGCAATAAGCAATGAGGCCGTCAACCTTTAAAACCGGATTCATCAGGATTATGCTTTTCGCCTTTTTTGGATAGTGCGCTCCAAAAAACAACGTAACCCTGGAACCGAAAGAATATCCGATTACCACCGCCTGGTCCAGCGATATATATTCCATAAGGTCGGCGATCCACGTTGAATAATGCTCCAGGGTATGCCTTTGCTCCAGCGGCTCCGATTGCCCGCATCCGGGCAAATCGGGTACAATCACCCGGTATTCCCCGAATGTCTTGGCCAAATCAGCCAACCCGGCATGACTGCCCGGAAAACCGTGCAATATAATGATCGTTTCTGATTTATCGGGATTCTGCTCCCAATAAAATACTTTTTTGCCGTTGATAACGACTGAATGTCCTTTGGATTCCATGATTTTCTAGAATAATTTCTTAGCTTCGTTCCAAATTTCGGGCTTGTTCTGAGTAGTTTTAAGCCAATACCACCATTCGGTTCCCCAGAAATAAAATCCGTTAAGGCCGGTACGTTTTGCAAATTCAACATTGCTTTTAAATTGATTAAGATCCATGGTTTTTTCCTGTTCTTCCAAGGGGAGGTTTGGAAACGGTTTCTGCGCCCACGGTTCGGCCTGCAATTCGCCGCAAAACACATCCTTGCCGAGCAGGTATTTTACCAGTTCGGCTTTGCGATAATAAAAGACCGGTGGAAGAATAAAATCCATGGGGAAGCCGATCTTGTCAGTAATATGGACCCAGGCCTTCCGATACATTGTAGTTCCAACCCGATCGCCAATCTTGGCGGCTTTAAACCACAGTGACTGCTCACCCGAATCCGAAACCATCACCGGCCGCGTTGGGTCAAGTGATTTTATCAAAGCGACTTCTTTTTTCAAAAATTCACCGCCGTCATAATACCACGACGGACATACGCCGAAATTAAACAAGGGTTCGTTTTCCGCCTGCCAGGCGACAATAGCTTTAGAGCCTTTATAGCGGTTTACCATTATTCCTACGTACTCCAATATCTGCCGCTGTTGCTCTTCTTTCGAAAGGCCGCTAACCCAGGCTGGCTGGTGGCATTCAGGCCAGCGGCCGGTTTTCATACCGACAACGTAGATCAGCCGGGCGCCATGGGCCTCGGCCTGCTGGATCTGCCAGTCAATGTCCTGGAAAAAATAATCATTTTGCTTGCCTTCAATAAAGTCCCATTGGGTCATCAGCTTCATATCTTTGGCGCCCAGATCCTCCAGGATAGCCAGATAAGTTTCGTGCCAATCAAGGCCCAGGGCTTCGACCTGCATTTGGGAGAAATTAATCCCCCAAGTGATCTTTTTTTGGACAGGAGCCCACCCCAGGAAAAAATAACCCAAAACCAAAGCGCCCAATGCCAGGATAATAATTATTAGCACTGCTATCATATGTTTCATTATTTGCTGATAATATCCTCTATATTGTAAGTCCCCATTTTTTCTATTTCAATAAATCCCTGCATTGCCATCTCGGCCAAGTCCCCGGACCCAAGAATATCAAACAGCCATTCGGACGTATAGCTTGGGTTTTCCTGCAGAACCCCGGCGCCAGTGTGCAGCAGCCATCGCCGATTGAAATCTTCCTGCGATCCGATTGACGGCTGGATAATAATCGGGATTCCAAGTCCAGCATAAAAAGATAATTCCGAAGGCTTGGTCATCAGCATATCCGTGGTCCGCAGCGCCTGGTTAAAGGCTTCAAAATATTCCTCCATTGTTTTGCCGTAAAGCACCTGCAACCAGCCGTCCAGTTCTAATTCTTTTGCGCGGTCGGTAAAATAGGATTTTAATTCAGGCCGGGTGCCGACGGCAATAATGAACCGCAATTCCTTGGCAACAATTTTTTCTTTCAAACTTTTAATGATACTGAGCGCGATTTCTTTTTGCGCGCCGGCGCCCCCAATGGAAAACATGATCGTTAATGGATGATTTGGAAGCTTCGGTAATTCGCCCAAATAGCTTTTAATCAGCGGGCTGTATAATTGGCGATACCTTCCGGAAGGATCGAGGTTTAGGAGCCGGTACCCTAAATCTTTTTTAGCGGTTGCCAGATTTTTTCCGCCCAAATTTTCTTTGGGCAACGGATAACCGCTCATGATAATATTTTCCGGCGGAACTCCGTATAGCTTTAAGCGGTCGCGAGTCCAGTTATTGGAAGCAAAGTATTTGATCCTGCTCTTTTTCGGTTCCAGCGAAACCCAGGCGCGCGCGATATCGGCATCGCAAATAACGCAATACATATCGTTTGGGTAGCCAAAATGTTCCGCCATGAATACCGGGGCAAAAAACGTCGATATCAAGGGCAGGGCCGGATGCTGCATATTCATAACCAGATCTTTCCCCCATCCTTTTTTAATGAAAGAAAAGAGGGCCTTACCGCCAAAATTAGACTTTGACATATCCCGCTTGGGATAGTATCCCACAATTTTCTGGAACCGGTCTAAAAACAAAAAAAGAAAAATTCCGATGAAAGGGATCCTCCGGAACCGCGAAATGAATTCATAGAGGGATCGCGTAGTGTGCCAGATCTCCTGGTCTTTTTTGGGGATTCCCGGGTAATTATTGGCGTTAATAATCTTGCCCCCGAAGGCGATGCTACGCAAAGGGTAAGCGGTTCGCTGATGGCCGTACCCCATATCCACGCTCACAACCCAGGCTTTTTTGGATGGTTTTTCTTCTTTCATGACCTTAATTATACTCTATTTGCTTCAAAATTAAAGATAAAATTATCCACTAGGCCAGGCTTGCAAAAATTATTGGAAGGAGTAGCATTGGATTTATGTTTGAGCACGCAAGGGGCGGGCTCAGATGACAGCACCTTCAGCTTAGAAAGGGAGGTATGAGCAAAAGAGGGTTCAGGATTGGAATCGCCGGCCTGATATGTCTGGCGGCGATCGTGGGGGCGTGCAGACGCGCCACCCACAACACCAACAGCGAGGAGGAAACCATGAACACGACCACGAGGCCGGAAACGATGGAGTTCCCGGCCATCCCGGATCCCGTAGTAGAACACCTGGTGTTCTACTGCGGCGACCCACGATGCCCCCTGGCCTTTGAAGGGCTCCCCCAGAAACTGGGGATCCCGCCAGGCCGCTACACGAAAGTCTGCACCTTCGGCGGATCGGCACCGTTGGCCTATCCGAAACAAAGGCCGCACGACTACGCCTTCCTGGAGAGCCAGATCCGGTTGGCGACCAAGCACTTCACCGCCCTCACCACGGTCCACGTGATCAGCCACCCCGGCTGCAAGTACTACGCCGAACACGGTCTGGGGACTGACGAGGACACGGAAAAAGAGGCGCGCGACCTACGGCTGATCGGCGACACCGTTGTCGTCATCGCCCACAGGGACATCACTGTGAAGCGCTGGCGCTCCCGCTTCACCAACCGCGGAGCCACCATCCGCATCGATCTGATGGAGCCGTAACCCGCACCACAAGCAACGCTGCTTGTGGTTATTTTTTTACAAAAAATTCTTTGACCGGATATATTTTTGCAACCAGATAACTGCAAGAGAAACGGCCGCGTAATAAAATACCAGCCAGATCCAAGAAACAGTATTAACTGCCAATACCGCCCACGGGCGTGAAAATAAATTCAAGATTTTTAAAAAATACACCACCAGCAGCCATGTTGGCAAAGAAAACAGCCAGCCGAGAAAATGAGAAAATGTTCCGGCGGCCGAAGACAAAAATCCCAGTACCATAATAAACGGTACAGCCGGCAAGACCAAGACATTAGTAACCAAAGAAACAAGTGACACCGTGCCAAAGGTATACATAATGACCGGCAGGGCGAATAATTGGGCCGAAATAGTTACGGACATAATACTTACCAAAAAATTCTGCTTTTGCTTGCCAAAGAAATAATCGATGATGGGTTTGGCATGGATAATCCCCAATGAAGCCAAAAAAGAAAGCTGGAAGCCGATATCATAAAGCAATAACATGGGATTTTGTAAAAGCATGATCGCCGCGGCTATTACCAAAACCCTCCAGCTTGAGTTCTGCCTTCCCAAGGCTTGGGCAAAAATGGCAATCGAACCCATAATCCCGGCACGAACCGCCGAAGCCGGGAAACCCACCAGGGCGATATAAAACCAGATAAAGATAAAAGCGATATAAAAGGCCTGGCTCCGCCAAAACCCCAGCGCCAGCAGGAGCATCATTATCATGGAAATCACAATCACCACATTGCCTCCGGAAACGGCCGTCACATGGGAAAGGCCCGTAGCATTGAATTTATCTTTCACCTCCTGGGACATCTTGCTGTCATCGCCATAGACAATTCCCTGGATAATGGAATTATGGGGCGGGCCGAACGCCAAATCGACAGCATGGATGAGGGCGTTTTTTAACAGCAAGATTTTTTCATAGATAAAAGAAAGGAGATTATATCGATGCTGGCCTGAAACCAAATCCACCGTTGCGTAATCCATCACGGAATATATCCCATCTTTGGCCAGGTAATTTTTATAATTAAAATCCTCAAAAACTGCAGGTGTTTTCAGCTTGCCAGTGATTTGCACGGCATCTAAATAATGATAAACCGGATATAAATCCGTGCTGGCCAATACGATACTGCTGCCAATTTTTACTTTTAATTTCTGGAACGAGTTGCGGACATCCGGTTCATCGGAAATCTGACCGATCAATGCAATCTTACCGGGCGCGTCATTTAATTTCCTTACCGGACTTTGGGAAATAGCAAATTCTGTCCCCGCGCCAGATATGGCGCTTGGTTTTTTATGTATTCTGGGCTCGAGTTGTGGATAAGTGATTCCAATAGTACGCCCGCGATAAAAGAAATACACAAATAAAATAGTGTTTTCGACGGCGTCATTTAAAATTTCGTAGCGATCACAGTAACTTTAATTTCCCCTTTTTTTAAACTAGGGTCCTTGGTTGCCCCGAAGACGATTTTAGCCCGCTTGTCTACGTTGTGGGTGATTACCTCTGAGACCGCTTGGATTTCGTGGAGCGTTACATCCGATCCGGAAACATTAAATAACACTCCCTTTGAACCTTTCAAGGAAAAATCCAAGACTGGCGAATCAATAGCCTTACTGGCGGCATCAACGGCGCGATTCGGCCCAGAAGCCTTTCCCGTACCAAATAACGCCTGGCCCGAATCTTTCATAATGGAAATCACCGAAGCAAAATCGATATTGATAATTCCCGGCGCCAGCATTAAATCCGTAATACTTTCCACCGCCTGGCGCAAGATATCATCGCACATCAGGAAAGCGCTGGACACCGTTGTCTTTTCATCAATAATTTTTACCAGGTTATCGTTGGAGATAACCAATAGCGAATCGTAGTGGCCCTTTAGATCCGCCAGCGCCTGGCTGGCGATTTTTTTGCGCTGCTGGCCCTCAAACGAAAAAGGCGTCGTCACGACGGCCACCGTTAAAATTCCTAAATTTTTTGCGATGCTGGCAACTACCGGCCCTGCCCCGCTGCCTGTCCCTCCGCCAAAGCCTGACGTAACAAACACCATATCCGCTTCTTTGAGTAATTCTGATATTTCCTTGGTATTTTCTTCGGCCGCCCGTTTTCCCAAGCTCGCGTCCATTCCGGCCCCCAGTCCTTGGGTTACGCCCTGGCCGATTA
>JAIFWS010000033.1 GCA_019658985.1 Candidatus Parcubacteria bacterium
TGAAAGCCGAACCGTTCCTGATTTCCTCGACGGTCGTGCTTATTATTGCCCAGCGTCTGGTGAGGAAGTTTTCCGGTGAAACAGAAAAGTACAAGCTTAGTGCTTCTGAATTGAAAAATTTGGAGCGATACTGCAACCTGACCCGTATTTTAGAAATCCTCAAGGAAGAAAAATTAGTAAAACCCAATGCCACCATGCAAGATGTCGAATTTTTCAGGCCGAAGATTTCATCGGAAGATGAAGACGGATATAAAGGGCGGTTGGGTATTGTAGAAGTGCTGCCAATATCAGAACCGATACGCGACCTCATCGTAAAAAAAGCCACAACGCGAGAAATTGCCAACCAGGCCATCCAGGAGGGCATGCGTACGATGATTGAGGACGGATTCGTGAAGGCCGCCCAGGGATTAACCTCTATTGAGGAAATTTTGAGGGTAATCACGGAGTAACATTAACTTCGAAATTTACATTTGCCCATGCCAAATTATTTTTATACTGCCAGGTCTTTTGATGGCCAAGCTAAAACCGGCATCGCCCAAGCCAAGGACGTTTTTTCGCTTGCCCGCAGTTTAAAAAGCGAAAATATGTTATTGATTACCGCCGTGCTGGAGGAAGAATATAAAAAACACAGTTTTAGTTTTGTATTGCCTACACTAGGCATGTCATCAAAAGAAAAGATAATGATGGTCCGGAATGTGTGGATCATGTTTGCCGCCGGGCTTTCTTTAGTGAAAATTTTCGATATCCTAGCTGACCAGGCCAAGAAACCCAAAGTAAAAAAAATGTTCCGGGAAATCAGCGGACGGCTTACCAAAGGAGAAGTATTTTCTGATGCCTTGGCCAGGTTTCCCAAGGTCTTCGGGGATTTTTTTGTAAGCATGGTGCGCATCGGAGAAGAGTCAGGGACTCTAGAAAGTATTTTCGAAATCCTTTCTACTCATATGGACCGCGACCATGAATTAAGGACAAAAATAAAAGGGGCCTTGATTTATCCTTGTATTATTTTGGTGGTGATGGCTATCATGGGAGTGGTTGTTTCAACCTTCGTACTGCCGAAATTTTCCGCTTTCTTGGAAGGAATGGGGGTTCCTCTTCCCATTTATACGCAAATCCTTATTGCTCTTGGGAATTTTTCCCAGCGGTACTGGTATGTGTCGCTTATATCTCCGGTGGTTGCCGTGTATGGATTTTTCCTGGCTATAAAAACCGCCGCCGGACGGCTGGTGCGTGATACATTCTTAATAAAAACCCCTTTGCTTTCACCCTTTATTAAAAAAAGTAATGCGGCCGTGGTGATCCGTTCGTTGAGTTCATTAAATTCTTCGGGGATATCACTGATACGGTCATTGGAAATTACCTCAGCTACGGTAAGCAATATTTATTTTAAGAGGGCGCTGGACCAGGCTGCTGAAAAAGTGAAAAAAGGGCAGAAGCTGTCCCTTTCATTGAAACCATACAAAGACATTTTCCCTTTCGGCGCCTTGGACATGATGGAGGTTGGTGAAGAAACCGGCAAAACTTCTGAAATATTAAAAAAATTAGCGGAATTTTACGAGGGGGAAGTCATAGAAGAGACCAAAAATTTCTCGGTTATCATCGAGCCTTTATTGATCGTCTTTTTGGGCGCCGTGGTGGCCTTTTTTGCTATTTCAATTATTGAGCCGATGTACTCATCGCTAAATTCGATTTAATAGGTATGTTCACCCGGTATTTTTCTACAAAGAAACAACGAGGGACGTCGCTGGTGGAAATAATTATTGTCATCTTTTTGGTATCCATCTTATTTGAATTGTGTTTTATGGAGGCCAAGGCGCTGGGCATCAGCCATAAGCAGCGTTATGAAGATATTGCTTATCATGTGGCAAATAAAGAAATGGAAACCTTAAGGTCAACAGCTTTTGATAGCTTGCCCGGCTCAGGTACCATTTCTGATCCGATGCTGGCTCAGATTCCCTCAGGGGCCGGGGACTTTACCGTGGCTGACTATCCTGGTTACACCAATTTGAAAAAATTAACTGTAACCGTCAACTGGAATGATGGCGCCAATAAGTCAGTAGTGCTTACTACCCTGGCTGGCGGCGGGGGAATTAATCCGTAGAACGTGAATTTTTAAACCTACGATGAAAAATAATATACATTCTTGCGGAGCGCGCGGGCTGGAACAGGGTTTTACCCTTATTGAAGTATTGGTGGGGATCGGGATTATTTCTATCATAGCTTTTTTCTTGGCATACATCAGCGCTTATCACTTTCAAACCTACAACACTGAAACGGTAGAATTGGATATTACCAGCGATGCTCGGGCGGCTCTTGATGAGGTGGATAATTATGTCCGGCAAAGCAACCGGATTCTATCCAGCTATTCTACGTATACTACGGGCACTACGGTACTGGTCCTGCAAGTGCCATCGATCGATAGTTCTTCTCAGCTTATCGAAAGTAGTTATGATACGGTAGTTTTTTATCTCTCCGGCACGGATTTTTCCCGGAGGATTTTCCCAAGCTTAAATAGCACCCGGCCGAGTGCGATAAAAAATCTGGCCCAAAATATTGACACCCCCAACTTTTCCTTTGCCTACGACAATGCGGATTATTCTTTAGCGAAGCAAGTTACCACTACCATCGCCGTTTTACGTAAGGCAGGAAGCCAGACAAAATCTATTACTGTATCTTCTCAATCAAAATTAAGGAATTATTAGATATTTAAAGAAATGGAATTACAAAAAAAGAACCAGGTGCTGCGCCGCCAAAAAGGGCAAATACTGTTATTTTCCTTGATTTTAATGAGCACGGTCATTTTAATGATGGGTGCTTTGTTCAGCTATTTGTCCTCGCAGATTTTCTCGCACCGGACCGCTGTAGCTAAAGAACAGGCATTAAACCTGGCGGAAGGCGGAATAGAAATGGCGCTATGGAAGCTCAATAACCAAAACGGCTATACCGGTGAGACTAATACGGCCCTGGGGAACGGTACTTTTGATATTTCTATTACGACGGTTGATGCCAGCAAAAAAACTATTTCGGTTACCGGTTACGTGCCCAATAGTTCCAAGCCTATTGCCTCCAGGACGGTAAAAATAAATACCAGTGTAGGAATATCTACGATTTCCTTCCGCTATGGCATCCAGGCCGGCAATGGCGGGTTTATCATGAGCGGAGGTTCTACCTTAAATGGCAACATTTACTCAAATGGTAATATTTCTGCTACGAGCGGGGTGCACATTACCGGATCCGCCGTCGCTGCCAACCCGCCAACATTGGCTGCTGACCAGACGAATGATCTTCCTTCAACAATCAGCTCATGCACCAGTTCAACCTGCATTACGTTTGCTAACGCGTCTTCCACGGAAGATTTTTCCCAACAATTTGCCATATCCTCGGCTACCCAGTTTAACAACATCCAATTCTATATTAAAAAAGTGGGCCTGCCTTCCGATGCCACAGTAAAAATTGTTACTGATAATGCCGGCGTTCCCGGTACTACCATCCTGATGTCCGGAACACTTTCAGCCTCCCTGGTAACCACTAATTTCGGCTGGGCCACGGTTTCGATGCCTTCAAATCCTGTCTTGGATCCTTCGCAGGATTATTGGATGGTAATTGACGCTTCTTCTAATAATTCAAAATATTATGTTATCGGGGCCAATAGCGGAGGCTATGTTAACGGCGCGGCAAAAATAGGGAAATATGGGGGAAGCTGGTCAAATACCTCTCCTTCGGGTTTGGATGGGTATTTTAGGATTTATCTAGGAGGAGGCACCTCAATGATAGGAGGTGATACTTATACGGGAGGCGTCTTCGTGGGTACGGCTGCCTCTGATGATGCGTGGGCGCACACAGTCCAGGGAGCCACCGTTACCGGTACCATTTATTGCCAGACCGGCAGTTTTACTAATAAGACTTGTAATACTACACGGGATGACCCCACTCCCGAGTCACTGCCTTTGTCCGACGCCAATATCCAGGATTGGAAAGATGACGCCGTAGTGGGCGGAACCATTACGGGAGATTATCACGTCGGTTTTGCGGGAGCCAGCCTTGGACCAAAAAAAATTACCGGCAATCTCTTAGTAGACGGTGGAGGCACCCTAACGGTAACTGGAACCCTCTGGGTTGTGGGCACGATTACGGTAACCGGCGGGGGAAAGGTGAAATTAGATCCCGCCTATGGCCCCAATAGCGGGGCAGTTGTATCAGACAGTTATGTGATTTTAAATGGGGGTTGTAATTTTTCCGGGTCAGGCCAGGCAGGCAGTTATCCGTTTCTTATTACTACGAGCGCCTGTCCGGCAGCTGCCGGATGCGCCGGTAATAATGCCATAACCCTTTCCGGGGGAGCGGGAACGGTAGCTTTAATCGCCCAGAATGGCAATATCACCATTAACGGTGGTAGTTCGCTTAAGCAAGTCACGGCTAAGCAGATAACCATGAGTGGTGGCGCTACGCTATATTATGATAGCGGTTTAATCAGTGAAAACTTTTCCAGCGGTCCGGGAGGTTCGTGGGAATTCATGTCCGGAACCTATATTATTACTAAATAACCGCGGCGATTTCCAACCGCCGGCAATTGTTATATAATAAGGTAATTCCCGTCCGCATATGAAATTTTTAACGTTAGAAAAAGAAGCATTCGGTTTAGATATCAGCGACCAATCCCTAAAAATCGTTAAACTCAAAAAGAGGCACGGTTCTTTTGTTTTAGAATCATTCAATAAATTAGAGATAGAGCCGGGCATTATCGAGAAAGGGGTTATCCAAAATGAAGATGCATTGGTAGCAATCATTAAATCAGCCTGTAAAAATGTTAGAGGAAAAAAACTTACCACTAAGTATGTCATAGCCTCCCTGCCCGAAGAAAAGTCCTTTTTGCAGGTGATCCAAATGCCTAAGATGACGGAGGAGGAGCTCCGGTCCGCAATCTTTTTTGAAGCGGAAAATTACATTCCATTGTCGGTTAATGAGGTGTACCTGGATTTCCAGGTTATCGAACCTATTAAAGACCACCTCGACCATGTTGATGTGCTTATCGTGGCAATGCCAAAAAAAATAGTGAATTCTTACGTAAATTGTTTTAAAAAAGCCGGCCTCATTCCGTTGGTTTGCGAAATCGAATCTGAAGCCATAACCCGGGCGTTAATAGAAAAAGAGATGAGCGCTGCCCCAGTGGCGCTCATTGATTTTGGAAAGGATAGCACGGATTTTATTACTTTTGCCGGCCGCTCGATCCAATTTACCCATTCTATCCCTATCTCTTCCCAGCAATTGACCGAGGCTATATCTGAGGCACTTTCTATTAATATGGCAAGGGCGGAAAAATTAAAACTTTCGTATGATGCAATGGATGCAAAAAGAGACAGCCTGTCAAAGAGGATGGCACAAGTGGTGGAGCCCATCTTGGATGATATGGCTTTGCAAATTAAAAAATATCTGAATTTTCATGAAAATCATGCTTCCCATGAACATTTGGAAGAAGGCGGGAAAATAAAAAATATTTTTTTATGCGGTGGCGGATCAAATTTAAAGGGATTGCCCGAATTCCTTACCCGGAAAACAGGGGTACTGGTGGAATTAAAAAACTTCTGGGTGCATTTTCCAACCGGACAAATGAATGATGGGATTCCCAAGGATTTCGTTTCTTTCGCAACTGCCTTAGGTTTAGCATTGCGGAAAACAGATGCATTTTAATACTTTGAAGTATTTATGATCAATCTTCTCCCTCCCCAGGAAAAAGAAAAATTATTTCTGGAGGATAAAAAAAAGTTAGTAATGATATCCGGGATAACCATTATTGTTCCCTTGGTCTGTTTTACGTTGGGATTGCTTTCGGTTTATCTTTACCTGGTGGGAGAGAAAAGTTCGCAAAAAATCGTACTGGATCAGGTTCAGGCGCAATACCAAACTCCCGATTTTCTGCGTTACCGCAGCTTAATAGAAAGCAATAATGCTGTGCTGGAACAGATAGCAGGTTTTTATAAAAAAGAGATCCTCTATACCCGGGCATTGAAGACTATTTCAAGCATTAGCCGGCCGCAGAATGTGTATTTTACCGATCTTTCCCTGGCGAAAGAAGGCAAGAAAGTAAAAGTAATTGCTTCTGGCTCGAGCGATACCCGGGATAACTTGTTGTTATTCCAAAAAACGATGCAGGGCGTGCCAGGTTTTCAAAATATATCTTTTTCCCCCGACAGCTGGATTAATGCCACCGATGCCGCGTTCCATGTGACTTTTGAAATTATCCCCACGGGTTAAGTTTTGGCCAGGATTTTTACTTTTTTAAGAGATTGCGTTTAGGAATGAATAATAAAAAGGAATTATATACTATTGCCGGGGTGATAGCGGGCGTCGTCCTGCTATTAATATTGGGTTGTATTCTACCGCTGTTTTTAGGAATCAAACATACTTCAGAAAGCCTGTTTTCACAGAAAGAGAGCGGTATGGTGCTCGAGGATGAGTCCATGCAGATCGAAAATTTTAAAAAAGAGTACCCTGGTTACCAATCTAATTTAGAAAAAGCGGGCCAATTATTTGTCGACCCGAAAAATCCGGTAGATGTCATTAAATTTTTTGAGAGTATATCTTCATCGAGCAATGTCAGTTCAAAAATATCCTTGGGTCCGGTCCCGCCGGAGGAAAGCCAGCACATCGTTGCGTTCCAGATAGTCGTCAGCAGTGATTTCCTAAATGTGCTTTCTTTCCTGGAAAAATTAGAACATGGCCCCTATCTGGTTGATGTTAAAAATATCATTATAAAAGGATCGTATGACCAAAATGATCCTAAAAAAACTCCTCTGGGGAAAGTTGATGCGACCCTTACCGTAAATACCTTTGCAAAGCCGTAATATATCCGATACATGCAATTAAAGAAAATATCAACAATACATTTTTCCGCTCAAAAGCTAAAAAGGCTTCCCTGGGTTTTAGCTGACTCCGCCTTTTTAATTATTGTATGCTCCATTTTTTTGGGCATATTGGTCCAAGCGGCAGTATTTTACCAGTACGTGATAGTTCCAAGAGGAAAAACTCCAACCGCTGGAAAAGTTATCAAATTTAACCGCGGCGCGTATCAGGAAGTTTTGCAGGATTGGCAATCGCGCGACCAAAAATTCCCGGCTTCTCCTGAAGCGGGTTATTCTAATATTTTCAGCAAATAAGTCCTTTATCTAAAACCTTGGCCGAAAAGCGGACAAGGTTTTTTAAGGCGGAGGGGGTGAGATTTGAACTCACGAGGCCCTTTCGAGCCACGGTTTTCGAAACCGTTCCATTAAGCCGCTCTGGCACCCCTCCAATGATTATATATTACTACGAAAAAATGCCCCGTCTAGGGGCATTTTTTCGTAGTTCGGTTATTTTTTAATAGTCTCCTTAGCCGTATTTTTAATGATAACTTTATGCCAATCGTTGTAATCATAAATATCCTGGATAATCATTCCGCAGATGGCTCCGGCAAAGAAAGTGGGAAGATAGTAATGGTCGATGACCCAGAGTCCCGCCAAAAGAAATAGTCCCATAATCCAATGGTGCAAGTGGATTTGCCATTTGCCCCAGTCGATGAAAATAGAGTCCACCTTTCCGTTATGGACAAAAAGATGGCAGAAGAGCTTGCAAAGGAGGTATCCGATGAGGATTCCCCCGGTAAAAGAAATAGAGTAGTAAAATGAGGTGGCTAATACGATCGCGGGCAGTACCATTTTGATCTTAGGACGTGCAGTTTCGGTCATATATTTTCACGTCATTGGAGGTGTTTTTACGACTATATTAGGGTAAAAACCGCTCAAATAACGTTAATGCAATTGTACCCTTTTTAGGGCCTTGCGTCAATCCACTGGGTGTTGATAGAAGACAGGCCCGGAAGGCTGGTTTAAGTTAGCACTCTCACTTGATTTCTGCCAATATTTGACTTATACTATTAAAAAATAAGATAATTAGACTATGAACGGAGGAACTAACTTTACCAATAAAGCGCAGGACGCCATCCTGTCCGCCCAGGCAATCGCCCAGGAACGCGGACAACAGCAGATCGACGCCCTGCATTTGCTCTATGCTTTGCTTAACCAGGAAGGTTCGGTGGTTTTGACTATCTTGCAAAAGCTTGGCATTGAAATCGACGGGTTAAAAACCAAAATTGAAAGCCAGTTATTGAAAATTTCAACCAATTTCGCGCCGACTGCTTTCGGCCAGTTTTACCTGACCCAGGATATGGCCAAGGTGTTGGACCGTGCCCGGATTGAAGCCACTAAGATGCAGGACGAATTTATTGCCGTCGAGCACTTGTTTTTGGCCTTATTGGACCAAAAATCCATGGCTAAAGATATCCTGGAAAAGATCACTTTCCTGGGAAAGAGCAGCGACGGACCGGAATTAAAGTCCAACAAGCTGGATTACGAATCGGTATTTAAAATTTTATCGCAGATC
>JAIFWS010000034.1 GCA_019658985.1 Candidatus Parcubacteria bacterium
GGAGAGGAAACCATTTGACGAGCGTCAGTATGTCAGCAGAACTCTTGCTGAAAAATGTCTACGGCGAAGTCAATGCAAAACAAAAACAATGCTTAAAAAGCATTGTCTCTGAGGGGAAAAAGATACAGGCTCTAATTAAGAAGTTACAGGACTAATCCCTGCTATTAAGCTTGTACCCTACTCCGTGCACTGTTTCTATTAGCTTCTGGGTCCGGCCCTTGTCGATTTTATTACGCACTTTGTTTACAAACACATCAACGATATTACTGAACGAATCATAATCAAAATCCCAAATGTTGGCCGTGATATCTTCACGGGACAATACCATATTGGGGTTTCGCATAAAGTATTCCAAGATGCGGAATTCTTTCAAGGTGAATTTTATTTCCCGGTTTCCGCGGGTCACTTTCTGAGTGGCGGGGTTCAACACGATATCAGCGACTTTCAATTCAAACGGCAGGGCCTGTTTCGGCCGGCGGGTAATAGCCCGGATTCTGCCGAGCAATTCTTCAAACTCAAACGGCTTCAACAAATAATCATCAGCACCGGCATTAAACAGCGCGATTTTACTTTCCAGATCCGCATTGGCGGTCAGGATCAAAATCGGCGTTTCGATTTTTAATTGCCGGGTTTTTTTGCAGATTTCAAGGCCGCTTCTACCGGGCAAATTTAAATCCAATACAATAAGATCATAATCCTGATGGCTGGATTGAACCCTATTCTCGGCTTTCTCGCCGTCGGCCAAATGGTCAACAGCATATCCTTTTGACTTCAAGCCGTCTTGGATTATTTTAGCTAACTTTGGCTCATCTTCTACAATTAGTATTCTCATGGTTACTATTGTAATATTAATTCATTAAGATTTGATTAAAATGAGCTACAACCCAAAAGTAGCGGGCTTGCCAAATAGCCAATACCCGACCGCGATGATCAAAAGAACAAGAATAATACTCAGAAAAGTTTTCAATGTTTGGTTCATTTTATTTTTTATAGATTAGTACAAACCTTTAGAAATGAATTATGGATTATTTATACTACGCCCTCTTTTATTTTTCAATCAAAAAAGCCGCCCTACGGGCGGCTTTTTCCTTTTTTAAAAACCTAATTTTTCATTGACGAAGATGACGGTAACATTCCTTCCCATCCAAGACTGCTCTTTTTCAACAATCAACAGTTTAGAAATATTACTGCCGGCTGCGCCCGTGGATTTCATTCGCTGATCCTCTAAGGGAAATACATATTCTTTAAGACGCTTTAATGCCTCATCCAGCGTCGGCACTATTTTTTGCGCCCCTACCACAAAGATTAAATTTGGCGAAGTATAAACAATGTGCGGCAACTGGCTGCCCGAATTAGAGGCAATAACAAACTCACCCGTCCGCGCCATTCCGTGGACGCTGCCGAGATAATAATCTGAAAGCACTGCTTGTTTTCTCAATGCCGCCTGTTTTACCGGATCCTCCTCGGCCAAAATCCCATCGTGCAAGTTATTCCATCCATGCTGGCCCGCTTTCAGATAATCCACAAAACCGATCTGCTGTAAAGTTTGCGAAGACCCGTTCATCAAGGACGCTCCCTGGGGAATCATCTCTTTTATTTTTTCCAGCACCTCTTCTTTATTCTCCACCAAAACAGCTTTCACGCCGCGATCGGCAAGCGCGGCTATTGTTTGATCAATGACTTCTTTTGCTGGTAATGTATCGTATTCCATATGGATTTATAATATAAGGTATTATCTTAAAATATCGTTAATTATAAAAACCACCTTGAGGTGGGTTTTTATTACCTGTTCCGGGACCAGGATTCGAACCTGGGTACTGAGTTCCAAAGACTCATGTCCTACCGCTAGACGATCCCGGAATAAGCTCAATATAGTGAATTTTACGACTATTTTTGCGTTATGTCAATTATGGCCAATTCCAAAGGAAGCTGCAAAATAATGGCATATTTCATCTTATTTTCCGCTTCAATAAACAATTCGAGCCATTGCTGGATCTCCTTTTCCGGTAATTTTTCCATCTGGGCTTTCATGGCGGTAATTTCTTCTTTCGATAACCCGGAATTGATCACCGGCGCGAAATCCGGACTAATTTTCAGAAGCATCATCTGGCGGACATAAAACACCAGTGTCTTGGTAAATTCCACCAAATCAATTCCCCCATCTGCCAATTCATTCAAAAACACGACGGCTTCTTTGGCATTTTTTTGCAACAATAAATCCACGAACTTTGAAATTTTTCCCACTTCAACGATTCCCAACAGTTCTTCTATTTGTTTTGTAGAGATGGTGGCCTTTCCGGAAAATTGCATGCATTTATCCAGCAACGATTCCGCGTCCCTGAATGATCCGCGGGCATTTAACGCAATAAGCGCCAGGCCCCCGTCCTCGAATTTCACTTCTTCTTTCTTGGCGATAAATTCCAGTTTTTCTATAAGCTGCGGAACGTGCAGGCGTTTAAAATCGAACCGCTGAGTCCGGGAAATAATCGTGGGAAGCATTTTGTGGGCCTCAGTAGTTGCTAAAATAAAGATGGCATGAGCCGGTGGCTCTTCCAGGGTCTTCAATAACGCATTCGAAGCGGACTTGGAAAGCTGGTGGCATTCGTCAATAATAAAAATCTTGTATTTTGATTTTACCGGTGCGAATTTCAATCCATCAATCAATTCGCGGACTTCATCCACTCCTGTGTGGCTGGCCGCGTCGATTTCGATTAAATCCATTGATTTTTGGGCGGCGATTTCCAAACAGGAATCACATTGGTTGCATGGCCTATTAAAATCCTTGTCTCGCTTCGCGAGATCTGGCGAAGCCAGACAATTTACCGCCTTGGCGAAAATCCGGGCAATGGTCGTCTTGCCCGACCCGCGCGGACCGGAAAATAAATAGGCATGTGAAACAGAACCTGAGGCCAGCGAATTTTTCAACGTCTGGACAATATGTTCCTGCCCCATCACCTCCGAGAAATCTCCAGGCCGGTATTTTCGATATAATGCGATATTATTTTCCATGACGTTTATTGTACTTTTTTAGCCTGACTTCAACAACCTTGACATATTAGAGATAAATGATAATAAATACTTACTGCGATTCCCTAATCTTGTCCTTGCCAAGGACTGGGGGAATTAAAGGCACGCCAGGAGCAATACCATGCCAACCGCGGCAGAATGGAAGATCTGGAACCAACGGCCGCAAGCCAAGATACTGGACATCAGGACGACTTCTGAAGTCGTGGTCCGGTGCCCCGAAGAGTTCGGAGCCTGCCTGTGTTTCCTGCCCACCGAGGCGAACGGGGAATTCGAAATCTCCCTCAAGCTGGCCAACGTGGGATCCAGGGATGAGGAAGTAGTACTCCTGATGCCCAACCGGCTACCCAAGTCAATCCGGCCGAAAGAGCTGGCCGTCAGTGTCGAACTCCTGATGCGCGACTACGCCGGAATCCGGGTGGAACTGGCCTGCGGCTACTTCATCGCGGCGTACCTGGCCGCCAAGAAGGAAACCACCATTCTCTTCGTGGAACGGCAAGGCAGCCAGATCCAGTTCCACCTCCACATCGACGACGACTTCGTCACCACCGCCCGGATGGATCTCAATCGGCTCCGGGACTTCTTCAGGCTCGCGGAGAAACGATGAGCCGAAACCACCCCACCAGGCCGCGCGACTCTTCTGCCGCGCGGCTCTTTTTATTTTTTAAACACTAATAACTTATATCCCAGGAAATTCCACACCGCTGCCGCGACGGCAGCCAGGATAACGCTTGTCTTGACCCAAATTGACGGCGGAACGGCAAACTGCGGGCCTAATATCTTTGTCGAATAATAAAACACCGCTAAATCGATCGAGAGTCCGATAACCGTAATAGCCAGAAACTGCACCATCTCTTTTTTAATACCCTCGTTGCCATGCCGCTCAAAAGCCCAGTGTTTATTGCCGATATACTTTAATGAGGTGGAAATCACGAATGAAATGCTTTTTGCAAGCAATATATTCCGGAGGGCCAAGGCGAGCAGTACTTCGAACATTTTTAAATCAACGACGGTGGCCAGCCCCCCGATCATTACATGCTTGCCGGCCTGAAAAGCGAGGATGGCTTTTTTACCGATCAGGTACATGGCGAACAGGAAAACAACAGAAAGAATCGGGAATAGAAGATATGCCAGGATTGTCAGATATAATGGCAGCTTTAAAATATCACCCAATAAAAAAACAACCGTTTCGGTGCATAGGATGGCCAAGATAATATCAATAATCTTCATGTCTTCATTACCAGAATATCATGGAATGTCCTTCTAGTCTAATAATTGCGGAAAAAGCCCCTTTTTGCTATAATATTTAATTATGAAAAATCCTCAGGTAAAAATCTACAATACCCTTTCCGGTAAAAAGGATGCCTTAAAACCGTTATCCGGCCAGAAAATCAACCTGTTTGTTTGCGGACCTACGGTGTACGACTTCTCACACCTGGGACACGCTCGCAGCTATGTCATTTTTGATTGTTTCGCCAAATATTTAAAAAGCATGGGATACCATGTTTTTTATCTGCAAAATATCACCGATATCGATGACAAGATTATTGCCCGGGCAAAAGAAAAGGGGGTAGGCATAAAAGATTTAGCTGATGCATTCACCAATGAATACTTCAAAGACATGAAAGCATTGGGCGTGACCAGTGTTAAAAAATACGCCAAAGCCACCGATCATATCAAAGAAGTCATCAGCCAGGTAGAAAGGCTTATTGATAAAAAATACGCCTACACTCTTGAAGAAGACGGCATTTATTTTGATATCGCTAAATTTAAAGATTACGGAAAGCTCTCGGGCCGCACCGCGCTGCAGGCGGAAGATTCCATGTCCCGGATTGATTACAGTAAAAACAAAAGAAACCGCGGTGATTTTTGCTTATGGAAATTTTCAATCCAGGACGAACCGAGCTGGACTGCCCCATTCGGTGCTGGGCGTCCGGGCTGGCACATTGAAGACACGGCTATCACTGAAAAATATTTCGGGGCGCAATATGATGTCCATGGCGGCGGACGGGATATCATGTTCCCCCACCATGAAGCTGAAATCACCCAGATGGAATCCATTTCCGGCAAAAAACCGCTGGCGCGATATTGGATGCACACGGGCTTTTTAACCATCGACGGGCAGAAAATGTCCAAGAGCCTGGGGAACTTTGTCCTCATCAATGACTTCTTAAAACGCTATCCGGCGATGCTCTTGCGGTTTTGGGTCGCCAAAAATTTATGGCATACCCCGATGGACTATTCAGAAACCGCTATAATAGAAGCAAAAATATCGCTGGAGAAAATTGAAGAGTTTTTGCGGAAGTTGAAAACCCTTAAAACAGCGAAGTCAGCAAAACCTGCCGATCTTAAAAAGGCACTAAAAAGAGCAAAAGAAGAATTCTATATAAATTTGGCGGATGACTTCAATACTCCCAAAGCCTTTGCCGCCCTTTTTGAGTTCATCAAAGAAATCAATAAATTAATGGAAAACGGGCTGCTCGGTAAAAAAGAAGCCCGTGATATGTACAAATTCTTTGAGGAAATAAATAAGATCTTCGGGATCATCGACTTTGAAAAAATAAAGAATTCGAACATCCCCCAGGAAGTGCTGGACCTGGTGAAAGTCCGCGAAGGGCACCGCAAAAGCACCCAATGGAATAAGGCTGATGAAGTCCGTAAGGAAATAGAAAAATACGGATATTCGGTAGACGACACCCAGGACGGCCCGGTAGTTAAAAAAATACACTGATAAAAAATTAAAAAGCAGCGGCTCTCATACAAGAGCCGCTGCTTTTAACCAAAGAGTATTGTTTTGACATACCTTTTTTGGTATACATAAGCATACTATGAGTTCAGAAATGCCCACAAAAAAGCCGCCGCAGAACGTTGAAGCCGAACAAAGCTTGTTGGGATGCTTGATGCTCGACAAAAACGCGATGATCAAAGTCTCAGATTTTGTCAGTGCGGACGATTTCTACAAAAACATCCACAAAGAGGTATTCTCCGCAATGGCCCAGCTGTTCTCAAAAATGGAACCAATCGACATTCTTTCCGTTTCCAGCAAATTAAAAGAAAACGGCCAGCTTGAAGGCATCGGCGGAAGCGCATATCTGACTTCCCTCATCAACCTGGTCCCTACCGCAACCCACGTTACCAATTACGCAAAAATTGTACGGGAGAAAAAAGTGTTGCGCGATTTGATCCAGGCTTCTGAAGAAATCGGACTGAATGCTTTTGACGAATCCAAAGACATTGAAGACCTATTAGACGACGCCGAAAAAAAAGTCTTTTCCATCGGGCAAAAATCCCTAACCCAATCATTTGTCCCTATTAAAGATATTTTAGACGAGACTTTTGAGCGGATCGACCAGTTATCAAAACAAACCGGCCAGTACCGCGGAATCGCCACGGGATTTAAACAGCTTGATAATATGCTCTCGGGACTCCAGCGCTCTGATTTGATTATTCTAGCCGCCCGGCCTTCCATGGGAAAATCTTCGTTAATGTTGGATATTGCAAGGCACGTGGCAGTATACGAAAACCTGCCGGTGGGAATTTTTTCTTTGGAAATGTCAAAAGACCAGCTGGCGGATAGATTATTATCCAGCCACGGCAATATTGATTTGTGGAAACTGCGCACCGGAAAGCTCCAGTCCGGCGACGGTGATAATGATTTTTCGCGGATCCAGATTGCCATGGGAAGCTTATCCGAAGCCCCGATTTACATCAACGACATCGGAACCGCCAATATCCTCCAGATCCGCGCCATGGCCCGGAGACTCCAAACCGATAAAGGTTTGGGGTTAATCGTCATCGACTATTTGCAATTAATGGACAGCACCAGCAAAAATACTGCCTTAATCCAGCAGGTCACGGAAAACTCACGGGCATTAAAGGGATTAGCCAAAGAATTAAATATCCCGATTTTGGTTTTATCCCAGCTTTCCCGGGCGGTTGAACAGCGCACGCCTCATAGGCCGATGCTTTCCGACTTGCGCGAATCCGGAGCCATCGAGCAGGACGCGGACGTGGTGATGTTTATTTACCGCGAAGATAAATACAACGAAAATTCTTTAGAGAAAAATATCGCCGAAATCATCGTGGCCAAACACCGTAACGGCCCTACTGGAGCGATAAAACTCTACTTTGATGAAAACCGGGCAAGCTTCCGTAATTTAGAACAGGGAGATTATACGACGGAAATTATGACCGAATAATATGGACTCTATTAAACGGCTCAAAGATTTATTTTCAAAATTCCCGGCGGTCGGACCGAAAATGGCCAGCCGTTTTGTTTTCCACTTGATTCATTCCTCTCCCACCGAGACCCAAGAACTTATCCAGGCTATCCAAGCGGTTAAGAATAATATCCTCTTATGCCAGCAGTGCTTCCAGCCGTTTGAAGCCTCGGGCCAGCAGATCTGCCAAATCTGCGGCGATCCCGGGAGAAATAAGCAATTACTATGTATCGTTGAAAAAGAAAACGATCTGATTTCCATCGAGAATACCAAAAAATACAAGGGGCTGTACTTTGTCTTGGGAAATAACATTTTAACCCTGCGCAAAATCAACGACCAGGATTTGAGAATCGTACCACTCAAAGAAAGAATAAAAAATTCCCAGTTTACTGAGATTATCATTGCAACGAATCCAACTATCGAAGGCCGGGCCGCTTCAACATTAGTAGAAATGGCATTAAAAGAATTACCCCAATTCCCTACTCTTAAAATTACCCACTTAGCGAAGGGATTACCGATCGGCGGCGAACTGGAATACGCTGATGAAGAGACTCTTGATTCGGCGTTTGAGGGGCGGAAATAAAAAAACCCGGTAACGTGCGTTGCACGACCCGGGTCTACATCGATCGCTGTAACCTGCGCTTGAGCGCGATCACGCTGCAGTGGCTGTCCTCCGCGAGGCGGGCGGATTCTTCCGTCGCCTTACTCCGCATCACCATCATCTGCCCGAGATGAAAGGCTTCCAGGATCCAGAAGGCCGAATCGCAGTCGCCGCGATCCCAGGCGGCCTTCGCCTTCGTGAGCATCGCGGCCAGGTCTCCGTCATTGTCCAGAATCCTTGCGGCCTGACTGAAAGCATCTTCCACCGACATGCTATCATCCATTTACTCACCCCTTCCCTCAGCTGAGCGATGAGCATAATTTACAACATTTATTTATATTTGTCAATATACCAAAAGACGCCCCGCGGGGCGTCTTTTGAATTACTTTACCAACTCCGCATTTACCGCAATCCTCAAATAATCCTTCCCCGGTGGCCAACAGCTTACCAACGTCAAAATATTGTTGTTTCCGTTCAAAGAGTTTGTTCCCACCTCCTCGCCCGGCTTCACGGTTTGTTTGTTTAATACACGATCCC
>JAIFWS010000035.1 GCA_019658985.1 Candidatus Parcubacteria bacterium
AATAAATCCGGCGCTGGCCAATTCACCGGTAATTTTTAAAACCGCTTCTTTTCCGTAGTCGGAGGGATAACGTGTGCCGACAACGCCGATGCGCGGCGCGCTTCCCGACGAGACGCGAGGGCGTAAGCCCCCGTCTGCGGGAAGCGCGCCGCGATAATACAACACTTCCGGCGCGTCAGAAATATTTTTCAACGCCGTGGGATATTCCGTATCTTTAATCGTAATTCTTCTAATATCTTCCATCCATCGACTATACCACTATGTTCATATCTTTCGATATTTCCGCTTTGTGGATAATTGACTTTGCGAAGCGGTCGTATTACATTATTACCAGCGCCCGGAGGAGAAACTACCATGTATTGTTCGCGCTGTCCCTGCCCCCTGTACGAAAAGGAGACGATTTCTTATCTCTCCGGTGGCGGTCAAGTGATGAAGGAAGTCCGCCGCTGCAAGAATGCCATTTGCGGAAGGCTCCATCGTGAAGATGGAGGGCCCCTGCTGACGGATGATGGTTTCTTTATCCACATCTCGGGATCGGGTCGCACTCTCGCCCAGGACGCCAAGGGTAAGATCGTCCGGGAGCTGACCTAGTCTTCGCGCCCTCACAGCCTCTTTGTTGCACCGAGTGTGCTACGGGGGCTATTTTTTTATTACTCCAATTAACCTCGCATTTTCTCCACCGCTTCCGCCAGGATCTGGCAGTACAAGTTCAACCCGATTTTATTAATCGATCCCGACTGCTCTTTGCCTAAAATATTTCCCGCCCCGCGCAGTTCCAAATCTTTAATGGCGATTTTGTAACCCGAGCCGAGTTCCTTGGCTTCCTGTAGGGCGTTTAATCTTTCTTTGGCAATCGGCGTTAAAAATTTAGGTTTGTAAAATAGGTAGGCAAAGCTTTGTGTCTGTCCCCGGCCGACCCGTCCCTTGATTTGGTAAGCTTGCGCGAGTCCTAATTTAGTCCCATCTTCCACGATAATGGTATTCACGTTGGGCAAGTCGATGCCGTTTTCGATGATGGTAGTGGCCACCAGGATTTGGGTTTTGCGATTAGAGAACTCGTCCATAGTTTTTACCAGTTGCTTCTCATCAACCCGGCCGTGGATCACTCCGATGCGTGTATCAGGGATTAACACCTGCAAGTCCATTTTTATTTTTTCAATCGTTGAAACGCGGTTGTGCAAAAAATAAACCTGTCCGTCGCGCGCCAATTCAAATTCAATCGCTTCTTTAATTATTCTCTTGCTGTAGGGGAGGACGTTCATTTCAATGGCAGTCCGGCCTTTGGGCGGCGTTTGCATTAAGCTGATATTTTTAAATGAGGAAAGCGCCAGGTAAATGGTGCGGGGAATCGGCGTAGCGGAAAGGCTCAGCATATCTACGGCCGGGTTTTTATGGCGCAGTTTTTCTTTTTGTTTGACGCCAAACCGCTGCTCGTCGTCTAAAATCAATAACTGTAGTTTTTTGAATTCCACGTCGGAAGATAAAATCCGGTGCGTGCCGATAACGATATCAACCGCGCCGTTTTTGATATCGTGCAAGATCTTTTTCTGTTCGGCTTTTGTTTGCAAGCGTGAAAGCAAAGCGATTTTTACCGGTAATTTAGCAAAACGCTTTTTAAAGTTTTCCGCATGCTGGCTCGCCAAAATAGTAGTGGGGCAGATGACCGCCACTTGGTAATTATTCGATGCGGCCATCAGTGACGCGCGCATGGCCACCTCCGTTTTGCCAAAGCCGACGTCGCCGCAGACAATCCGGTCCATCGGTTTTTCTTTTTCCAAATCGTTTTTTATATCTTCGATGGCTTTTAATTGGTCGGGGGTTTCCTGATATGCAAATCCCGACGCCAGCTGCGACTCCAATTCCCGGTCCATGATATAGGGCTGGCGCGTCATGGTTTCTTTTTCCGCGTATAAAGCCAATAATTCTTTGGCCAATTTTTCAACATTTTCCTTGATGGCTTTTTTGGTTTTCTGCCAGAGCGCGGATCCAAGCCTTGCTAAAACGGGCTCGGAAAATCCCACATAGCGCGAAAGTTTTCTTTCCAGTTGCACCGGCACAAATAACGTGTCTTTTTGCGCGTACTCCAGAACATGGCATTGCTCGCCGGCTAATTCCTGGATGCCGGTGTAGCGACCGACGCCATGGTCCAAGTGAACCAAGTATTCTCCCTCCTTTAAATTTTTAAGATCAGAAAACAGCGTCTGCGACTTTAATTTTTTATGCAGGATCTCTTTGGATTTCTTTTCGTCGGTGATTTTAATGTCCAATAATTCGATAGACTCAATTGTGTTTCCCAGGAAATCCAAACGCACGGCTTCCAGTCTGTTGATGGGGAAGACCTCGATGACGCCGCCCTTCTGCGAGAACTCTCCCGGTTCGCCAACATCGAATACCTTTTCATATCCCATGTCATCCAATTTGCGCAGAAATTCCGAGATGTTATAATTCTGCCCTTGTTGCAAAAACACGACGTTATCCTGGAAAAACGATTGGGTCTTCAGAGACTGCAAAATTTCTTCCAGATTTTCCTGAAACCAAAAAACCTCCTTTTCCAGAAAGTAGGGGGTAATGCTTGCAATTAAAATGGTTTGTATATTTTCCACTCGTCATTGCGAGCGAAGCGCGGCAATCTCGTTAATGTGTGACTGGATTGCCACGGCTGCGGCCTCGCAATGACGAAAGGAAATTATTTGTGGTATTCATTCATGGTTTTTTCAATGCCATTATTAATTAAATGATCAAGAGCTTCTGAGGCTTTTTCAATGACCTGCTGCAATGTCTCCTGCTCTGCTGGAGAGAATTTTTCCAGGACGACTTCTTCTGCCCTTTTGTCATCCGTTGCCACGCCGATTTTCAACCTGATAAAGTTATTATTCCCCACGTGCTGGATAATAGAAGCCACGCCTTTGTGTCCGCCGGCTCCGCTATCTTTGGAAAATTTCATTTTGCCCAATTCTAAATCAATTTCATCGTGGACGACAACCAGGTTAACGCCAGTGGTATTTTTGAGCATCGCCGCCGCGGTTTTTCCGGATTCGTTCATGAAGGTCTGCGGCTTTGCCAATATAACATCGTCCTTTTCTGAAATCAATGCCTCGTATTTTTTTGATAGTGAAAACTCGGGGAAGCCGTTTTTCTGGGCGAAAAAATCAAGAACTTCAAATCCGGCATTGTGGCGGGTGTGATTAAACTGCGCGCCCGGATTCCCCAGGCCAATAATAAGCATCATAATTCATACACTATATAGTATATTGACATAATTTTAAAGAGGAATACAATCAAAGTTAGCTCGTCCAAGAAAGGGGACGAAAAGAATTTACGGGAAGAGGCGCCGTCCTTTCTCTGTAGGAACAGAGAAGAGGTGTCCCAACACAAACCCGTACACGGAGAGTGACCAGATGCCACGCAAGACGAAGCTGAGTGTCGAGTACACCCTGGGTCGCGCGCCTTACAAGGTCGCGATGAAGTTGGTCGAGGACCACCTCGCCCACATGCCGGAGCAGCGTTTGCTCCATCGCAACCAGGACAAGTAAGGTCAGTGTCGACCTTACTATCAGCCACGGGCATCCACAGGGGCAATGATGCCCTCACCACACTCCCACCGCTTCTCTGAGCTGCGGATGCGTTTTAACGCCCCAGCTCTTTTCATTTACAAAAAACTTGATGTTATTTTTAAAAAACCCTACAATAAAGGCAGCCCTTTCGTTTTTGTGAGGAGGTGATCTTTTTCCGGGTTGCGGATTCCAAGGTGGCATTTGCAGCCCTCTTTTTTTACATCATTATTGATCTATTTTCACAAAGAAGCTATGATTATCCTAGCCCTTCCTTTTCCAGGAGGACAACCATTTGCTAAGAAAGCTCTGACCCTGGTCGGCACTGCATGACCGTAAGCGCACTCCTTGCCGCCTGCGGTCTTTTTTTGCCTAAAAACAGCTATTTAGACGCCTTGCATTCCCTTAAAAAATATGCTAAATTGTCAAGTATGAACGGTGATAATTCATTAAACGACCCTTTCGGGAAGAGCCCCATGAGCCAAGTGTACGGCAATTCTGATAATACGGCTAAAAAAGAGCCTATGCAATCAGGCCCTCACTTTGACCAAGGCACTGCAGGCAGGCGCAAAGATTTGCTGAAAAAATCACTTCTTTTTGTTTGGGAATTTTTGAAAATCGCCCTTGTCGCGGCCATTATCATCCTGCCGGTCCGCTACTTTTTATTCCAGCCTTTCATTGTAAAGGGGGAATCAATGATACCGAATTTGCAGTCCGGGGATTACCTGATCGTTGATGAAATCTCTTACCGGTTTACCCCTCCGGCCCGCGGCGACATCGTCGTGCTCAAATATCCGTTAGACACCACCCAGCGTTTTATTAAAAGGGTTATCGGGCTTCCCGGCGAGACCGTGGAGATCCGGAATGGAAAGGTGGTGATTGTCGGTAGCGACGGCAAAGAGGTCAATCTTGATGAAAAAACCTACTTGCCTGATCTTAAAACCACTGATGGCGACGTGAATGTTACTTTGTCCCCGGATAATTATTTTGTCCTGGGCGACAATAGGCAATTTTCCTACGATTCGCGAAGATGGGGCATTCTGCCGAAAGAAGATATCATCGGCAAAGCGGTTTTCCGCGTGTTGCCCGTCACGAGCATGAAATATATTTCAACTCCAAAATACTAATGGATAAAAAACAAAAATTACAGACGCTGTCAGGGATGCGCGACATCCTGCCCGAAGAGCAGGTGTATTTTAAACGCGTGCAAAAAGCCGTTGAAAGCATTACTCAATATTACAGCTTCAGCAGAATCGACACGCCGATTTTAGAACAAGCCGAATTATTTATTAAAGGCACCGGAGCCGATACCGATGCCGTTTCCAAAGAAATGTATTCGTTCCGCACCAAGGGCGGAGACTTGGTTGCCTTGAGGCCGGAATTTACCCCGAGCATCGCCCGTGCCTACATCGAAGGCGGAATGTATAACCTGCCCCAGCCGGTAAAATTGTGGACATCAGGCCCATTATTCCGGCACGAGCGTCCGCAGGCCGGCAGGTACCGCCAGTTTTTCCAATTTGATTTTGAAGCTTTGGGGGACAAGAGCCCTTCCATTGATTGCCAGGTGATCCAGATGAGCTATGACATTTTGAAAGATTTGGCATTTAAGAATATCACCATCGAAGTGAATAGCATCGGAGACCAGGAATGCAGGCCATCTTTTAAAAAAATCTTAGCCGGGTATTTTAAATCGAAAAAAGTATCGCTTTGTTCTGATTGCCAGCGCAGACTGAAAGAAAATCCGCTCCGGATCCTAGATTGTAAAGAAGAAAAATGCCAGCAGGTGAAAGCCGGCGCGCCGCAGATCATCGACCACTTGTGCGAAGCCTGCCACGCCCACTTTAAGCAGGTATTGGAATTTTTGGATGAATTGGAATTGCCATACACCTTAAACCCTTACCTGGTGCGCGGGTTGGATTATTACACCAAGACCGTATTTGAAATCGTGGAAAAGTCCGAGGACGGTTCCAGCCAGGGAAGCCTGGTAGGCGGAGGCCGCTACGACAACCTGGTAAAAATGCTGGGAGGCCGCGATACTCCGGCCATGGGAGCCGCCGGCGGAATTGACCGGATTGTTAATTTGATGAAGACCCGGGAATTAAAGCCCGATAAAAAGCCCGCCGAAAAACCGGAAATATTCCTGGCGCAGCTCGGCCAGATGGCAAAACGCAAGAGCTTGAAATTATTTGAAGAATTCCGAAGCGCCAAGATATCCGTAGCAGAATCATTTTCAAAAGATTCGCTGCGCACCCAATTAAATACGGCAAACAAGATGGGAATACGGTGGGTGCTGATTTTCGGGCAAAAGGAAGCATTAGAAGAGTTTATCACGCTCCGTGACATGGATAGCGGAGTGCAAAGTGAAATTCCACTGAGCAAGGTCGTAGAAGAAATGAAAGAGAAAATTAATAAAAAATAATTCAAAGTATAAAAAGATATGGCATTAGAAGTTAAAAAGAAAGAACGGGAAAGCTCGCAGAATCTGGTCCACCGCTTTACTAAGGTGGTGCGCCAGAGCGGTATTTTGCTCCAAGTCCGGGGCAAGCAGTTCCGCAAGAGGGCTAAGTCCGACTTGGCAAAAAAGCGCTCAGCATTGCGAAGGGTGCAATTGAAAGCCGAGAAAATTATTGCCGAAAAAATGGCAAAACCTAAATAAAAAGAGAATTTAGAATCTAGAAAATAGAAAATAGAATCGCGGTGCTTCGTATTCTACTTTCTAATTTCTACTTTCTATTTTCTAAGTTTATGCTCAAGCAGCAAATTCAAGAAGAGGTAAAAAATGCCTTGAGGGCAGGTGACCAGTTTACTTGCGGTGTTTTGCGTATGGCGATATCGGTAATGGGCACGAAGGAAAAAGAAAAGCGATACAAGATTTTAAAAGAAAAGCCTGATATGAAAGAAGAGGACGCTGTTAAAGAATCGGCGCTTTCCGACGAAGAAGTTACCAACGCCATTGTATCGGAAATAAAAAAACGCAAAGACGCCATCGCGTTATATAAAAAAGGCGGGCGGCCGGAATTGGCGGAGAATGAAAAGAAGGAAATTGCCGTCCTGCAAAAATACTTGCCCGAGCAATTACCGCAGGAAGAATTGAAAAAGCTCGTTGAAGAATCAGTGAAAAAAACCGGAGCTACCAGCATGAAAGATATGGGGAAGATCATGGCTGACCTGATGCCGAAAGTGAAAGGCAAAGCCGATAACAGTGAAATTTCAAATATTATTAAAGAGCTATTAAAATAATAATTTTATGGAGAACCAGCCAGCGCCTATGGTATCGGGACCAAAAATGATGCCGATCGAGGAGTTATTTAGGAAAAGTTTTTCGTTGTATTATCCAAAAGCTTTTACGATGCTTTTCTTGATGCTCATCGGATGGCTCGCATGTGTTGCAGTGGCCATCGTATTTGGCGGCATTGCGGCAGTGTTGATATTTCAGGATGTGTTCATGCTGCAACTGATAGGAGTGTTAGTCGGCCTGGTGGGAGTCCTGGCAGCGATCAGTTTTGAACTTTGGATTGCAACCGCCATGGTTTTTATGGTAAAAGAGCGGGAAGGGCAGGTTGATATCAAAAAATTATTATTGAGTGTCAAAGATAAGGTGGGAAGCTATTTCTGGGCAATGTTGCTGAAAGGCCTGATGGTGCTTGGCGGATTTATCTTATTGGTTGTTCCCGGGATTATTTTTTCCGTCTGGTTCCTGTTGGCAAAATATGCATTCGTTGTTGAAGGGAAAAAAGGCCTTCAAGCTTCATGGCGCAGCAAGGAATTGGTAAAAGGATATTGGTGGCCGGTGGTTGGCAGGTTACTGGTGTTCGGAGTGCTTGCCATGCTGATTAGTTTCATTCCGCGGGTAGGGCAGTTTATTAATATGCTCTTTGTAGTGCCATTTGGAATATTCTATATGTATGCGATCTACGAGGATTTGAAGAAAATAAAGGGATAATGCGATAAAAGCCGCGCCCCGAAAGGGCGCGGCTTTTTCATTTAACGTAAAAATAGTGTAAAATATCAATTATGATTGAAATAAATAATCTGACGCGTTTTGCTGTGGATAAAACCTTTTTTTCCGGGGTTGCAAAAAAGGTTCTAAAAGGCGAAAATAAGGAGAGGGAGAACATATCCGTGGCTTTTGTCAGTTCCGATGAAATCCAGGTTTTGAATAAAAAATACCGTAAAAAAAACAAGCCGACGGATGTGCTGTCGTTTGAAAAAGTTTCTGACTTCAAAGATGAGGCCGCGGAAATTATCATCTGTCCGGAGGTTGTGCGGGAGAAAACTAAAGAGTCAGCTTTGCCCTTGAAAAAAGAATTGGCAAAGGTGTTGATCCATGGGATTTTGCACGCGCTGGGATACGACCACGAACGCTCAAAAAAAGACGAGGAGCTGATGGAGGACAAAGAAGCGTTGTATTTTTCTAAAATATCTAAATAGCTTTAAGGTAATATATTTTATGTCTAGGGGTCACATTGTCACGGGCTTGGACATCGGTACAAGCACGATAAAAGTATTGGTCGCGCAGCGCCATCAGGATGGATGGGAAGTCCTTCATGTGGCCCAGCGCCCTTCTTTCGGTTTGCGTCGCGGGGCGGTAGTTAATATCGAAGAAACGGCGCGCAACATCCAATTGCTCATTGACGGAGTTCAAAAAGACCGCGGCATTAATATCCATTCCGCATTTGTGAATATCGGCGGAAGCCATTTATATGTCACGCCTTCTGACGGAATTATTTCTGTCTCCCGCGCCGACCAGCGGATTTCCGAAGAAGATGTTGAGAGGGTGTTGCAGGCAACCC
>JAIFWS010000036.1 GCA_019658985.1 Candidatus Parcubacteria bacterium
GGGAAAAAGTCGCTTATTCCCTTGCTACGATGCTGTTGCGCGGATATTCGGCTGATGAAATAGACCGTTTTCAATTTTTCCTCAATGAACGGCTTTCGGGAAGCATCACCAAGGAAGCGCTTATCGAAGCGCTTGATAAGCCTTATAAAGAGGGAGGCATTGGCCTGTGGAAGCAAAGGGTAAAAAAGATTTCTGATTATGTTGAGAGTGTTATTGAAGAACGCAAAGAGATCACCCATATTTACCAAGAGCTGAGCAAACAGCTGGATGTTCCATTGCAAGCCGAAGCTTTTCATTTGCGGCAATGGTTGCTGGCCGAGTATCATGGAAAAATTGACCAGCTGCAACAGATACGCCTGGATGAACTTTTAATGGAACGATTGCGTAAGATCATCAGTGAAGAAAATTTCAAGGAGGCGTTGATGTTGCCTAAGAGCAAGTTCGGCCTGGGGCTGTCTCTCCATGCCAGCCAGCGTATTTCCGAAAAATTAGAATTAGCTTTGGATTTCCCAAATGGATAAGGATAAGAACCGCCATACCTTAGGATACGTTGATCTTTTCCGGTTGGCCACCCGGGTTTTTACGGTAAAGCCGATGCGGACTCTGCTGACGATTTTGGGTACCTCTATTGGTATTTCAACCGTGGTGTTTTTGATTTCGCTGGGTTACGGATTACAGTATCTGCTTCTGGGAAAGCTTATTACCACCCAGGAATCTTTAATTACGATGCAAGCCATTTATCCGGATGGATCAAATTTATTATTAACCCGCGATTCTGTTGATGATTTCTCCAAAACCGAGAATGTGGGGGAAGTGAGCGCCGTTGCCGAGTTTCCGGCTGAGATTACTCTCCAGGACTCGCCGGGTCTTATTGTAGCGCGGATCGTCGATGATAACTATTTCCGGCTTTCCGGAGTGGTGCCGGATTTGGGAAGCGCGTTTACTAATGATAAGCCGGGCATCATCCTCTCGGCCCATGGGGCGCAGTTGATTAATATTCCGGTCAGTGCCGCTTCCCTGGGCAAACAGGTTGCCATAAAAATTTTCTACCAGGATCCTGAGGGGGTTAGCAGGGAGGTTAATATTGCCGGTACATTGCCGATTGTGGGTTTTATGACTGATTTAAGTCAATCACCTCTGGCAATAGTCCCCAATAAGGCCGTATCCGAAACGCCACCTGTCTTTAGCAGTGTTTTCATTAAAGCAAAAAATATTGATGTTGTGCAAAGCCTTAAGAACGCCCTTACTGATAAAGGTTTTATTATTTCCGCCCGGCTGGACCTGATAAATCAAGTGCAAAAAGTATTAAATGTCATCACGATCGTTTTGGGAGTGTTTGGTATAACCGCGCTGGCAGTTTCAGCGATCGGTATGTTTAATACAATGCTGGTGAGCTTTATGGAACGGACATACGAGGTGGGAGTGATGAAGTCTCTGGGCGCCATGGATAGCGATGTCCGCAATCTTTTTTTAATGGAATCATTAATCATGGGATTGGCCGGCGGTGTACTTGGGGTTTTGGTGGGAATGGGCGCGGGACAAATATGTAATTTCATTCTAAATTTATTGGCACAACGATTCGGAGGGAAATCGTTTACCTTATTTATTACACCGCTCTGGTTTATTGCATTGGTCATTATCACTTCGGCTATGATCGGATTAGTCGCCGGATTCTGGCCTGCCCACCGCGCTTCCGGGCTTTCACCTAAGGAAGCGTTCTTAAGGAAGTGAGGATTACTTTTTTCTCAATTGAAATAATTCGGAGAATCTGATAGAAAGCAAGTGGCACACTCTTTAAGCTTCCATCCAGGTCCGCGAGACCTCGAGGCTTGAAGGCTATGGCTGTCCTAAGGGGCAGGAAACACAAGAGAACGGTTTCTAGCGGAGCCAATTTTACCAAGATTCAAGGCGCGAGTGTTGCGGTGCGTATCCGCAGTGGTACGAGAGCGACCGAGCAACGATGAAGCTTGGTAAAATTGGACCGCCCTTCGGGAAGCCAAACCTCGGCTGATTTCTGCGTTACGCCTCCTCGAGGTAGTGCAAGACTACCTCTCATCGGCAAGCCTTGAAATCATCGCGGGGTTCGGCTTCTAGAAACCGCTCTCTTGTGTTTCCTGCCCCTATGGGAGGGCAGCGATGAAGATCGTGATCAATGGCGAAGTTGGCAAGTCGTTGTATGTGGGTGATGTGGTTTTCACGATTACGGAATTACACGGGACGAAGCAGTTCCGTGTTGAAATCGTGACGCCCAACGGCATCTATGTCGGGCGAATGGAGCCCGATCACCACAGTAATGGAAATGGCAGGGTGGCTTCGTCCGTCGGGGACGGGGAGGAATAGACGGATCTTCGCGGGAGTCTTCGACCCCGCTTTTTGTTTGCACAGGCATTGACTTTATCTACAAAGGATGATATTAAATGGGTATGCTCTTAGCGTGATCTTCGGCCTGGGAGGCCGCGGACATGCAAGAGTGCTCTTGTTGGAGGTCAACACGATGTTGATCATTGGGCGAAAGGTGCGCCAGACGATCGTGATTGGGGACGGGATCGAAGTCACGGTGGTGCGGCTCCGCGGCGGCCAGGTGGGGCTGGGGATCAAGGCGCCGCGCGAGGTGTCCATCATTCGCCAGGAGTTGATCGGCCGGCCCAGGAAGGGCGAGAAGAAGGCCGAGGAGGTGTCGGAGCCGAACGAGCCGACGCAACCGGCCAGCTAGGCAACGCAAAGGCGGGAAGTCATCTGACTTTCCGCTATTTTATTTATATAGAGTTGATTTATTTGACTAATATTGTTATTGAAAAGGTAGCTCTTGTTGTGCTTTATGCCCATTCATCAGAATGGGGGCCGGAAAGGGCTTAGTCTAAGGAGGGTCCTAAATGCTGGTACTGACACGCAGGCAGAAAGGGCGCATCCGGATCGGACCGAATATCTGGTTCACGTTGGTGGGCTTCAACAGGCATCGAAATCCCCGGATCAGGATCGAGGGTCCGGCCGGAACGAAGGTCTTCTGGGCGGAGGATGGAAAGGAGATCTTTGCCCCGCTCATCACCATGGGATTGGGCGGCCGGTTGCGGATCAACGAGAACATTTTCATCAACATCGTGGACATCGACCGGGGCAAGATACGCGTGGGTATCGAAGCTCCCAGGTCCGTGAACATCGTCCGTGCGGAGTTGATCTCTGACGGACCAGCGTCGGCGCCGGCGGAAGAACAGACGTAACGAAGGCGGCGAGTCTCCGACTCGCCGCCGTTTTCTTTTTATAAAATGTAAGATAAGATGAACCCATTATGATAATTGATACCCATAGCCACGTGCAATTTCGCGCTTTTGACATGGACGCCGATAAAATTACCAAGAAAACTCTTGCGGATAACATTTGGATGATTAATGTCGGCACTAAATTCCAAACCAGCCAGAGAGGCGTGGAGTTTGCCGAAAAATATCCGGAGGGCGTTTTTGCGGCCATTGGTTTGCATCCCATGCACGCTGCCGCTGAGTTTATTAAAATGAAAACCGATCCCGATGAAGAAGAGAATCTGGCATTGGAAAACGAATTCGATGCCCAAAAATACCGCGCACTAGCCCAATCAAAAAAGGTGGTGGCGATCGGCGAAATCGGCTTGGATTATTACTACAAACCAAAAACTACCGCGAAATTAGCAGAATTTAAAGAAAAGCAAAAGCGGGTTTTTACCCAGCAATTGGATTTAGCAAAAGAATTAAACCTGCCGGTTATTTTGCATTGCCGTATGGCTCACGATGATGTCATTGAAATATTAAAAGAGCGCGGAGAAAATCGCGGCGTTATCCATTGCTTCACCGGAACCCTAGAGCAGGCGCAAAAATATATTGCCATGGGTTTTTATATTGGCATCAACGGCATTATTTTCAAATTTAATATTGATGATACGATCAAGGCAATCCCTTTAGGCAGTATTGTTGTCGAAACCGATTGTCCGTATTTGACGCCCTTGCCCGCCATAGCTTTAGCGACGGCGGGGGCGCCCGAGGGCAAGACGAGAAACGAGCCGATATTCATCAAACACACCATTCAAAAAATCGCAGATTTAAGGAGCGTGGCTTTTGACGAGGTAGCAGAAAAAACCACTGAAAACGCCCGGAAATTGTTCAATATTTAACCACTCTTAGAGAGTGAAAAAAGCGGCCGAAACCGCTTTTTTTTATTAAAAGAGTGTGATAGGATTATCTAACTATTATGCAAAAATATAACCCTCAAAAGATCGAAAAGAAGTGGCAGAAGAAGTGGTATGGCTCCACGGTTTTTAAAGCCCAGGATAAATCCAAAAAGAAGAAGTTTTATTTGATGGTGGAGTTTCCGTTTCCTTCAGGAGTAGGGCTTCATGTAGGCCATTGCCGTCCGTATATCGGTTTGGATATTATCACCCGCAAACGCCGAATGGAGGGGCAGAATGTGTTATTCCCAATGGGCTGGGACGCCTTTGGTTTGCCCGCGGAAAACTATGCCATCAAAATGGGGATCCATCCTTCGGTTTCAGTTAAGAAAAATATCGCAAATTACAAAAAGCAGATGAAAAATTTGGGACTGTCGTTTGACTGGTCCCGCGAAGTAAATACCACCGATCCGGGATATTACAAATGGACGCAATGGATTTTCCTGCAATTATTTAAAAAAGGCCTGGCGCATAAAGAGGCGCTGACGATTAACTGGTGTCCGAAAGATAAAATTGGTCTGGCCAATGAAGAGGTAATCGCCGGAAAATGCGAACGCTGTGGAACGCCGGTAGAAAAACGGGACAAGGTGCAATGGGTGATTAAAATCACCAAGTATGCCGACCGCCTCATTAAAGATTTAGGAAAAGTTGATTACCAACAGCGGATAAAAGACCAGCAGATTAATTGGATCGGGCGGTCAGAGGGTGCCGAAATTGAATTTTTATTGGATTTTAAGAAAGACCCGAAGCTCAATGAAAACCGTGGTCCCAAAGGAGAAAGAGCTGCAATTAAGGTATTTACTACCCGGCCGGATACCCTGTTTGGAGCGACGTATTTAGTTTTAGCCCCTGAGCATCCCTGGGTTACTTTGGCGACTGATCAAAATCACGACGTATTGTCCAATAAAAAAGAAGTAGCGGATTATGCTAAAAGCATCAAGAATAAGCCGGAAATAGAAAGAACCGCGGAGGGCAAAGAAAAAACCGGGGTAGAGATTCAAGGAGTCGTGGCGATCAATCCTGCTACCGGAAAAGAAATCCCGATGTATGTGGCCGATTACGTGTTGGCGCAGTATGGAACAGGAGCGGTGATGGCGGTTCCGGCGCATGATGAGCGCGACTATGAATTTGCTAAAAAATACAATTTGCCAATCGAGGAAGTCTTGGTGCCAAATATTATTGATAAGCGCAATCCACCCGTTGTCGGAAAACAATTCGTGGAACGTAAAAATGTTCATGCGATTGTAAAAGATCCAAAGACCGGAAAGTATCTGGCTTTGAAGTGGCGTAAATTTGATTGGACGACGTTTCCGATGGGGGGCATGGAAGAGGGAGAGAGTGCGGTGGATGCCGCCATGCGCGAGGTAAAAGAAGAAACCGGTTTTACCAATTTAAAGTTAGTCAGGGTGTTGCCGGGCCAGGTGCGGGCAGAATATTTTGCCGCCCACAAAGATCAAAACAGGATTTCCTATACAACGGCGGTGGTTTTTGAATTGGTTGACCACACCCAAGTTGATATCGACCAGAAGGAAAAGGACGGCCACGACATTATTTGGCTGGATGAATCAAAACTCAATTATGAAAACATGACTCACGCAGAGGTGGAGCAGTGGAAGCAAAAGATCAGCGCGAAAATCCCGGCTTACCAGGGCGATGGCGTTTTGATTAATTCCGGAGAATTTACCGGAATGGATTCAGTTGAGGCAAAGTCCAAAATTATTAGATTAGTCGGTGCTAAGCCAACAATTACTTATAAATTACGGGACTGGGTGTTTTCGCGCCAGCACTACTGGGGTGAGCCGATCCCGATGATTCATTGCAAAGATTGTGGCTGGCAACCGGTGCCGGAGAAAGATTTGCCGGTGACGTTGCCGAATGTGAAAAAATACCAGCCGACCGATACCGGCGAATCTCCGCTGGCCGTCATGGAAAAATGGGTCAACGTAAAATGCCCGAAGTGTAAAGGACCGGCTAAGCGTGAAACCGATACCATGCCTAATTGGGCCGGATCCAATTGGTATTTTTTAAGATACGTGGATCCGAAAAATTCCAAGAAGTTAGCCGATGAGAAGAAATTGAAATACTGGATGCCAATTGATTGGTATAACGGTGGCATGGAACATACAACCCTGCACTTATTATATTCCCGATTTATCTATAAGTTTTTGTGGGATATCGGCGCCGTGCCAAAGTCATTGGGTAATGAACCGTATAAAAAGAGGACATCGCACGGCATTATCCTGGCTGAAGGCGGAGTAAAAATGTCTAAGTCTCTGGGGAATGTGGTAAATCCTGATGATGTTTCAAAGCAGTATGGTGCCGATACAATGAGAGTGTATGAAATGTTTATGGGCCCATTTGAACAGATGATTCCGTGGGATTCCAAGGGTGTCGTAGGAGCGCGCCGGTTCCTGGAAAAGATTTATACCTTGGCCCACCCCCCTTCGCATAAAGCTTCGGCGGGGCGAAGTCAGAAGGAATTCACAAAGAAAGAGGATGCCAATATCGCCGGACTGCTCAATAAAACCATCAAGAAAGTTTCGGAAGATATCGAGGCGATGAAGTTTAATACGGCGATTTCTTCCTTGATGATTTTAGTAAATGCATTTTACGAAGCTTCAGGCAATATCACAAAAGAAAATCTTAAAACATTATTGGTATTAGTATCGCCGTTCGCGCCGCATTTACCGGAAGAGTTGTGGCAGGAAGTTGGAGGTAAGGGACTTTGCAGCCAGCAGGCATGGCCGAAATATAATAAAAAATTAATCAAGGAAGAGGCAATATTGCTGATTGTGCAGATTAACGGTAAGGTCCGGGATAAGCTGGAGGTGACGGCTGGAATGGATCAGAAGGAATTAGAAAAAATGGTACTAGCAAGTCCGAAGATAAAGCAGTTAGTCGGGGCAAGCGGAGTTAAAAAAATCATTTCCGTACCGAATAAGTTAATCAACATTGTACTATGATAACAAAAGTAGTGGTATCAGCCGCGGGTCAGGGGACGCGCATGCTGCATTTATCAGAAGACCGCCCAAAGCATTTAATCGAGGTAAATCAGCGCCCGTTTTTGGCGTACTTGCTGGATAATATCCTCGAAGCGGGTTACCAGGATATTATTTTAGTCGTCGGATACAAGCAAGACATGATGAAAGAGTTCGTGGAAAATTACAAACTGCATCATCCTTGCACGATTACTTTGGTGCCGCAGTTTGAAATTTTAGGCCCAAGGGAGGTGGAATACGGAACCGCCTGTCCGCTCAAGTGCGTCAAAGATTTAGTGAAAGGCGAATCATTTATTTCTTTAGTTGGCGATAATTTTTATTCCGCGCGCGATTTGGCGGCCATGAATGTTGAAGATGAATATACCTACGTGGGCGGCTTGCAGCACGACACTCCGGAAAAATTCGGCGTACTGCTTGCTGATGGGGAACTCTTAAAAGAAATCGTGGAAAAGCCAAAGCAATTCGTAGGAAATCTGATCAATACGAGTTTATATAAATTCACGCCTGATGTGTTTGAAAAATTGCCGCTCATCCAAAAATCAGAACGGGGCGAGTATGAAATCACCGATGTGATTTCGCTCTTAGCCAAAGACAAAAAAGTAAAAGTGAAAAAAATCCAGGATAATTGGATGGATTTTGGAAGGCCCGAAGATATAGAAAAATTCTCCGGCATATTAAAACATGAAAGTAATTAAAGAATCAGAAGAGGCCCTGGTAAAGGCTGTTTTGTTTTTAAGGGAGGGGGGAGTCGTCATTTGCGCGACTGATACCGTCTACGGTTTTTTGGCTGACGCTTCAAATAAAAAAGCCGTCGATAAAATTTTCAAAATAAAAAAACGGCTCCGGTCAACACTGGCCGGGGAAATATACATTTATCCTGCCCCGGAAGCTCCATAGCAATCTCCATGGCGTTGCCGAAGCGACAGTGGCTTTGCGGATCCCGGATTATCCATTTTTAAATAATCTCCTCGAAAAGATCGATAAGCCATTGGCCCAGACATCAGTGAATATTTCCGGCCGGCGCACAATTGATACGATAAGTGGTATAATAGAGCAATTCGGTGCCAAGCGCATTTTGATTATTGATGGCGGAGATCTGAAAAACAGCAAGGCTTCCAAGCTTATTGATGCGACAAAAGATACTATTAACGTGTTGAGGCCATAATATATGAAACTCAAAAACCAGGATGGGCAAATTGCCAAATTAATTGAACTGGAAACCCAGCGCCAAAAAGAGACGCTGCAGATGATTGCTTCGGAAAACCACTCTTCTCCGGCGGTGCGTGAGGCTTTGGGGTCTCTTTTGACCGATAAATACGCCGAAGGTTATCCAGGAAAACGCTACTATGGCGGCAACGAATTTATTGATAAGGTAGAAAATCTTTGTATTGATCGCGCCAAAAAGTTATTTAAAGTTGAGCACGTTAACGTCCAGCCGCACTCCGGTTCTCCGGCCAATATGGCGGTCTATCTGTCGCTTTGCACTCCCGGAGACACAATCATGGGAATGGCTTTGGATATGGGCGGCCATTTGACTCATGGCGCAAAATACAGTTTTTCGGGAAAGCTTTTCAAATCGGTTCAATACCATGTTGATGAAAAAACCTACTTGGTAAACTATGACGAGGTGGAAAAATTGGCAAAAGAACACAAGCCAAAATTAATGTGGGTGGGATTTTCCGCGTATCCGAGGATCCTTGATTGGAAGCGCCTGGGCGACATTGCTGATTCTGTCGGGGCGTATTTGGCCGCCGATATCGCCCATATCGCGGGACTGGTGGCCGGAGGTGTGCATCCAAGTCCGGTGCCGTATGTGCATATTATCACAACCACCACTCATAAAACCCTGCGCGGACCGCGCGGAGGGATGATTATGGTGACAAAAAAGGGAATCCAAAAGGATTCTGAATTGCCTAGAAAAATCGACAAAACTATTTTTCCCGGAATCCAAGGAGGGCCGCACGAAAATGCCATTGCTGCTATCGCCATTTGTTTAAAAGAAGCATCGTTACCCGCATTTAAAAAATACGCCAAGCAAATTCTACTGAACGCCAAAGCCCTGGCCAAGGCACTGCAAGAGTATGGTTTTAACATTATGTCCGGAGGAACAGAAAACCATTTATTACTGATTGATTTACGCAATAAAAATATTACCGGCATCGATGCCCAGAATTTATTGGAAGCCAGCGGAATTTCCACTAATAGAAACAGTATCCCGTATGACCCGGCCGGACCGTTTAAGCCTTCGGGATTGAGGGTCGGAACCCCGGCCATCACCACGCGCGGCATGAAAGAAAAAGAAATGAAGATGATTGCCAGTTGGATTGACGAAGTGGTTGCTAACCCGAAAGCCGCCAAAAAAATAGCCCAGGAAGTGAAAAAGCTCTGCAAAAAATTCCCGTTGCCAAAATAAATTAAATGATTGACTTTTAAGGCTTTCGTGGTAACGTATTTTTAGCACGAAATCCCCAAGGGAGACCAAGAATCTATGTCTACGCCACCATCTGGCTCGACTCTGCTGAACGTCTGCGTCATTCCATCCGATCAAGTCGGTGTGGAATGCGTCAGGCTGAGCAAACTACTGCCGAAGGAGGGCAAGCTATTCGAACTGGGCGATGGAAAGTTCCCCCACATGACCGCCTACATGGCTCGGTTCGGAAACGACCAAGTTGACAACGTAGTCAATGCCGTGCGCGCTACGCTGGCGAGAGTTAGGAGCTTGCCGTGTGAACACTCGGGCTACTTCACGACGGCTGGTGATTACGTGGAAGTTTCGTACGCCAAGTCTCCGCAGTTCGTGGACTTGCAGAAACTGATCATCGGCGCGGCCAAGGACTTTCGCCTCAACCCCGGCAAGCCCTTTGAAGAGGGGTATTTCACGCCTTACACTCTTCAACAACAGGCCAACGCCCAAGCGACCGGCTACGATCTGGCATGCTGGCCGGAAGATCTTTTCCGACCGCACGTCACCCTGACCCGCTACAAAAAGGGTCAGGCGCCAGTCTCGCTGCCGGACTTCGGTAATGTCCAGCTGTCCTTCCGGCTCTGGAGGATCTGCGTTTATAAGGCGGACAATAACGGCGCAGTCTCCGAGGAACTGGCCAGCTTCCCGATTGCCCTGTGATTCCCGGGCAATCAAAAGCCCCGAAGGGATTCGGGGCTTTTTTAATGCATATTAATGTGTGCCGAAGGAGGGAGTTGCACCCTCATGACCTTGCGATCGCTGGATTTTGAGTCCAGTGCGTCTGCTGTTCCGCCACTTCGGCAATGAGGTTAAAATACCATCTTTTTAGGCGTATTTCAAGACTCCTCCCAGCTGGCTTCGATGATTTTTTCGGGGAATTTTTTTGATAAGGCCGTAAAATTCACGCAGGAAGTATGATGCAACACCGTGGACCGGTATTTAGTCATATAAGCTTTTACCGGGTCCTGGGCTTTCGGGTTGCAGCATTTGGCGTACGTTACCATCATTCCTTTCTGGCCAGCAAGGTGCAATTGATAACCGCCGGATTTTTTCCCGGTAGCCGATGAGTTCGCAATCTTTTTCGGCTTCTTTTCTTTCCTGGTTGAAATCTGGACGATTTTTTCCTTAACAAAATTCGGGACGGAAAACAGGGATACCGGAATGGCGGTTATGAGCTTTCTGATGTGTGATTTGGCAAAGCCCGTTTTCACAAACCGCATCCAATCGTACGATGGCTTCCTGTTTTTATTGGTGATGATTTCAACGATGTCACCATTTTTGAGAGCCTGGTTCAGTGGAATGATTTTTCCATCTATCTTAGCGCTCTCGCAGTGGTTGCCCACATCAGAGTGGACTGCATAGGCAAAATCGATCGGCGTGGAGCCCTGAGGCAATACAATAACGTCACCCTTGGGAGTAAAGGCGAATACCTGGTTGGAGAAAAAATCAATTTTGAAATTTTTGAGGAAATTAGGGATCTCTTTGCTCCAGGCCAGGTCTTCATGGTTTTTGTGGAGGTTAAATTTCTCTTTATATGCCCAATGCGCGCAAATTCCGTGCTCGGCCTCCGCGTGCATGGATTCAGTTTTAATCTGGACTTCGCAAATCCTGCCGGGTTCCAAGAGGACAGTTGTATGCAACGATTGGTAGCCGTTTTCTTTCGGTTTGGCGATGTAGTCCTGGATTTGACCGGAAATAGGCGGGAAGCGTTTGTGCAGCATGCCCAGCACTCCGTAACAGTTAGTCACGTCTTTGACGATCAGCCGCAGGGCCACCAGGTCGTAGAGTTTTTCAAAATCCATACTGTGGCGCTGGAGTTTCTGGTAGGTGCTCCAGTAGGACTTGGCCCGGTAGTGGACGTCTGAGAAAAGGATCCTCTCGTGCTTGAGCACTTTTTTAAAATGGGGAATGAACCGCGCCAGGTATTTTTGGCGCTCTTCGTATTTTTGGCTCATGTTTTCTTTCAGCCAGGCGAATGTCTTCGGATCCAAAAATTCAAACGCCAAATCTTCCAGTTGCCGCCGCACGTCTCCCAAGCTCAAGCGGTTGGCAATCGGGACGAAAATCTGCAGGGTTTCATCGGCATAGGTTTTTTGCATAGCCGCGGGCAATTGGGCAATGTGGTGCAATCCGTCGATGCGCGAAGCCAGGTCGATGATGATGACCCGGATGTCTTTGGCGATGGCAAAAAACATTTTACGGATGTTTTCCGCTTTTTGCTCGCTGATGGCACTGCTGGCGGTTTTGGCGTGGAAAGAATAATACACGCGTTTTAATTCAGAGCTTCTTTCAACGATATGGGCAATATCTGCCCCGAACCGTTTTTCGATTTCTTCCAGAGCAGCTTTTTTATCAGGCGAAACTGATGAAGTGCTGGCAAGGTCATGTAAAAAACCGGCCGCTACGGTGGTAGGGTCCAAATCCATCTCAGAGAGGATGGAAGCTACATTGAGGGCATGTTCCAGGTGAGTTTGGCCAGAGGGCCTTTTTTTGTCACCGTAGGCTTGTTGTGTAAATTCAAAAACGTCGCTAATTAACTTAGGATTACTGCTGCTATTGATCAGTTTTTGAATCTGCGTTGGCATCTTCCTTATAATCGCACGTTTTGTTGGAGCATTTTACGGCTCCCTTTAATGTTTGGGTGAGGATTGATTGGCAGGTCGGGCAGAAGCGGTTGATGGGTTTGTCCCAAGCCGCGAAGTCGCATGCCGGATACGTATCACAGCCGTAAAAGATTTTCCCGCGCTTGGTTTTCTTAACGACGATATTACCTTCTTTACACTTCGGGCACTTCATATCGATAGTCATTTTCTGGCCTCCGCCGGCCTTAACAATGGATTCAGTATGTTTGCATTCCGGAAAGCCGGTACAGGCATAAAATCTTCCAAAGCGCCCCATTTTCTCGATCATCGGTTTGCCGCACTTAGGGCAAACCTTGTCAGTGGCGATATCCAGGTTTTCCTTGGGAACTTCATCATATTTCTCTTTGAGATTCTTGGCAAATGGGCCATAGAAATCTTTGATCGTTTTCTGCCAAGTGTCTTTTCCCTCTGCGACTTCGTCTAACTCCTTTTCCATCTTGGCGGTAAACTCGATGTCGACGATCTGGGGAAAATTTTTCATCAGCACTTCAGTAACAAGGGTTCCCATCTCGGTCGGGACAAATCTTTTTTGGTCATTTTTTTCAATATAGTGGCGGTCCTGGACAGTGGATAGCGTCGGCGCATACGTTGAAGGCCGGCCGATGCCATAGGCTTCCAGGGCTTTGATCAGGCTGGCTTCGTTGTACCGGGCAGGCGGCTCGGTAAAGTGCTGGGCCGATTTTAATTCAGCCAATTCCAAAACATCCTTTTCTTCCAGCTTGGGCATTTCGTTTTCGGAAAACTTCATCGGGTAGACTTTTAAAAATCCATCGAATTTGAGCATCTGGCCATTGGCGCCAAAGGTATACGGGCCCGCAGCCACTTCGATGGAGGTTGAATCAAATACCGCCGGGCTCATCTGGGAAGCAATGAACCTCTGCCAGATAAGCGCGTATAGTTTAAACTGGGTTCCTTCCAATTCGCCTTTTAGGTTTTCTGGTTTCTGGCTGGCGTGGGTAGGCCGGATAGCTTCGTGGGCTTCCTGGGCGTTTCCTTTGGCCTTAAATGCCGCGCCCTTAAAATACTTTTCACCGAATGATTCTTTAATAAATTTCTGGGCGGCGACCAATGACGTCTGGGATAAATTCAGCGAGTCGGTTCTGTGATAAGTGATATGGCCTTGTTCATATAATTTTTGGGCGACGGACATGGTCATCTTGGCCGGGAAATGGAAACGGGTTGCGGCGGTCTGCTGGAGGGTTGAGGTGGTAAACGGCGGGAGGGGATTGCGGCGGGTTTCTTTTTTGGTGATTTTTTCAATCTGATATTTGGCATCATCAAGGTTTTTTAAGATCTGGTCAGTTTCTTTTTTATTGTTGATTTCCAGCTTATCGATAGACTTCCCATCTTTCTTCGTTAAAAAAGCAGAGAACTGGGCGCCAGATTTTTTCAAGACAGCCTCGATGTCCCAATATTCAACGGCGACGAATTTTTTGATTTCTTCTTCTTTTTCCACCACCAAACGCACCGCTACCGATTGTACTCGGCCGGCTGATAATCCCTTGGCGATTTTCTTCCAGAGGAACGGCGAGAGCTTATATCCGACGATGCGGTCCAATATCCGGCGGGCTTGCTGGGCATCCACCAATTTCATATCAATAACTCCTGGGTGTTGCAAGGCTTCTTTAATTGCCTCTTCGGTGATTTCGTGGAAAACGATCCGTTTCGGGTTGGTTAAATTCAGCGCTTCGGACAAATGCCACGAAATAGATTCCCCTTCCCGGTCTTGGTCAGTTGCTAAAATCACCTCATCGGCCGCCTTGGCGTCTTTTTTCAATTGGCTTACCACTTTCTTGGCTTTGGTCGGGATGATATATGAAGGCTCAAAATTCTTATCGACATCAACACCTAATTTTGATTTGGGCAGATCCCGCACATGGCCGAATGACGATGTGATTTTATATTTGCTTCCCAGGAATTTCTGGATAGTCTTTGCCTTGGTCGGGCTTTCTACGATAATTAATTGCATTGGTAATAAAACTTATGAATAATTTACTGATCCTCTATCTTACCATACTTGAACAGCTCTCGCGCAGCGTCCCACATGCCAGGTTTATTTTTTGTCTCCTTCATCCAATACCACCATTCGGTTCCCCACAGGTAAAATCCCTCTAAACCTGTGCTTTTGGCATACCGGATATTATTTTTGAGTTGCTGGACGTCCATGGTTTTTTCCTGTTCTGCCAGCTCGCTTTCCTGCGGGTTTTTATATGACCAAGGCTCTGCCTGGAGTTCGGAGGAAAACACTTTCTTGCCGAATAAAAATGCCACCAGCTGCGCTCTTCTCCAGTAAGAAGAAGGTTTGAGCTCGTAAGTTTTATAAAATCCGGTTTCTTTGCTTTCTCCGATAAATGCCTTTCTATATAATGTGATGCCCACCATGTCTCCGATGCGCGCGGCATCGATCCACCAGGAAGTTTCCCCCGAATCAGAAATAATCACGGGCCGCGACGGGTCCATTGATTTTACCAAAGCGACTTCCTGTTTTAAAAAGTCCTTATTTTCGTAATACCAAGAAGGGCACTCGCCAAATTCCACTAGCGGTTCGTTTTCTAGCTGCCAGGTTTTCTTTCCTCTCC
>JAIFWS010000037.1 GCA_019658985.1 Candidatus Parcubacteria bacterium
GGGGAGAAATACTAGAAAAAGATCCGGAACTGGAAAATCATCCGTCATTGCTGGAAAAACTGAAAGAATTTAAAAACAATATCCATTTTGAGTAAAAAAAAACAGCCCTGCGTGCACTTCATTGTGCGGGCAGGGCCTTGGTTCACGCGGGCATTTCGACGGGTATGTCGTCGGTTTCCGCTACTTCGTACAGTAGCCGGGTCAACACCTGGAAGTGGACACTCAGCAGGATCTGGTCGACGGGGATTTCTTTTCCGTCTTCCAGATTGATGGCCCAGCCCATGTGCATGATCAGGAACGCGGCCTGCTGGCGATCATCTTCGTCGATGAAGATGATCCGCACGGGGAAGCAGTTATTCGCCTTACTTCTCTCTTCCCGATACCAGACCCATAGGGTCTCCAAGAACCTCCTTTCGTTCGTCTGGCGGACCAGGCACTGGACAGACTTCGTTGGCCGTCCATTCATTAGTGCCTTGATGACCATCATCTGTTGCATTACACTCCTCCCGCTAAGAAGGTACTGGTTTTGGGCAACAAAAAAGAGGCGCTTTAGCGTCTCTTTTCTGTTACCCAAAATCCCATATATCTGCCAAGCATCAATCTTGCTTGGGCATCCAAGGCGGGAAACGCCCCGAATATAATCAATGTGATTGGCAGGAATATCCATTGTAGGAAAATGGCAAATTTTTTAAACCGGCTGACGCCTTCAGGCAGCGGAGGCAGGATCATCGTCGAGAGCATCGCTGAAATCAGCATTCCCACTAAAGAAAATGTCATGATTTTGCTGGTTAAGATCGGCAGATTGAAAGATAATACGGTGACATTGAAGCGGCTTCCTCCTAAAAAAATCGGCAGCCATCCCAGGGCGAATAATAATAGTGATGCCGTCGCCCAGGACCAGTATCCGTCAACGAGCGTGTAAATATGGGAAGCTTTTTGGGAAAAAGGGATATTTTTATTTTGCAAAAACCCGAACATCACATAGGGGATTTCGGCGCAGCCCCATGCCCAGCGTTTTTGCTGTTTGTATTGGTTGATGATAGTTTTAAAACTATTGGTGGTGTCCACCGCGTCCATGGAAAGCATGTAATACATCGGGACAACGCGATAGTCTCCATCGTAATGCAAATATGCCCTCCAGAAAATCCGAGAATCATCGCAGACTACATTGTGCGGATAGCCGACTTCAAAAAATACTTTGGCGGGAATAGCGTGCGAAGAATAAGTCGTCAGTTTTTCCGACCGTTCCTGCTGGATCATCTGCCAAAAGGTATTGGAACTGGAAACTACGCGCGCGAAAAAGGTCGCTTTCCAGATATTATTATTGTAGACAGGTACCGGCTGGTAGCTGGCCCGCAGAGGATTTTTTTCAGTCAGGTAGTACCAGGTCAAGCAGGCAAAATACTGCGGATATGCCTTGGTATCGATATCGAAATTGGAAATCAGCACGTTTTCGTACGACAAGCCCAGGCCATCGATTAATTTCTGGGCTTCTTGGCCCGCAAAGGCAGAATTGGAGCCTTTTCCAGCCATTTCCCCGGGCGTGCTGGCCGGATGGGTAACGGCAATAAATTTAAAAAAGGTATTTGAATATTGCTGGGCTAGCCGATAGGCGGCTTCCTGATATTCTCTTCCGGCGCGCTCTTCAACGCTCAATACCACAATAATTTTTTCTTTCGGATATTTGGAGTCTACCAGCGAATCCAGGCTTTCTTTAATGATTTTTTCACTTTCTTTATAAGTTGGCAGTAAAACAACATGGTAAATGTTTTGCCAGTTTTTGCCTCTGATTTTTTTCAATTCAGCGAGCCAGTCTTTTTTCATGTGGTTCCTTACTTTGGCGTATCCGACGATCTGGTGGAGTGAAAAGTAAAAGATGCGGAAAAGATAATAAAAACAAAAAGCAATAATGAAAATAGCTACCCAGCCCGGAATCAGCCACGAAAAAACAAGGACTCCTATTAGAGTCCCAAAGCTAAGTAATCCCGGCAACATTTCAAATAAGCGGTACAGCCTCCTCTCTTTCTTATTTTTAATGTCCCGGGCGTCGGAGATATCCAAATAGTCAGTTTTTTCCATCGAAGTAATTTTTTAGCATTTTCTTAATTGTCCTTAATCCCCATCCACTTTTCAAATATTTTTCTCGGGATATGGCATCTTTTTCATTTATGAAAGATTCGTAGAATATCAATTTATATGGTTTAAATGGTTTTGTAGAAATATTATTCCCATTATTATGTTCAAGCAATCTTCTTTTTAAATCAGTGGTATATCCAATATAGAGGCTTTGATTCTTTTCGCTTTGTAGTACATATGTATAATGCATGTCATTGCGACCCGTAATAATTTCTTCGGAAATTAAACGGGCCTGCAACGTAAAATTTGCAACAGCAAATTTGTACGTTGCGGTCCCATCGGGATTTGAACCCGAGTTACATGAGTGAAAATCATGTGTCCTAGACCAGACTAGACGATGGGACCATGCGGTGTATGGTTCATATTGTGCCCCAAAAATTGAAAAAAATCAAGATTTGGGCTAAAGTCAGCCTATGAAGATCTTGGCCATCGAAACCTCCTGCGACGATACGGGAATTGCCATATTAGAGGCAAAAGACGGGAAATTTACCGTTTTATCTAATATTGTCTCGTCTCAAACCATCCACCAAAATTATGGGGGTGTTTTTCCGATTATGGCCAAGCGCGAACATCAGCGCAATTTAGTCCCTGTTTTGGAGCAAGCTTTGAAGCAGGCTAAATTGCTTGAAATTCAAAATGCAAAAATCAAAGATCAAAATGACAATTCAAAATTAAAAATCTTAGAAGAAATTTTAGAAAAAGAAGCCGGATTATATGAAAGCGTCAAAGGGTTTTTGGAAACATATGGAAAGCCGGATGTTGATGCGATCGCGGTGACGCACGGGCCGGGCCTGGAACCTTGCTTATACGTCGGCGTGAATTTTGCCAAAGCTCTTTCGTATGTTTGGGATATTCCCGTCATCCCGGTAAATCACATTGAAGGCCATATTTTAGTAAATTTTTTGGACCCTTCGAATTCCTCAGGGCAAGCCACCAAAATAGAATTTCCGGCGATGAGTTTGATTGTCTCCGGCGGCCACACCCAATTAATTTTGGTGAAGGAAATTGGCGATTATGAAATCGTCGGAGAAACACTCGATGACGCCGCCGGCGAATGTTTTGATAAAGCCACCCGGATTTTGGGCCTGGGATACCCCGGCGGTCCAATTATCTCCACCATTGCGTCAGACGTCCAACGTCTGCGAGACGACGGACGTTGGACGTCTGACACGGTGAAACTGCCCCGGCCGATGATCCACGCCAAAAATTATGATTTCAGCTTTTCCGGTTTAAAGACAGCGGTTTTATATGAAACCCAAGGCAAGGAATTGACCAAAGAGTATGTGGCGCAAGTCTGTTTTGAAGTCCAGGAGGCGATTATTGAAGTATTATTGAAAAAAACTCTGGCTGCCGCAAAAAACTATAACGCCAAAACGATTATTATCGGTGGGGGAGTTTCTGCCAATCAAAAACTGCGGGAAACATTTTCCGAAATCACAGACGTGAAAGTTATTTTCCCCGATGCAAAACTTTCAACCGACAACGGCCTGATGATCGCCGTCGCCGGATATTTTAACGAGAATAAAAAAGTCGCCTGGCAGAACGTGTCTGTGCAGGCGAACTTGAGAATAAAATAAAGGCCCTCGCTTCCGCTCGGGCCTCATGGGTCACGCCAATACTTCTTGGGCGCTCCGTACTGGTAGGTATCCCTCTGGATGACGTCGTCCAAGGGAGTACTTCGCGCAATTCCCGAAGAATCCATTCACCAGGGTGGCGAATGGGAGATCAGTTTCATCGTCGAATTTCACAACGACTTTCTCGATTTCATAGCCGCAGAGTGCGACCTGAATGAGTAATCTTGCCGGGTCTTTGATTACCAGGACTTCCTTTTTTTCCTCGAGTCTGTTGCAGAAATGGATGAGGTCGTTGTCTGCTCTTCCTGAATTATTGTCCCCAGGAGCCACGACTAGAATCATTGCCTCTCCTTTGAATGGGAAATTGAACACCTAAGCGCTATAATAAAGTATAATTTACAATATGTCAATATTTTAACTAACCCATAACTTTGTTACTATTATTGCATGGAATCGGGTCCGTATGATGCTAAAAAGGTAGAAGATAAAATCTATAAGCTGTGGGAGGACAGCGGTTTTTTTAATCCTGATAATTTACCGGCGCCATCCGCCTCCGCTAAAGCTTCGGCGGGACGAGGCAAAAAACCGTTTACGATTATCATGCCGCCGGCCAACGCCAATGGGAATTTACACGCCGGACATGGCCTGGTGATGACGATTGAAGACATTATGACCCGCTACAAGCGCATGCAGGGCTATAAAGCTTTGTGGCTGCCGGGTTTGGATCACGCCGGTTTTGAAACACAAGTTGTGTACGAAAAGAAATTAGAGAAAGAAGGCCGCAGCCGTTTTAAAATGGAACCGGCAGAATTATACCAAGAAATTCTGGATTTTACGCTAGAAAATAAAAAGAATATTGAAAGCCAGATTAAAAAAATGGGAGCCTCGGCTGATTGGAGCCGGGAGAAATTCACATTGGATCCGGACATTGTTAAAACCGTTTACGGAACATTTGAAAGATTATTCAACGATGGCTTGGTGTACCGGGGCAAAAAAATCATCAACTGGTGCGTAAAACATCAGACTTCCCTATCTGATTTGGAAACCAAAGACACTGAGCGCGTGGATAAACTCTATTATTTAAAGTACGGACCGTTTGTGATTGCCACCGCCCGCCCGGAGACCAAATTCGGCGATAAGTACGTCGTTATGCATCCGGACGACAAGCGTTACGCGGAATATAAAGACGGCCAGAAATTAGAATTAGAATGGATTAATGGACCCATTGAGGCCACGGTTATTAAAGATGACGTTATTGATATGGAATTTGGAACTGGCGCGATGACGATTACCCCGTGGCACGATGGCGTAGATTTTGAATTGGCCCGTCGCCATGATTTGCCAAAAGAGCAGATTATTGATTTCTTTGGCAAACTATTGCCGGTGGCCGGGGAATTTGCCGGAATGAAAATTACCGAAGCCCGCGAAAAGATTGTTGAAAAATTGCAGTCTAAGGGACTCGTAGAAAAAATTGAAGAAAGTTACAAGCACGTGGTCAAGACCTGCTACAAATGCGATTCATTAATCGAGCCGCAAGTAAAAGAGCAGTGGTTTTTGAAAATGGAGCCGCTGGCCAAACCTGTTTTGAAATTAATCGAAAGCGGAAAAGTAGAATTTCTGCCGGAGCATTATAAAAAAATCTCATTGCATTGGTTGGAGAATATTGTTGATTGGCCGTTGTCCCGTCAGATTGTTTGGGGTATCGCCATCCCGGCCAAATTCTGCACTAAGTGCGATTTTGCCATTGTTGACGTTGAAGACAAAGAAATAACCTGCCCGAAATGCCAAAGTGAATTGAAAAAAGACGGCGATACGTTTGATACATGGTTTTCATCGGGACAATGGCCGTTTGCGACGCTGGGTTTTCCGGATGGCAAAGATTTCCAAACCTTTTACCCGACTGATGTCATGGAAACCGCCGGGGAAATTATTTTCTTCTGGGTGGCACGCATGATGATGCTGGGTCATTATATGACCGGAGAATTGCCGTTTAAAACGGTTTATTTGCACGGCTTGGTTTTGGACGCCAAAGGCCAGAAAATGTCTAAATCAAAAGGGAATGTGATCAGTCCTCTGGAAATAATCGATACCTATGGCACCGATGCTTTTAGGATTGCTTTGGTGGTGGGAAATACTCCTGGCACATCATTGGCGCTCGACGTCAATAAAATCAAGGGCTACAAGAATTTTGCCAATAAGATTTGGAATGCCGCCAAGTTCGTAATGATGAATACCGAAGATTATAAAGCCGGTGCCAAGCCCGCGTTGTCAGCCGATCAGAAAAAGAATATCAAAGAACTGCAGGGTTTAGTGAAAGACATGACCCGCGATATGGATGAATTCAGATTCTACATCGGAGCGGAAAAAATCTACCACTATTTCTGGCATACGTTCTGTGATAAAATCATAGAAGAAAGCAAGGCAGATTTAGCTGACCAAAAACTGCGGCAGGGAGCCCAATACATGCTTTTGGAAATACTTTCTACTTCTTTGAAGTTACTGCATCCTTTTATGCCGTTTATCACCGAAGAAATTTATCAAAGTCTGCCGGTAGAAGGTAAGCAGGCCTGCTTAATGATTGAAACTTGGCCAAAATAATTTAACTCATGCAACTTTATCTCTTTCCGCTGTATATATTGCTTGGGATTCTGCCCAGCGCCATCTGGCTTTTGTATTACCTTAAAAAGGACCTGCACCCGGAACCCAAGAAGATGATTGTAAAGATCTTTTTCTATGGGGCCCTTGCTACTGTGCCCGTTTTCTTTATCCAGCTTGGACTTTCCTGGCTGCTCCAGCAGTTGCCGCCCTTTGCGCTGTTTGAATCTTATCCGATGATTCTGCCGGCTGTAAAATGGTTCTTGGTTATCGCGCTCACCGAAGAATTATTCAAGTATGGCGTTGTAAAATGGCACATCTTCGACAGTTCCGCATTAGATGAACCCTTGGACATCATGCTGTATATGGTTGTGGTGGCATTGGGTTTTGCCGCCGTGGAGAATATGCTGTATCTTTTCTCGTCGGTTTATAATATCGTTTCTTTTGACGCAATGATCAGTACGGCTGTAGCGGTGCTTATTATACGATTCATCGGAGCTACGTTCCTGCACACACTGTGTTCCGCATTAGTGGGCTACTTTATCGCTATGGCTTCCCTGTATAATAAAAAAAGAGTATTATTAGTACTCACAGGGCTGTTATTGGCGGTTGCCTTCCATGGACTCTATGATTTTTCGATTGTTATCTTGCCCCAGCCGTTTAATGTCATTATTCCTGCGGTTCTAATCCTGATTCTGTCCCTGTTCATGTTGTATGATTTCAATGAAATCAAAAAAATAAAAAGCATTTGTAAATTGTAAGTTCCAAATTGCAAGCACTAAATTACAAGTTCTTTGTGATTTGTGATTCCCGATTTGGAATTTTAATCCACGTATGCCAAGAGCAAAAAAAATGAAAAATATTCCTAGTGACAGCGACCAGCTTCCGCAGGATGCGGCCCAGGAAGTGCCAAGCCAGCCAGTGGCTGCAACTCAGGCTAGTATTAAAAAAGATGATGCCATCTTCGATTCAGCCGGGGAATTAGTAGCGGATGTGTTTGAAACAGAAACTGATTTTGTGGTACTGTCCACGATAGCCGGAGTTAATATAAAAGACCTTGATATCGCGATAGAGAAAGACATGATTGTAATAAAAGGCGACCGGCCCGACCCTCACGCGATTCCAGGCAAGAAATATTTTTACCAGGAATGTTACTTTGGACCGTTTTCCCGCAAGATCGTATTGCCAGCCAATATCCATACCGAAAAAGCTTCGGCTGAAATGGACCGGGGAATGTTGACCATCAAGATTCCGAAAATGACGAGCTGAAGAAGCTCCCGAGAGGACATGGAACCTAATCGCTGCGCGATTTTCAAAACCCTCGGTTTTGAATAATTTCCTACACGGGGAAATACCCAATTTCCCCGACCCCCTTTGTGGGTTCGAGTCCTTTCAATAAAGCACCACCAAACTAAAAGCCCCGAAAATGGGGCTTTTAGTTTGGTGGTGCTCCCGAGAGGACTCGAACCTCTACCTCTTGCGAGACA
>JAIFWS010000038.1 GCA_019658985.1 Candidatus Parcubacteria bacterium
GGGAGGAAGACCAGGAAACCGGCCGCGCGGGCCGCGACGGATTGCCGGCCCGTTGCGTCCTGCTGTTTTCCTACGCCGACAAATTCAAACACGATTATTTTTTGCAATTTATGAATGACCACAGCCAGCGGCAGAAAACCCAAGACAACCTGGAAATGATGCTCGACTACGGAAATTTACGCACCTGCCGCCGCCGGTTCCTGGTTAATTATTTCAACGAGTCTACTAGCCAGGAAAATTGCCAAAACTGCGACAACTGCAGAGAACAAGCCGCGCCCGCAACGAAGGCGGTCGAGGCCACCGCTCCCCGCAAAAGATCATACCTGCCGGAAGTCAAACTGCCGCCGCCCGAAAACTTCATCTACGACACTTCCTTATTTGAAAAATTAAAAAAGATCCGGATCCAGGAAGCCCAGCGCTTAAACGTACCTGCCTACATCGTCTTTGGCGACAAAGCCCTCATGGAAATGTCCGCCAAATACCCCAAAACCAACGCCGACTTCATGAAAATCAACGGCGTCGGCCTCAAAAAACTCTTCGACTTCGGCGAATTATTCATGGCCACCATCCGCGAGCACAAAAAGACGTCTTAGAAAAAAATACACGATTCAGGTCGTGTATTTTTCAAGATGATAAATAGCGGGTCAAGTAAAATTCCAAAGAGTTAATTGGAAGTGAGTCTGTTGAAAAATTCTGTTTTAAAATTTGCGTCAAAGGCATCAGGCTGTTGAAATACTACGCCAATAACACCATTTTCGGGTTGCAAGATATATAGATCTGCCGGTTCGCCAGAGCGGGATATTCCATGATAAACCAGAGCATCTTTTGTAAAATTATTTAATTTAACCGACCCGCTCTTTTTAAGAGAAGTGATTTCCCCCATCATGTTTCCATCCCTATCCAGATTTTTAACCAAGTGATTGATATATTCTTCAGCAGTCACTTTCCGGACATTCTCCAGGCCGCAATCCCAAACAACCACATTTCCATTTGGACAACCAACCAATGCATAATCATACATGATAACAAGCGGACCTTTTGGCTTAACTAATCCATTACCATCAACAACAGAAGCCGAAGATTTTTGATAAATGTACAGAGATCTATAACCTTCTGTATCGATGCCGACTTCTATATCCCAACCAGATGGATACATGCTATTTACAGAATGATAATAATCTTCGGGGAATTCTATTTGCTTCCAATCAGAAATATTGGACGCTTCATTTAATTTGGTATTTTTCCCCGCAAACAAAAAATAACCACCTACTCCAAGCAGAGCAATAATTACGATTAACGTTAAAGCGATACTTAAAAATCCTTTTTGTAACTTCATATATTTTCAATTAAAAACGAGAAATGTGAAATGGGGTCAACCACCATTTTTACATCTAGTGGCGGAGGGGGTGGGATTCGAACCCACAAGACAGCTTGCGCCGTCAGAGTTTAGCAAACTCTTGTAATAACCGTTATACGACCCCTCCTTGTAAGCCTAATACTATCCCTAAAAACGGCTTCCGTCAATTTGATTTAAACGGCAATTTATGGTAAAAATCACCCGGAGGAGTCGCATAGCGGCTATTGCAACAGTCTTGAAAACTGTAACCCCTCACGGGGTTCGTGGGTTCGAGTCCCACCTCCTCCGCATGCAAAAATGGCAGAGCCTTGTGCTCTGCCATTTTTTTAATTAGCACCGTACAAAAAGAGCCCATAAGGCTCTTTTTATCCAGCTGGGGATTTTTATATAAAAGAAATCAACTGATTTTCTCAAATAAATATACAGTTACTACGCGATAATCTGTCTCTCTAATAGAGAATTGCTCCAAAGGGGAGATATCTAGATAGATATGTTGATTTTCAATCGAACCATCAAATTCCTTTATTTTTTTTAATAACGTTGGCGTCAGAAGTTCGGAATCATCTTTGTCTTTATAATAAATATATTTAATTGTTTCTTTTAATTTAATTGATTTATATTTAGAAATTTCTTTAATAATTCTACTTGAAATATTAAATTCCTCCTCGATGAGTATCATTTTTACTCCGATTGGACTATTTTTATCAATAAAATTAAGCAGCTGTTTCCATCCATTTACATAATTAAAAAAGGTATTAATATTTTTAATATCGAGGCCATTTTTGGCATAGGTTTCTACGTTAGTAAAATCACCTTGGATTAGTGTAGTATGGCCTTTTTCAATTATTCCTGCGTCTTCAAACTCTTGTGTCTGCTTCCTGCTTTTCTCAAAAATTTCAGGCGAATATTCAATGCCAATAGAATTCTTTACACCATGTAATGCCGCCATATGATTAACTCTAGCATCTCCCGAACCAGCATCTAAAAATGGTAATTTTGGGTCAAGAAAACCATTTAATATTAAATCGTCAAGGAGTTTATACAAAATGAGAGTTTCGGTTGCTAAGAAAGTGCCCACCTCGGTAGTTTTGTAATCTATACCAATTTCATGAATAGATTTAAAACCAGTTTCGTCTTTTTGGTCGAAAATCTCCCTCAGTTTCCTGTACTCTTTGATTTTCAACCTTTTTTCTGTGGAGGTACTGGGCTGGCTATCCATGTTTATACATTATTTCTAAAGTGATATAAAGGCTCTTACAAGATTTTAAAAACCTCATTACTATAGTGATCTTATAATAAATATTTCTCCCAAGTCAACGTCCCAGTTTAATGTTCTTTAAATATAATCTTCATGATTAATCATTTATTCATGAAGACGTTGATAAAATAGCGAGTGAAGCAATTTACATTAAAGGTCGAAGAACCCTACTATTCATCTTTAATCAATTATATTTATATGGAAAAAAATGCACAAATTATTACATGGGCGATTGTTGCCCTCGTTGTGGGAGTAGGAATCGGCTGGATGATACCAAAAGCCGCTTCCCAGGAAATGTCTAATAATAGTCCTGCCGGCGGCATAACTACAAAGCAAGTGGAGCTTAAAACCACGATGCGCAAGCTGTGGGATGATCACGATGTCTGGACCCGTTCAGCCATCTTATCAATCGCCAATAGTTCCGGCGACAAAGACGCGGTAATACAACGGTTGTTGAAAAATCCGGATGATATTGGAAACGCCGTAAAGTCATACTATGGTGATGCCGCCGGATCGAAAGTAGCCAGCCTGCTCAAAGATCACTTAAGCATCGCGGCAGAAATAGTCGAAGCTGCAAAAGCCGGCGATTCTGCAAAACAAAAAAATGCTGAAGACCGGTGGTTTAAAAATGGCGATGATATTGCCGTCGCGCTAAGCCAGGCAAATCCTAATAATTGGAAAGAACAGGATCTCAAGGGCATGATGCGTGACCACTTGAACCTGGTCAAACAGGAAGCTGTAGACGTCTTGGGCAAGAAGTGGCCTGCGAGCGTTACAGATTATGACAAGATCCACGATCAAACCATGAAAATGGCCGACATGCTCTCTGATGGGATCATCAAGCAATTCCCCGATAAGTTTTCATAACAATTAATAACAAAAACCGGGGCAAGCCCTCGGTTTTTGTTTTATACATCGAAAGAGTCCAGCCAGCGTATTTTGTATTGAGTTTTGCCTCAAAGTAGTTTAGTATGGATCAATACTTTAAATCAAAAATGCCAGCTAAAAAAACCATCAAAGAGAATCCTCCTTCACCAAGGCTTCGGAAGGAGAAAGAAAAACCCGCTCCAGCACCGAAAAAAGTAGTGGAACAGAAATGGCAGCGGCCGCCGGTCGTGGTGGTTTTGGGCCACGTGGACCACGGAAAAAGCTCCCTCCTGGAAGCTATCAAGGATTTTAACATTACTAAAAAAGAATCTGGAGGAATCACCCAGCACATCGGAGCCTACGAGGTGGAGTTTAATTCAAAGAAAATTACCTTTATTGATACTCCTGGGCACGAAGCCTTTTCCGCCATGCGAACCCGCGGGGCCTCGGTTGCTGATATCGCTCTCTTGGTTATCGACGCCGCCCAATCCGTCCAGCCGCAAACCAAAGAAGCCATCATGGCCATCAGAAAAGCGGAAATCCCGATGATTGTCGTTTTGAATAAAATCGATTTGCCAACCGCCAATCCCGAAAAAATCAAAGGAGAATTGGCAAAGATTGATATCGTTGTGGAATCCATGGGAGGCACAATCCAGTCAGTTGAAGTTTCCGCTAAAGATAAAACCGGCATCGATGAACTGCTTGAAATGATTTTGCTGGTAACCGAAATGCAGGAGCTGACCGCGGATTTGAAAGTACGGGCCGAAGGCTTGGTAATCGAATCCCGCATGGACAGCATGAAAGGGCCGATTGCCACCGTGATTGTTGAAAAAGGCGTCCTTACCCCGAAAGATATTATCGCCACCGACTTGGCGATGGCAAAGATAAAATCCATGCATGATTTTTCCGGTAAGTCTCTGGAAAAAGCTTACCCATCCCAACCCGCTATTGTCCTGGGATTTGAGAAAGTTCCCGGCGTCGGGGAAAAATTTAAAAGCTATGCCACCGCCGACCAAGCCCTCGACCACTTAAAAACTGAAAGCCAAAAACGGGAACTCAATACCACTGTACTGGACATCGGTCCAGGACAAAAAGTATTGAATATTATTTTGAAAGGAGACGTGTTCGGCTCGATCGAAGCCATTGAAGGGATGTTAAAAAACCTGCCGCAAGACCAGATCGTCCTGCGGATTTTGAAAACCGAAGTGGGAGACGTCAATGAAACCGATGTAAAACTGGCTGAAACCGCCAAAGCGATTATCATTGGTTTTCGCGTAAAAGTCACTCCGGGCGTCATGCACATGATGGCCAAAGATTCTACTAAGCGCGTCAGGATCAAGACATTTGATATTATTTACGAATTGATCCAGGAAATCCGCAACGGCATGGAAAAGTCCCTGGAGGCAGAAGTAGTCCGTAAAGATGTGGGCAAGATAAAAGCGCTGATTATCTTCTTTGGAGAAAAAAACCGCCAGATCGTGGGCGGAAAAATCACTGAAGGCGAAATCAAAAAGGGATTGAAATTGGATGTGATCCGCGGCGACCAAAAAGTGGGGGCCGGGCGGATTATCAATTTGCAGCGCGATAAGAAAGATATGGATTTGTTGAAAAAAGGAGATGAATGCGGAATTTTATTTGAAGGGAATGTCAAAGTAGAACCATCGGATATTCTGCAGGCCTACATCGAAGAAAGACAAAAAGGAGTACTTTAAAAAATGCAATTCAACAGCCCCGCAATCATAACACCAAAAGGTGTGCGATTGCGGGGCCTTGCCTGTGACTCTCAGTAGAGCCACCTCCAGATTCGGCGGATCAGACCGACCCGCGACTCGGGCACCCGTTGCCCGGCCTTGACCCTTGCCAGGTCACGCTGTAGCCGACTGAACACTTCGTCGGTCTTCAGCTCGATTTCCATTCGAGCCTCGAAGATCAGATCGGCGATCTGGTCGTCGGTGTCACTGTCCCGGATCGGCGGCGGAGCGTCGTCGAGATCATGCTCCTCGACGAGCGCCGCCCACTCCGGCCACTCCGGCTCGTCGGACAGGTACCTCCGCGGCTTCTTCTTTTCCTTCTTCTCGGGCGAGCAGTCGGCGATGTCGAAGTCGAGCCTTCCGGTGTCGGGCCCCTCGTCCAGATCGACGACTGGATCCTCATCCGGATCGGCCGGCCCGATGGCGGCGACGGTCCCCAGATCCACCGAACTGGGCGGATCTTCATGGGGGTCGGGACCAGACGCCACGACATCGAGCAGATCGATCTCGATCTCTTCCCCGGCCTCTTCCATAATCGGCACGACGAAACCCACCAAGCTACGCCCGCAGCTGGTGCAGACCTGGGCTCTGGGGTAGACAGCCCCACACAAACACTGAATCGGCATGGTATCTCCCGCCATTGGACGCGACTGGGGATTTCCAGCCACTTTCTTTGCTTATATTATACTATATAATATTTATATTGTCAAGTATCCACTATGCCTACAACCCGCATCGAAAAAGTGAATTCCCTTCTACAACATGAAATCGGGACCATTCTCAGCCGGGATTTTAACTTCTCCGGGTCTTTGGTCACCCTCACCCGCGTCGAGGCCAATGGAAACCTCCAGGAAGCGAAAGCCTATATCTCCGTCATGCCGGAAGATAAAACTGACCATGTAATAGGAGTGTTAAACAAAGGGGTATATGATGTCCAACAAAAGATAAACAAGAAGCTGAATATGCGGCCGATCCCCAAAATAAGATTCGTAAAAGACGAAATCATCGCCGAAGCCGCCCGGATTGAAGAGCTTTTAGAGAAGATAAAGGAAGTTGAAAATTAGCTTGAAAATGCTAAGATAACACAGACGGCCTAGTAGCAAAGTAGTAATGCAAGGGACTGCAAATCCCTTATACGTGGGTGCGATTCCCGCCTAGGCCTCCAGTTTATGGTATACACAAGGCGTGACACTTACCTTGTCGATTACCGTATACTATAATTGATTAATGAAACCGAGAAAATGGACATTAATCGATTTAAAAGAGACCGCTAAAAAATCAAAAAGTGTCAGACAAGTACTTGGATTTTTAGGGTTAAAACAGGCTGGTGGCAATTACCATCAAATTAGAAAGTATCTAGATTTTTACAAGATAGATACATCTCATTTCACCGGTCAACTTTGGAGCAAAGGTCTGAAACTGATCGGGAGGCCAAGAATAGCACTGGAGGATATTTTAGTTCAAAATAGCACTTACCAAAGTTTCAAGTTAAAGAAAAGATTGTTTGCAGTAGGTCTTAAACTTCCCAAGTGCGAAGAATGTGAATGGGCGAAGAAAAACGAAGACGGTTATCTTCCCCTGGAATTAGACCATATAAATGGGAATCATTTCGATAATAGATTGGAAAATCTGAGAGTTCTTTGTCCGAATTGCCATAGTTTAAAACCCAATCATCGAGGAAGGAATATTGGCAAGAATTAATTAGGCCCAGGTGGTGGAATGGTATACACGCAACACTTAAAATGTTGTGAGTTTCGGCTCATGCGGGTTCGACTCCCGCCCTGGGCACATTTTATACAAACAAAAAAACCCGCCCCTCGATTATTCTCGGGACGGGTTTTTTGTTTCGTTAGCTTTCAATAACTTCTACATTCACGATCTTATATCCGAATTTCGTAGCTATTTTTTTTGCACTCTCACCAGGACCTGGAATATACTCGTCAAAATGGGCTTTTTGGTTATATTTCGAATTCATTCTATCGTAAACCACATAGATATCATCACCGATCCTCACCTTAGTTCCCAATGGCAAGATATTAGTAGCAATAACCTTTAATCCGGTTTTTGCGATCATATCAGGCAAGTTTCCACCAGCACCATCAAAAGGAGTATCATCGGTTTCATCTATGCTACTTGAATAAGCGGTAAGCACAGCATTCTTAATGGTCCTAACTACATGGTAAGCTTCTTTATTAAGCTTACAAATAGTTAAGTGTCCATTATGAACCAATGTTGCTTCGCTTACTTTGGCAGTTGTATTGTTTAAATCAGCGTTAATGGTCTGTGGCATGATTACTCCGCCCCAAACCAGGAAAGATACAAACCCAATCATTATCGAGCGAATTAATAAGGATTTACCCATAAATTTGCTTTAAATAATAATACTGAGCAAGGAAAGAATAAGAAATCGCAATTTATTATTCCGACCGCGCGATGTATTATATAGGGGTTTTGCCCTATATATCAGCCCATACCTTCTTTTACTTACAAACTCCCTTGCGGAAGTCTACCCATATAGTAGCACATACCCCTC
>JAIFWS010000039.1 GCA_019658985.1 Candidatus Parcubacteria bacterium
GGAGTGGTAAACTGATCTCTATAATTTCCGCACCAGCGTCTTCGGCCTTCTTAATCGCGTCTTTGATAATCTTTTCCACTTCCGGGTCAATCCCCTTTGAAAAATATTCCCGAGGCACGCCGATTTTCAAACCTTTCAAGGCGGCTTTCGACGATTCCAAAGAATAATCAACGCTCGTGGCATCCAACGGATCTTTTCCGGAAATCGCTTGAAAAATAATTCTGGCATCTTCAACATTTCTGGCAATCGGCCCGATCTGGTCCAGCGAAGAAGCCAGTGCAATCGCGCCATGCCGGGAAACCGCGCCATAGGTAGGATTTAAACCCACGACTCCACAAAATGAAGCTGGCAACCTAATAGATCCACCAGTATCAGAACCCAAGGAATAGACAGCTTCTTTTGCTGCCACGGCGGCCGCCGACCCTCCTGAACTTCCACCGGGAACACGGGTCAGGTCATGCGGATTTTTCGTTATCTTAAAAGCGGAATTTTCCGTGGAAACTCCCATGGCAAATTCATCAAGATTAGTTTTCCCCAAAATTACAGCACCCCGCTCTTTTAATCTTGTAATTACCGTTGCGTCATAGGGAGCAATATAATTTTCCAGGATTCTTGATGCGGCAGTGGCGCGCTCCCCTTCCACTAAAATATTATCCTTAATGGCACAAGGCACTCCGCACAGCATCGGGAAATCCTTTTCTTTGGCCATACGTTCATCGGCTGCCTCCGCCTGTTTTAATGCCAGGTTTTCCGTAACCGATAAATACGCATCGATTTTCGGTTCGGTTTTTTTGATGTGATCCAAATAGGCTTTCGTAACTCCAACCGAAGTAAACTGCTTTTTCTTGAAGCCTTCGTGGAGCTGGGTAATGGTTAAATCCAATATATCCATTAGTTAAAATACCTGTTTTACTTTAATATAGTCGTCTTTTTTATCAGGAGCAGCCTGGATCAGGTTATTAGCGAGGCTGGCGAATTTTTGCCCCACCTCATCTTTGCGTAGTGCATTTTTTTTCTCATGTTCTCCCTTCGCCGCTTTTGTCGCCTTCGGCGCTTTTTTCAGCACATCAAAATAATCCAAAATCGATGACAAATCTCTTTGCATCTTTTCCGTTTCCTGATCAGTTAATTGCAATCGCGCTAATTTGGCGATCCGCAGGACCTCCTCTTTGGTAATCATATGGGTAAATAGTACCAAAATTCATCACACTTCTCAATAATTGACAAAAGAGAATGAATGGTATACTTTTATTTCAGCACAACGATGAGTGCTTCCACGAGACCTTCGCCCAAAGGAGCGGTGTGATGAGCAAAAGGAAGTGGCGGGTCCAGGTGAGAGTGACCAGCGGAACGCCGGCCACCACGCCGGAGCGGTTCGTCAACGTCGTCGAAACTGGTCGTAAAGAAGCCGAACAAGCCGCCGTCGTCGAGATGGAGAAAAAGCACATAGGCGTGCGTTTCCGAGCCCTGTCGGTGGTGGAACAGGAGAACGATTGAGCGGTCTTAGAGCCCGCGCGATTTGATCGCGCCGGGCCTCTTTTTTTTCCACCCAGCCGTCCGTTGACAACCCGCATAAAAATGTTAAGACTAGCCTAGCGTTAAAAACTCATCCGGCTCGACCCTGGAGGAAGTGCATGCCGATTCTAAAACTCTGGCTGCAAAGCTTGAAGAAACCCGACGGAGTAAACCACTCCGGAGCGATCTATGAAGGGATTCTTGAACCGCTGGCGGCGGAACCAGAGGCGCAGGGACGCACCTACTGCGAGCTGATCGACGTACCAACCCAGAATCCGCCACAGACGCTCGACGAGAGGCTCGAACCCATCCGGCACCAGTACGAGGGTCGCCTGGCGGGGATCGAACTCCTACTAGGGCTGGCGAAATTTCTCCGGATCGGCGAACTCGGACCGGAAACGGTCGTGATCCTGGCGATTGCCAGAACGTACGACAAACTCGAAGTCCCCGGCCAGTCGATCCTGGTTCTCAGGTGTGGCCCGACGGCTTCGCCCTACCTGACCAGCTACGACCTGGCAGAAATCCACGCCGGCCCACTCAAGGTGCTCGTATTCACGCCCTAATCCTAGCTGCCAGCCATGGCCCTAGGATCTTTTTTTACAACAAAAAATCCGCCGGTCGGCGGATTTTTAATTTAGATTGGCGCTCCCCATTCTTCGTCTTTTTCCATCACGCTCGCGAGCGACCCGATATTTTCCAAAGCGATTCCGGATCCGCGCACCACCGATGTCAGAGGATCATCAATAATCCGGCATGGCATCTTTGTTTCGCGGGAAATCAATACATCAAGGCCTTTTAAGAGCGACCCTCCTCCGGCCAGGTAAATTCCGTTCGTCATAACATCTGCTAACAGTTCCGGCGGAGTTTCCTCAATGGTTGTTTTAATGGCGCCCACAATCTGGCTTACTGACCGGCTTAATGCCCGTTGAATGTCATCATTAAAAACCACCACTTCTTCAGGCAAGCCGGTTACCAGATTCCTGCCGCGCATTGCCATTTCTTTTTTCTCTTTCAATGGCATGGCGCTGCCGATATTGATCTTAATAAATTCCGCAGTCCGCTCACCAATCAATAATTTATATTCTTTCTGCGCGAATTGCACGATATCATCATTTAATTTATCTCCGGCAATCCGCAAACTTTTAAAGGCTACAATCCCGCCCAGGGAAATAACGGCCACCTCTGTTGTCCCCCCGCCGATGTCTACAATAAAATTTCCTCCCGGTTCCTGAATAGGCAGCTTTGCCCCGATAGCGGAAGCCAGCGGTTCCTCAATCAAAAAAACGGTCCGGGCGCCAGCATTTTTCGCGGCGTCGCGCACGGCTTTGCGTTCTACCTCGGTAACTCCGCACGGGATTCCAATAATAACGCGTGGGCTATAACCGAAGCCGAACATTTTCTTGGATCCGGAAACCGCTTTTTCGATGAAGTATTTAAGCATTTGCTCGGTCACTTCAAAATCTGAAATCACGCCGTTTACCAACGGACGGGTCGCGGTAATATATGAAGGCGTACGCCCCACCATTTTTTTAGCCTCTTCGCCGATCGCTAAAATCTGGCCGGTTTTGTTATTTACCGCCACGACCGAAGGCTCATTAATGATAATTCCCCGGTCCTTTACATATACCAGGGAATTTGCCGTACCCAAGTCGATTGCCATATCGAGCGAAAGGAACGAGAATGCTTTTTTTGCTACAGAAAATGGGAATTTGTCCGATATCATTTTAATGCTTTTATTGTGTCTTTAATTTTTACCAGCCGAGCCTTTTCTTTTGCGCGTTCCTTCACTTCAACTGAATTTTCTTTTAACGTCCTCTCGCTGACAACAAGGCGCACCGGGATCCCTATCAAGTCTGATTCAGCGAATTTTTCGCCCGCCATTTTTGTCTGTCTATCGTCATATAATACTTCAATATTTTCCTTTTGCAAGTCTGTGTATAACTTTTGAGCGGCTTTTTTTACGTTGGGTGTATTTTCAATCTGGATCAAGTGCACCTGGAACGGCGCGACAGACTTTGGCCAGATAATTCCCTTGTCATCATAATTGGTTTCAACGATCGTTCCCAATAGCCTCCCTAATCCGATTCCGTAGCAACCCATTAGCACCGGCTTATCCACGGCATCCCGGTCAGTAAACTTTAAATCAAACGGGGTTGAGAACTTGGTGCCTAGTTTGAAAATATTCCCCACCTCCACTGCTTTTTTCTCTTCAAACTGGTCATTTTTACACTTGGTGCAAACTGGCGTTTCTTCTTTTATTTCTTTGTTTATGGCAAGCGAGCATTTGGTGCAGATATAAATCAAATCTTCGCCCGCGTCGGTAATAGCCTGGAATTCATCGGAATATTTGGAAAAAGTCCCTCCCGATGCCAATGTCCGATAAGTTACTTTTCCAATCCCGCATTCTTTGAATATTTTTTCGTATGACTTTGCGGCTTTTTCATAATAAATATCGAAGTCATCCTGGTTGGTGAAAAAAGAATACATGTCTTTCATGATAAACTCGCGGGTCCTTAAAATACCTGATTTGGCGCGCAGTTCATTCCGGAATTTGGTCTGGATCTGGAATACAGATAAAGGCAAGTCGCGGTAAGAAAATATCACCTTTTTTGCCAACGGCGCGATAATCTCTTCATGGGTCGAACCCAAAGCATATTCTTTATCGCCAGCACCTTTTAATTTAAAAAGGATATCCAGCGTATCCCACCGGCCGGTTTTCTGCCAATTCTCTTTTGGGTGGAGCGAAGGGAGCAAAAGTTCCTGCCCATCGATCAATTCCATATTCTTCCTGATAATATTTTCGATGTTTTTCAAAACCCTAAATCCCAAAGGCATAAAGGAATATACTCCGGCCATCAATTGGTCGACATACCCGGCGCGGACCAATAAATCATGGGAAACAGAATCCGCGTCAGCGGACTTGTTCCTGTTTGCTTTGTAAAAGAGTTTTGATTGAAGCATGTTTTTAAAATTTATTTAGATTTAAGTTTATAGTCCGGCTTTCCAAAAGTCTACGAGCCGCGGGATATCGAACCGTACTGTGATAAACAATGACATCAAAATCAGCAAGACGAAAAATATAATCGTGAGCGCCTGTTCCACTTTTACCGGGACGGGCTTCCCCATCACTTTTTCAATCGCTAAAAACACCATCTTTCCTCCATCAAGCGCGGGAATGGGAAATAAATTAAAGATAGCTACCAAAACGGAAATCGATCCGATAAAGTAGAGGAAAAACCCAACCCCGTAGCTTGCGGCATTAGCCAAAAATATCGTGATGCCAATCGGCCCGGCCAGTTCGGCTCCGCTCGGAACTCCCCTGCCGGAAAATAAATTAGCAAGCAGGCTGAAAATCCCTTGCAATGATTTTACCGTTACCTCCCAGGTAAACGCGATTCCTTTGACGGGAGCCATATACCAAGGCACTTTTTGGATAATCGTCGCCATCCGCTCTAAGGCTATTCCCGTGGCGCCTTGTCCCTCTGGCGGGTTAACCCTTGGGGTCACATCGAATTTCACGTCCTGGCCATTCCTATCCACCCAAACCGTAACCGGGTCCCCATTGCTGGTTTTCACGAATTCCTGAAAATCACCGATCTTTTTCACTTCTATTAACTCTGGCGAACCCGCCTCACTGACTCCGGTAATAATATCTCCTGATTTTAAACCTGCGGCTTCGGCCGGGGAACCTTTCTGGACTGACATGATCGTCACGCTCACATCAGAAACTCCCTGGATATCCTGGTCTCCCACCGGAACCTTGGCGCCAATGGAAAATAATACGGAAAAAATAACGATCGCGGCAACCCAGAAGGCCAGCACTCCGCCAAGCACAATCAACATCCTCTTCCAAATGGCCAGGTTTGAAAAACTTTTCGCGTCATGGATATCACCTTCTTCGCCGAAAATCCTGACAAACGCGCCGAATGGGATTAAGTTTATCGAATAGATGGTTTCGCCGAATTTTTTCCCGTAAATCCTGGGAGGATATCCGATGCCGAATTCTTCGACTTTCACGCCGAATTTTTTGGCAATAATAAAATGCCCGAATTCATGGATGACCATGAGGGCGATTAAGCTGAAGAATGCGATTAATAAAGTTAGTATCATATAAAATAAATTATGACCGATTTACATTAAGTCCCGTTCCTTTCTCTCAACTAATTCCTTGATTTTTTTATTGTATTCGTCGATTAATTTTTGCAGCTCGTCCTTGCCTTTGAACTTATCATCCTCAGATAAATCCCCCGCTTTTTCCGCTTTCTGAATTTTATTCCAGGCTTCTTCGCGGGCGTGGCGCATGGTCTGACGGCCGTCTTCGGCTTTCTGGTTCAATACTTTTACCAAGCTCTTGCGATATTCTTCAGTAAGAGTTGGCAGATTCAACCGGATCAGGTTTTTATCTACCACTGCTGACATGCCCAAACCGGAATTTCCGATAGCTTTTTCAATCGGTTCTATATATGAAGCGTCCCAGGGCTGGATGACGATCTGGCTCGGTTCCGGGCAAGAGATAGCCGCCAACTGGTTTAAGCTGTAATTGGCGCCAAAAGCCGTTACTTGAATGTCTTCCACCAAACTTGGGGTGGCACGCGATGTCCTGATCTTGTCTATCTCGCCGGTTAAAAATTTGAGGGCTTTATCAAATTCCGGTTTCGCTTTATCAATAAATTCTTTTAAACTCATATATTTATAATTAGATTTCCATTAATAATATCTCCAATGCCAATTTCGGGCTCGCATTGGTAAACGATAACTGCCGGTGTAATTTTTCTATCAATGAAATAATCTTTTTCAATTTTTCCAGCGAATACGGCTGATGCTTCCCTTCAGCTACCCCAATATTTTCCAGCATCAGATTCCTGAAATACCGCTGCAATACCTTCAAGATAACATTAATATTGTTACCTTCCAAATTCGCCTTCTTGGCATAATTAAATTTGGCAGCCAGCTCCGAACCCATAACCGGCAATAACTCCCTTAATACCTGCTGTTCTTCTGATGTGGCAGCATAAACTTCCAGCGGAAAGAACGTAATCGTCTGGCAGCGGGAAACAACGGTCGGCAATAATATTTCGGGCTTGGAACAAATAAATATAATCAGAGTCTTGCCTTTCGGCTCTTCCAACGTCTTCAAGAAACAATGCTGGGCTTCGGTATTTAATCGCTCGGCATTATTAATGATTACCGCCTTATATCCTCCATAATACGATGTCAGGCTCAAGAAATTGTTAATCTGCCGGACCTGCGCCACATCAATCTCCATCATATCTTTCTCATTCTTGATGGAAGATTCGCTGTTAATGGAATTAATGACCAGTAAATCCGGAAACTGCTCTTTTTCAATTAGCTGGCAATTAATACATTTCCGGCAGGGCTTCTCTGTCATCACACGCTTGTCATCCCCGGCTGTGACCGGGGATCCAGAGTGTTTTTCGGACTCACCCTGGATTCCCGCTTTGCCACCTTCGCCAGAGGCTTCGGCGGGCCGCAGCGCGGGAATGACAACCGCTGAAAATCCTGAGCAGTTTAAAAATTTTATCAACTCTTTAGCCGCCGCTTTCTTGCCAATCCCCTCCTGCCCCGAAAATAAATACGCATGGCCGAGATTCCCATGCTCAAATTTTGATGTTAAAAATTCCAGCTGTTTTTTATGCCCCATAAACTCAAAATCACTTTTTGCTCATCACCACTTTTTTGTACTCTTCCAAATGCTCAAGCACCGTTCCGGTTCCTTTAATCACGCAGAATAAAGGTTCGTCCGCGATAAAGCACGGTACGCCGGAAGACTGTGCTACTAGTTCATTGATTTTAGGCAACAGCGCTCCCCCGCCCGCCATAATAATTCCTTTGTTCATGATATCCGCGGAAACCCC
>JAIFWS010000040.1 GCA_019658985.1 Candidatus Parcubacteria bacterium
GGATTTTGCTGGACAAAATAGCCGCAATTCCCAATGTTGAAACTAAAAAAATAATAAAAGCAATGAGTTGGACCATATATTGCAGTTAAATTTCGTATCGCGCGAATTTCTTGATTTCAATGTTCTCCCCGACTTTGGAAACCACGTTTTCAATCAAGTCTTTGACGGTTTTACTATCATCTTTAATCCAAGGCTGGGCAAGCAGTGAAATTGATTCTTTATATTTTTTCACCTTGCCTTCTAATATCTGATTTACCAAGTTTTCCGGCTTTCCAGAATTGGCGATTTCAGCTTTATAAATTTTTATTTCACCGTCTAAAAATTCTTCAGGAATCTGTTCTTCTGAAACAAACAATGGCTTTGAAGCCGCAATCTGCAAGCAAATCTGATGGGCTAGATCCTTGAATTCAGGCGAACCGGCGACGAAGTCCGTTTCACATCGGATATCCAGCAATACTCCGGTTTTGGCGTTCGGATGAATGTAAAAATCAACGATTCCCTGGGTGGCCGATTTAGCGGATTTTTTATCCACGATTTTCTTGCCCCAGATCCTCAAAAGCTCTTTTGCTTTTGCGATATCGCCATTGGATTGGTCCAAGGCTTTCTTGATTTCTACAGGAGAAACTCCGGTTTCGTCCCTTAATTGTTTGATTTGATCAATCGTTACCATTATTCTTCTATTCTTATTGTTATGGTAATCATGTTACCATTTTTTTGAGAGCCCCTCAACTAAGCTCTAGTACACCTGCCCGTATGGGAGGGCAATCGGCGTTGTGCGCCTCACCCATGTAATTTTGAACCGGTAGAAAGCCGAAATTAGGTCAGATTCGATGCGCGACGACGAAGGGTGGTCTCTGCACTACCTTGAGGAGGAGCAAAGAAGAAGATGGCCTAATTTCGGCTTTCCCGAAGGGCGACATAACAATAGCCTGCCTTCGTTGTTGCTTTGCCGCTTGCGTACCACAGAGGGTACACAAGCGACTCGCGCCTAGAATCCAGGCTATTGTTATGCCGCTACCGGTTCAAAATTACATGGGTGAGGCGCTAGTTAAAACAACGTTAAAGTAATCACTGAAGCTTGGCGATGAAGGGTTATTAGGATCGTAAAATTTCAACCGGTACTGCCCCGCTGGCATCAGGCCTCCCGAAAGCACATTACCGACAATCCAGTTATAAGTTCCATTCCCTGAAGGCAAATTTTGCAATAAGGCGATATGATACTGCTGTCCATTAAATCCGATAGCATCGATAGCTAAGTTAGAAATCCCGTTGGAGTTCCAGGCAATAAAATGGCTTGAACCTTGTGCCCAAACCTCGCCTGCGCCCGGGGCATTCACGACAAACGATCCGTATGGCACCGGGTATGGATATGGCTGTGGTTGAGGATACGGATAGGGATAAGGATATGGCTGGACGATGCCGCAGCCATACAAAGAATTTAATTTCGCGCGGGTTAACGGGCCCACATAACCGGTTTGCAAAATGCCGTATCGTGCCTGAAGCCTGACTACTGCCGCGGCAACCGTTTCATCATACCGGGGAGTAACATAGGTATTCGGATTATAGAGATTTTCTTTGTAGAGCACGTTAACAAGTGCGCCAAAATCCGGACCTTGTGAACCGATGCCAAAATCCGTATTAAACGCATAACACCAGCCTTGTGACTGGCCTTGCTGTCCCTGCAGCTGTGCTAATTGCATTTGAAGCTGAGCCAGCAATGTCATTAAACAGGAGAACCTGTCATTGTAAGCAGGGATGGCCATACAGTCGCTCAGAGTTTGCGGATAAAAAGCTTTTACAGCCGGGCTTCCCGTGAAAAACAAAAGGCCGGAGACAGCCAAAAATACCGAACTGATAATGATTTTTTTATAAAACATAATTACTTGGCGTTTCCAATTGCTTCGGTAACTTTGTCGAGGATATATCTAATAGAAGAAATAGCGTCGTCGTTGGCAGGGATCGGATAATCTGCGTAGGCAGGGTCGATATTAGTATCCACCACTCCCACAATCTTAATCCCCTTCTTGCGGGCTTCTTTTGCCGCAGTAATATCTTTCTTGACGTCCAAGAGCAAGACAACATCCGGTAATTTAGAGAGGTGTTTTACGCCTTCGAATTTTTTGCGCAAAATTTCTAGTTCTTTATCAAACATGGAACGTTCTTTCTTGGTGTACTTCTCTAATTCTCCGGTTGCTTTCTTGTTTTCCAGCTCTTTGTAGTATTGGACCCTTTTTACGATGGTTTCAAAATTGGTGAACATTCCCCCGAGCCAGCGTTCAACAACGTATGGCATCCTGGAAACTTCGGCGGCCTGTTTTACCAAATCTTTCATTTGGATTTTAGTTCCTACAAACAACACTGTCTTTCCTTCGCCAACCGCTTTTGAAACGAATTCCAAAGCTTTCTGCAATTCCTTGCTGGATTTTTCCAAATCAATAATGTGGACATTATTTTTAATGCCTGAAACATACGGCTTCATTTTAGGATGGAGCCTGGAAACGCGATGCCCAAAATGCAGCCCTGCGGTTTGCATTTCTTCAGTATTGAGAATTGGGGATTTGGTATCTGCCATGGATATGTATTAGATTGTTTTCTCTTCTTTCTTTGCCCGGACTTTTTTCACTTTCGGAGGCTGCTTTTTTGCCAGCTTGTCCTTGAACTTCTGTACGCGGCCTAACGTATCCAATACTTTTTCAGTACCGGTATAAAATGGATGGCATTGCGCGCAGATTTCAGTTTCAATGAATTCCTTGGTAGAACCGACGGTAAACGAATTACCGCACGCGCATTTGACGCCTGCTTTTGGAAAATAAGTTGGATGTAAATCTGTCTTCATATATATGGTCTGTATATTATCAAACATTTAGCCTAGGGTCAAGAGGCACGACTTGAGCCTATTTAAAAGGTCCCCGCGGCCGCCTGGCGGCCGCAGGGACATACCTTCAAGCAGCGACACAGGCGATGGCTTTTAGCAGCCTCAAGGTGCTTGAGGAGTATGGATATTTCCCCTCCTTAAAGCGCCTCAAGAACTCCGTGGCGGCGATCTGTTCGGTTTGCGCCGGAAACTCGTCGATCTTTACCAGCCTTTTGGAGTTGGGGCTGATCGTCATCACCCAATAACTACTCATGAAATCCTCCCGGAGTACTATGTTCAAGGACGTGGATTTATGCTATATTATTCTCATGGAAAATCAAGAAAAGCCCTTCGATTCAGCTCAGGGTAAACAGTCAGTTATTATGGAACTTCGGGCGGGAACTGGCGGCGACGAAGCCGGGCTTTTTGTGCGCGATTTATACCGGATGTATTCCAAATACGCCACCGCCCAGGGTTGGGGGCAAAAAGTATTGGATTCCAACCAATCCGATATCGGCGGGTATAAAGAAATCATTTTCGAATTCACCGGACCGGGCGCATACGACCAGATGCAGTACGAAAGCGGAGTGCATCGAGTGCAACGAATCCCGAAAACGGAAAAGCAGGGGCGCGTCCACACTTCCACCATCTCCATTGCCATTCTAGAAAAACCGACAAAAATGGATATCACTATCAATCCTGGCGATTTAAGGATTGATACGTACCGCTCTTCCGGCGCAGGCGGACAGCACGTCAACAAAACCGAATCGGCCATCCGTATCACCCACAAACCCTCAGGCCTAGTGGTAACATCACAAACCGAACGATCACAATTACAAAACAAAGAGAATGCCATGGCTCTTTTGTCTGCCAGATTAAAATTAGCACAGGAAGAAGCTGATATGTCAAAACTCACCCAGGCTCGGCGAGAACAAATCGGCTGGGCCAAACGGTCAGAGAAAACCAGGACCTACAATTATCCCCAAAACCGCATCACCGACCACCGGATCGGAAAATCATGGCATAATCTAGAAAATATTGTCGAGGGAGACCTGGCACCAGTTATGAAAGCGTTTAAAAGTTGGAAAGCAGAACAAAATAAAGGAGAAAACAAATAATCCGCCCTCTGGCGGATTTTTTATGCAAAAAAAGTGCCCGGCGCTCGTAGTAGACGCGCGCCGGACAAAGAACCATCACCGGGAGGGCAACCGACTGAGAGCTTTGTTAATGATCTTCCTCACTCTCTCAGAGGTGAAGCCGATTCGCTGGCCGATGGCCTCCAGCGACTCCCCGGCGAGTACCCGCAGGCGAAGAACCCTCTTCTGTCTTGACGACAACCCCGCGATCCTTGCTTCAAATCCCGCCAAGGCCGGGCTAACCTGATCAACCAAGGCTTGCTCGGAGGCGGAAAAAACCGGTTTGCCCATCACATTCTCCTTTCGGGCGACAGCTATAAAAACTATACTTCTTATTGGTTTTTTTGCAAGAAAAAAGCCGGCGGCGCAGTTGCGCCGCCGGCAAGATGTGTCACCAGCTCATACCCAGCGGGACCCGGGATCCGTCGGGCCGGCGCAAGTCAACCTCGCGGACCTGCTGATCCAAGTCCGCGAGGTACCTGGTCCAGGTAGCCCGGGCCGCGTCGTCGTCGACGGCGTGGATAGGGACCGTCAACGGGCTCCATTGCCCGTTCACATCGTACCCCCCGCCGGCGGCAAAGGGCCGGGCTTCCAGCGTCACCGTGTACTCTTGGTCCATGATGGGACCTCCTTTCGAGCGATCGTGGTTTATCTGGAAATATATTAAACGATAATTATTATTTTGTCAAGGTAAAGGCCTGCGCCGCGCCGATCATGCCGTCGTGCTCCAATTCCGGACTCATTAAAAACCGCAGGTGGTCTTTATCGGCCCAGCGGGGTTCGATTAAATATTGTGCCATCGCTTTCCTAATATCATCTTCAATCAACGGCAAGCTTTTCAAAGCCACAGTCCCCTTCCACACAATTAACGGCAGATATAACAGAGTCTGGATATTAGCCAAGAATAATCCCATGCGGTCAGCAACCGATTGGTAATACTCAACCGCCCAAGCCTCCCCTTTTAAAAATTCCTGGTCCAGAAAAGCGTTGGGATGGCCATCGAAAGAAATCCCCAACTCTTTCATCTTTTCTTGTATGTCTTTGGATTTTTTTATCCCTCCCAAAAATGCTTCAGCGCATCCTTTATTACCACAGCCACACACCGGCGCATTAGGAGCAATACTCAACTTCATATGTCCGCCTTCGGAAACCGGAATCAATTTTCCGTTATGGAAAATCCGAACGCCGATTCCCGAACTCCAGGTAATTCCCATGAAATAATTTTCTTTTGGCAGAAGACCGGCCATACCCATCACTGAAGCCTCCATGTCATTTAAGACAATTGTTTTAAGTTTTAATTTTTCAAAAATAACATCGCCCAAGGCCACGCCATTTAATAATGGAATATTGGGAGATGCAATCACTTTATTACTATTTTCTATTACACCAGCAACCGCGAAAGCGATTCCGGCGGTTTCCGCCAATAATTCTTCTTTGGCAAATGAAATAATATCTTCGAGCGTACTAAAAGAAGATTGGATTTTTTTAAAATTCCTTACTTTCAAATCTTCCGTATCAACATCGGCTCTTCTGAAAAGGCTTCCTCCGCCATCAATTACTCTCATGATCATATGATTTTTATTTTATTATAACATATTAAAAAAACCCGGCGGTTCTGCGAAACCGCCGGGCCAAACCTCTACGCCGCCATGGCTATCTCTTGCTTGATGAACCTGGTGGGCTTGAGGGGATTAGTGAAGAGCGTCCAGAACTTCCAAAGTTGCCACCACCTTCCATAGCTTGGCAGATGGATCGCCCCGAAGCTGACAGCCGAAGCTCCCAACTCCCGCACCTTGGCCATATCGTCAAACTCCATGACGCTGGGCGCGATTACGGGAAGCAGGCCTTGGTCGACCAATTCCTTAACCGCTTTCCAGTTGAACTCCTGGGCGGGCTTACCCGAAACCCCACCGCCCGTTTCCCCGTCGCCCAACCACGCGAGCGGACTTTTGCGATCCGGGTACACCATTTCCCAGGGAACGCTGTTGAGCGAAATAGCTTCCGCTGCGCCAACGATCCCTTGAGCGATACCCAAGTAATTCTGAGCGACAGACAACTTCGCGATGAGCGGATGGCGGCAGACTTTCTTGACCGCATGCATCGCTTTGATCGCGGCCTTCGTCTGCTCCATCCCCTGTCCGCTGTTCGGGCAAGACCAATTCACCTCGATGGCAACGAAGGGAAACTGGTTGAGTAGCTGGGCCATGTAGACTAGCTCTTCCTCGTTGCCGAAGATGGAGGCGATGTAGTCATACTTGGCGAAGTTCAGACGGGGGCAGACCTCACGGACAAACCAATCAATGCCCTCGTTGGTCAGGCCGAACTTGTTACCCGCGCCGCCCGGCAGAAGCGTCACACACTGCCAGAAGCGCGACCACCGGAAGTTCCCCTTGCGCGGATGCCGAGTAACTGTTTTGAGCGTGGTGGTGAACAACTTGCGCTGGATCCAGCCAAACAGCACCCAGAGCCACTCCCAGGGCCAACCCTTACCGTCGAAGCCGAGCGCACCGCTGGCGACGACGTACTTTAGCTTACGGCCGTTGGAGAGTTTAATCCCATCGACGTTCATGATGGAGGCCTCTTGATTTTCAAGGTTCTGTTTCTGGATCCATTATCACATGTTTATTGCCCAAATAAAAAGCCCCGCCACAGCGGGGCCTTTTTACCTATTGAAATTTTATCGGAATGCGCAGCTCGTTAGCATTGGCCGGCAAGCCGGATGGATTATCTTTTTCTAATACTAACGTGCCGGTAGCAGAGGAAGGTTTGGTAAAAGCCAATGATGCCGTGAATGAGACATAATCGGTTGTCATCCAGCTGCCTTGCGCCTTGGCGTTGCCTTGGGCAATTACTTTCCCGGCGGCGTCGAGGATCTTTATTGGAAAACTTGCTTCAAAAAACCAGCTTCCTCGCGCGCGGCCGGCAATAGTAAGCGGACTGGATACTACCTGGTTTGGCAACGGAGTAGCCAGCCAAATTAAATCCCCCTTGGAAGCGTTTACAATGGTAAATTTAGATACTTTAACAACCGAATTCGTTTCCACGCCTTCCACCCGCGCTGTCTGTCCAT
>JAIFWS010000041.1 GCA_019658985.1 Candidatus Parcubacteria bacterium
TGACGATTAACCTATTTTTTTAACAATTCCGCGAACTCTTTTTGCACTTTCTTCAACTTTGGATTAATTACGACCTGGCAGTACGACTGGTTTTTATTCTGCTCGTAGTAATTTTTGTGGTACTCTTCAGCCGGATAAAATGTCTCCAGCTTTCCTATTTCAGTTGTAATTGGCGCACCCATCTGGCTGGAAGCATTTAAACCTTTTATAAAATTTTCCACAACTTCTTTCTGGGTCGCACCCTCCTTCGCCGAGGCTTCGGAAGGGCCAAGCAATATAATTGACCGGTACTGCGTACCCAAGTCCGCGCCCTGGCGGTTTTTGGTCGTCGGATCATGGCTGGCGAAAAACACTGTTAACAATGTTTCGAGCGGAATTACATCTGCGTCGTATTCTATTTTAATGACTTCCGCGTGACCCGTATCGCCATTACAAATTTGTTCATAGGTGGGATTTTTCGTCTGACCGCCGGCGTATCCGGGCTCAACCGCAATAACGCCCTTCAACATTTTGAATACAGCTTCGGTACACCAAAAACATCCCCCGCCAAATATAATTGTTTCTTTATGACCCATATTTTTTATTTATTATACTCCTTTTCTATGAAAAAAGAGAGGTGTTTACACCTCTCCTATTATTGCTGTCGAGTCCGAACACCAATCACTCAAGAGCAGTTCCCGAACCCCATACTCCTTGTGACGTCAGGATAACCTCGAGCTGCCCAAGCGCCGCGGCTTCGATCTGCCGGATTCTTTCCTTGGTCAACCCGAGCCTCTTCCCGACCTGTTCCAGTGTCATCCCCTTCCCATCTTCACCGTTGAAGCGGAGCTGGAGGATTAGGCGCTCTCGAGGATTGAGCAAGCCCAACACCTGTTCCATTCTGTCTGCCCGCGGGATACAGTTTTCCACCTCGGGTAGGTTCCCTGCCTCGCTTGTCTCCTGCAAGGAAATCACCTTGGGGCGATTGTTGATGGCGGCCTTGACGGCAGTCACCTTGACGACACTCATCCGCATCGCAGCGGCGAGCTGACCGATCGAGGGTTCCTCCTGAGTCTTGCTCATGAGGATATTTTTAACGTGCCGATACTTGATGATCCTCCCAACCAAGTATTGAGGAACGCGGCCGACCATGTTCTGGGAGAGGAATACCCACATAGAACGGTTGATGCACTTCTTGGCGTAAGTGGAAAATCTGTACCCCTTGCGCCAATTGAAAGCATCCACGGCTAATATAAGCCCGAGGACACCCTCCGCCAGGAGCTCCATGAAGAAGTCCAGGTTGGGATAGGGATTACGGTATTTCAGGGCACGCCACGGGACCAAACGCAAGTTGCTCTCGATTAGCCGCCGCCGAGCGTCTTCAGCTAGTGCCACCTGCTCCTCTAGTTTGGCCTTCTCAGGATGGCCAGGGCTACTGGCCAGCTGAGCTTTTGCCTCTTTACCTGCCTCCATCTGCTGGAAAAGCCCTACGGCAACCGCGGGCTCAAGCAGAGGGAAGCTCTTCATTTTCCTCCGGTAGACCTCGAAGGCATCCGGTAATTGCCGAGTCTCGCCTTCTCCTGACTTTTTCTGCATGCCTCCTCCTAGCTGGGAGCAGAAATGGGCGCCAAACAATGACTCGAAGTTCCAACTACAACTCTTCCACAAGGAAAAGTATTTGTCAATGATTTCTTTTAAATCAAAACGGCCTTTCGGCCGTTTTGATTTAAAAGAATTATTCTTTATCCTTTATCTGCTCGCTTGGCTTGCTTCTCAGCAATTTCGGTTAAGTAAAGCTTTCTGATTCTTACATTAGCCGGCGTGACTTCAACGAGTTCATCATCTCCAATATATTCCAGCGCATCTTCGAGTCCCATGTTCTTTGGCTTGTCAAAGTGTTCATCCGATCCTTCTCCTTTGGACCTCATGTTGGAAAGCTGTTTTTCTTTGCAGACGTTCACGCGGATATCTTCCGACCGTGAATTCTGTCCGACAACCTGGCCTTCATAAATTTCGATTCCGTGATCCAAGAATAATACTCCTCGATCCTGGACGTTAATCAATCCATAAAAGTTGGTTTTGCCCGATTCGGAAGCGATTAACGATCCGCGGTCGCGTTCTTTCCAATTTCCCGGATCAGGCATGTATTCATGGAATGAGGTATTCATGATTCCTAAACCCTTAGTGTCGGTCAAAAATTCTGAGCGGTATCCAAACAATCCCTTAGTCGGAATCAAAAATTCTAAGAAAGCTATGCCGTTGTGGGTTCTCATTTCTTTTACTTCTCCTTTTCTTAAACCCATTTTCTGCATCACCGCTCCCTGGTACTGTTCCGGAGTTTCAATGAAAATCTTTTCATACGGCGTCATTTTCTTGCCATTGATTTCTTTCATAATTACCTGCGGCCTGGAAACAGCAAATTCAAATCCTTCACGGCGCATCCTTTCAATCAAAATTGCCAAATGTAACTCTCCTCTTCCGGAAACAATCCACTGGGCTTTATCGGTTTCCTCAACGCGCAAAGCAACATCGGTTTCCAATTCTTTAAATAACCGTTCGCGGACTTGGCGGGAAGTGCAGAATTTTCCTTCTTTTCCGGCAAATGGCGAATCGTTAATCATGAAGGTCATTTTGATGGTCGGCTCTTCAATGCTGATCAATGGTAAAGCATTGGCGTTTTCCGGATCAGCAATCGTCTCTCCGATCGTCACGTCAGCAATACCGGCAACGGCGGCGATATCTCCGGCCTGTACTTCCTGCGCTTCAATTTTTCCGAGGCCCGCAAATGTCATCAAAGAAACAATCCGGTATTTTTTCATTTCACCGGCGCGGTTGATGTGCGCGATCTCTTGACCAGCCTTCAATACTCCATTCCAAACTCTTCCCACGGCCAATCTGCCTTTGAAGTTATCTGGAGAAATAGAAGTTACCAGCATCTGTAATGGTTTTGTAATATCGACAATCGGCGAAGGAATATGCTGGATGATGGCTTCAAATACCGGAGTAATGTCGGTCATCTTTGATAAGTCTGGTTCCAAACCCATTAAACCTGCGCGGCCGGAGCCGTAAATGACCGGGAAATCCAATGAGTGATCCCCTGCTCCTAATTCCAAAAATAATTCCAGGGTTGCGTCCAAGGCCCACTGAGGCCGGGCTCCGTCTTTATCAATTTTATTGATGACCACGATAATTTTGTGGCCCATTTCCAAAGCTTTCTTCAGTACAAATCTCGTTTGAGGCATTGGGCCTTCTTTGGCGTCAATTAAGAGCAAACAGCCGTCAGCCATGCTCAAAACACGCTCCACTTCCCCGCCAAAATCGGCGTGACCTGGAGTATCAATAATGTTTACTTTCGTGTCGCCATACTGCACTGAGGCGTTTTTAGAGAAAATGGTAATCCCCCTCTCTCTTTCCAATTCATTGGAATCCATGATCATTTCCTGCTCAGCAACCTCCTTTTTCATTTGGGTTTTTGACTGACGCAAAAGAGCGTCCACCAGGGTGGTCTTTCCATGGTCAACGTGGGCAATAATGGCGATGTTCTTAATCTTTGGCATAATGATTTTATTCAATGAACCGAATTTTACACTAAAAATCAGTAAATGTCAAAAGAAAAGCCGCCAAGCGCGGAACGCTTGGCGGAATGACAGGAAAATCAGAGGCCGGCTTCGGCGCGGATCGCCTTGTCCTCCTCTTCGCTCAGGCCCAGCGCCGCCTGGTAGCCGTCGTGCCGGTGACGCCAGGCCACCGCTTCCTGGTAGTCAGTCTCATCCAAACGAGCCAAGTTGACGGCAAAATCAAAGCCTTCCCCGTAGTTGAATCGGATCTTGGCCTGCCAGGCCTTGTAGAGCCCGAGGCTCTCCTGGTACTTCTGGACGCCTTCTTGGACTGAAGCGATCATCGCATACCCGTGGTCAAAGTTGCTGGGACACACCCTCAATGGATGAGGATCTTTGCGTCCTGGATATTTAGTACTATATTATAAACATTTTAGCAATACAAAAATCCCCAGGCTTAAACCGGGGATTTTGTTGTAGTTGCTTTAAGCGGAAAGGTTATTCAACGGTAATTTTTCCGAACTGGCCGGCTTTTGAATGGTTATGGTAACCCCAGCTTCCGGTCTTGGTGAATGTGAATGACCAGGATGAACCTGAGCCACTCGCTGTGCATTGGTCAAAATCACTATTGTCGGAATCAGGGCAATGCTGTTGCAGTGATGTACCGCTATATACGGTGTGCGTCGGATGGCTTGCTGATGCCACCCACATCGGTCCTGAGCTTTGATTCTTAAAAGTCACCGTATCCCCTGCTTTTACCTTAAGGTCGGCAGGAGAAAAGCCTGAATCAGTCAACGTAACTTCGTGGGTTTTTGCGGTATTTGCCCCGACATCAACCGTTCCCTCTAATCCCCCATTTTGCTCTTCATTAGCCGCAGGAGTAGTTGTCTGGTTATTGTCCAGCATATTTGCCGGCTGGCTCATCCCCTGCCATAAGAAATATCCACCAATAAGCACTACCAAAACTACCACAAGCCCAATAATAAGATTCTTATTCATTTCTCTATAATTTAATAATATGTAACGTGATTATATAAATAATATACTCGGGCGTCAATTAAAAATTCATTAACTTTAAGTCTAAATAAATTCCAGACGTCCAACGTCCGTAAGTATCAGACATTGGACGTCTGGAATCCACATTAATATCCCGGGAAAAAGTCGGTTTTAATGCGGGTGGGCGAAATTTTTGTTTCACGGAGCGTTTTTTCAAATGAAGTAATCATTCCGCGCGGTCCTGACATATAAAATGTCCTATCTTTAAAATCCGGCGCCATATTCTTGACCATTTCCATATCAACAAAGCCTTTTTGGTGGTTAAAACCCGGCGGGCAATTGTCCGTATTACTGAACACGTAGATTGTTTTCATGCCAAGTTTTTCACCGGCTTCTTTAAATACTTCCCCATAAGCGATATCCCGGTAAGAATTTGCCGCATAAAAAAGGATAATGTCCCGTTTCTGGTTGGTATCAATCAAATATTTTACCATGCTCCTGAATGGAGTAATCCCGATGCCTCCGGCCAGAAAAACTAATTTCTTATTTGGATTTTTCGGCAACGTGAAATCCCCCGCCAGCTGGGACGCGATAATTTGATCCCCCGGCTGCAGTTTATCTAATGTTTGTTTATATGAACTTGGCTTTTGGTAAAATTTAACACCGATCCTGATATCGTTTTCCGTCGGGGAAGAAGCAACCGTAAAATACCTGCGCATGCCGCGGGCATCCTGATGCGGATGGCCCAGTGTCCACTCCATGTATTGGCCGGGTTCAAACGAGACTTTCTTCTTAGCGAGAAAAATAAAGTCATAGGTATTTTCCGCTATCTCCACCCTATCCTTCAACGTTAACGATAATTTTAACTTCGGACTGACAATGAAAGAGAAGAGGTTGCCAACCAGCAATGCGGATTCAGCTGTAAAATATACCATTCCGATATGGACGAACGGAGCGAGTAAAAACCCTACCAGGGCGCCATACATAATCCGCAAATTGCGCGTCGGCGGCATGGTCATCGGTTCCGTAAGCATGATGAATGAGAAAAAGAGGATCGGCGAATCCACAAATAAATTTTTGAACGAGGATATCAGGTTGAAAGCTGGAATACTTAATCCCTGCGAAACAAGGATAAATACCACTAGAAAACTGAGTACCAGGTCTTCGCGCTGGATTTTCCTTACAATTAAAAAACCTGCTACTAGCACAAACGGAATCATCTGCAGCTGGCCGATCCACCAGCTCGGGTAGTAAGAAATAAGATATGTGGCGGCAACCATGGCGAAAGCCGCCGGATTAAAAAAATGTTTCCGGTTGATGGCAATAATATATTTTGACGCCATCGCGACAACCGCTAAAAATACCAGGGGTAATAAATTGCTTCGCAACGTTTCAGGGCCGGATACAAGGGCCAAAATAAAAACGGTAATGTAGGTCGATTCGGTATTCGAAGGGACATTAAATATCATTTCAAGGATTCCATTGGCCAGAAGGGCCGATACCAAAATTACCCCCAGCGAAATAATCAGATCCGCCGGCTTAAACGGCACGATACCCAGGATCGACAACACCAAGCCAACGCACCACAAAACCATCAGGGAATACAGCATCAGCCGGTACATGGTGATTTTATTTAAGAAATCATCGACAAATGGGATAAACATACTTCTATTATACAGAATTTTTACTATTTAAAAACCGCCCCGGGCGGACCCAAAGGACGGTTTTATTGTAAGATTTAAATGATTAATTAATCTTTAACAAATCGATTTCAAATACCAACGTAGCGTTAGGCGGAATCAGCTCCCCTGCTCCAGCCTCGCCATAACCAAGCTCCGCAGGAATGGTTAGTTTCCTCTTCTCCCCTGCTTTCATTCCCAAAACTCCCATTTCCCAGCCTGCGATCACGCGATTGTCCCCCAATCTGAATTGAAAGGGCGTACGTCCGGGATTCAAACTTGAATCGAATTTAATCCCATTAAGCAAGGTACCGGTATAATTTACCGTAACCAAATCACCGGTTTTTGCCGGCTCACCGCTCCCCTCTTTTAATGTCTCTTTTTTAACTTCTGAATCCATAGGATTATCCCTTTCCTCC
>JAIFWS010000042.1 GCA_019658985.1 Candidatus Parcubacteria bacterium
GGGCTAAGTCGTAACAAGGCACGGGTAGCGGAAGCTGCTCGTGGATCATTTTTTTAAAAGAGTTGACTCTGGTTGAAATATAAAATTTGTGTTTTAACCGGATGCGTTTAGCGCGGTTCGACAGAAAACCGGCTGTTCGGAACAACTTTAAGCAACTAATACCTTTACTTGAAAAGAAAAAAAGCCGCCAAGCCGTTTGCGCATTGAAAAGTGCATAAACGGCTGGGCGACTGGAAGTGCTGCCTGAGTATTGTTTTGTGGGACTCCCGCTACCACATCAATCCTCCAGGAGCATGAGAACGTTCCAGTCACCAGCACCTTTTATCGGTGCTTTTTTGCTAAATGCATAGCCGTTTGCCTATTTGAAAAAATAGATAAACGGCTGGGCACAGTTGGGGGGAAGGTTCTATGGCAGAACTGCCCAACTGTCCCAGCACTTTCTTATGTAAGTGTTTTTTAGTAACTGTCCGGTAAATTGCCCGTAATGTATTATGGATAATTTACCGGACAGTTGGATGTTTCTGGTGTGTTATTTCCTGAGCACATCAGAACTAGGGGCCCCAACTGTCCCGGTACCTTTTTTAAAAAATGAACTGTCCAGCAAATTGTCTATTATAAGCTAGTGGATAATTTGCTGGACAGTCGATAGTGTTGCTCTGTGATCCTCCTAGCAGGCAGGCACAGGGGCAGTCAGCATTATTGATTGTTCAGCTTTTACGCGCGTAGCTTAATGCAAAGCTCCTGGGTGGCCCTGGGGAATTGCAGGTTCGAACCCTGCCGCGCGTATTTCATGGCTCGCGTAGTTCAGTGGGAGAACATCTGGTTTCTAACCAGGGAGTCGCAGGTTCAAGTCCTGCCGCGAGCATTGCCACTTTCCTCGGGGCGGGATCGTGGCTTTTTTTCATAAAGAAATTTCTTGACAACACCTTTCTAACTGTTAGAATAAAACCAGTATTTAATTGCACAGAAGATTGGATGTAAATGTTGCAAATAATCTTCTGTGCAATTGATGGATTTGAGGCAGTTGGCCTGGGGCTACAATGCCGCTAGCGAAAACGTTCTTGCTACGGATAGCGAGCCGCGTTACGTCGTGCTGCCAAATATGGCGGCTCCCCTGGGTACCAAACCTCCAATTGCGCAGCTTTTGCATGCCGCCCCTTCGGGAAAAGCGGCTTTTCTTTTTCCCTTGAATTTTTTGGTTTTTATAGTAGTATAAACCCAATATGGCACAGTATTTTACCAAAGAAGGTTTGCAAAAATTGAAGGATGAACTTCATGAATTGAAAACGGTAAAAATACCGGAGAATATCGCGTTGATAAAATACGCCGCCGCGGAAGGGGATTTGAAGGAAAACGCCGGATACCACGACGCCCGGGAGCGTAAGTCCTGGTTGTTGGGCAGGGTTGAGGAATTGGAAAACGCCATCAATGACGCCGTTATTATTGAAAATGAAGATTTGACCAAGGTGCACATCGGTTGCAAAGCCACTATTTTAATGGATGGCAAAGAAGAAGTATATGAGATCGTGGCGCCCGGTGAAGCGGACATTTTGAAAAATAAAATGTCCTACCAGTCGCCGTTGGGACAGCAATTGATGGGTAAGCGCGCCGGCGACGAATTTAATTTCGAAATCCGGGACAAAAAGATCAAGGTGAAAGTGGTGAGAATAAGTTAAAATTCAAAATTACAATTCAAAATGCAAAAGTTACGATTGGCAAATTTTAAATTTTTATTTGAAATTTTGCATTTTGAATTTTGCATTTTGAATTAAAATGGGCCCTTAGTATATCGGTAATACACCTCATTTGCAATGAGGAGTGGCGGGTTCGATTCCCGCAGGGTCCACCAAAATTATGTAAAGTACGGATATTTCAATTAAAACTATCAACTATGAATCCAAAAATTGTAGCCAATGTTGGCAGGAGATCCGGGGATTATGAAATCCTCAAAAAAATGGCGCTGGCCGGTATGGAAACCGCCAGGTTGAATTTTGCGCACGCTTCAAACGAACAGCTTATCGAGCTGAAGGAAAACTTGAAGAAGGTAGAAGCTGAGACGGGGATTAAGGTAAAAGTATTCCAGGATTTGTGCGGTCCGAGGATCCGCGTAGGAGTTTTGCCCGAAGAGATCCACATGAACGAAGGCGAGGAATACACTTTTTCTTTTGATAAATGTAAAGCAGACGATAAGACCTGCATTCCGATTGATACTGAAAGCATTATTAAGGATGTGAAAGTCGGGGATCCGTTTTATTTAGTAAACGGCGCCATTGAGCTAACGATTACCAAGGTTGCCGCTGGGAAAATCTACGCAGCCGTCAAGCGCGGCGGATTGCTCAGTAGTAAAAAAGGCATCAATTTGCCGAAAACCAATTTAGCAGGTGGGGGACTCACTGCGAAGGATGAGAAAGATGCCGCTTATGGTGCTTCGGTTGGAGTTGATTATATGGGATTATCATTCGTGCAAAGCGAAGAAGATATTAAAAAATTACGGAAAATCATCGGACCGAATATTCCGATTATCGCTAAAATCGAGCGGGGGACTGCCATGGATTCAATTGATAAAATTATTCGTGAATCTGACGGCATTATGATCGCCCGCGGGGACTTGGGCATTGAAATGCCACTGGAAGAACTGCCGATTTTACAAAAAGAACTGATTCGCCAAGCCCATTGGCACAAAAAATCAGCCATGGTGGCCACTCAAATGATGCTTTCAATGGTGGAAAAATCCCATCCAACCTATGCCGAGGTTACCGATGTGGCCAACGCGGTATTTGACGGGGCTGATACACTCATGCTTTCTGATGAAACTGCCGTCGGAAAATATCCGGTAGAATGCGTGACGATCATGAAAAAGATTATTGACCGGGCTGACCAATATCTTAACAAAACCAACTACTGGGTTTAATATCCCAAAGTTAATATATGATCTCCTTATTCGTACTTCTGGTATATATGGTTTCCCTTCTGGGAGCGGTCTATATTCCGGATGTTTTCATTCCATCGTTCTTAAATTACCTGCGCCACAAACGGCCTAACGTAAAAGAATACGCCCATAAATACAAAGAGCAGGACTTGCGGATTTACACCAAGTGGCTCGGGGATTCAGAGCGGTTATTATTCTGGATGCTGGCCATGTTCGGATCGTACGAAGGCCTCGTTACTTTTTTTATATTCTGGACGAGCTTGAAAGTAGCTACCAATTACCAGCTTTTCTTGGGAATTAAAAAAGAAGAGCGGCACCTGGGCCGCGCGCTGTTCCATATTTCTTTAATTGGAAACATCGCATCGCTGGTGTCGGTAATGGTGGTTGTCTTTATTACAAAGTACGTCTTAAAAGTAATATAATATGTCAGAGCAACTTAGAGAACCAGAAGAGATGAAGATACCAGACGAGAGTTTGCGGCTTATGGAAAACATGGAGCTCGCCCAAGAAGTTGAGAAGGAATATATTCCCAGTCAAGAAGACATATTGGCTGCAGTTGAGAGTTGTATAGAAGGGCACGCCGAATCCGAGCGGGTAGAATATGACATCGTCTCCGAATCATCAGATAAAAAAGGCATATATCGGATGGTGGTTATTTACCGGAGAAAGAATGGACAAGTAGTCGCATATTTATATACCAGGCGGGGGTATTTTGATGGAGGCACTCAATCATCTTCGGAAACCGATATCTATGAAACCGTCTATACTCAGGATGGTTATAAAAAGGATGCCAAAGACCGCGATTTTGATGATATCGATATGTATCCAGATAATGTTTACCGGCTTAGGGGCGGAGAATTAGAAAAATTATCAAAAGAAGTATGAGTTTAAGTATCGGAATTGTGGGGCTCCCGAATGTCGGCAAGTCCACACTCTTTAAAACATTAACAAAAAAGCAGGTGCTGATAGCCAACTATCCATTTGCTACGATCGACCCCAATGTCGGGGTCGTTTTGGTTCCCGATGAGCGTATTGATAAGTTGGCTGAGTTTTCAAAGTCTGCTAAAAAGATTTATGCCACGGTGGATTTCGTGGACATTGCCGGTTTGGTAAAAGGTGCCAGCGAGGGTGAGGGCTTGGGAAATAAATTCCTGGCCAATATCCGGGAGACCGATGCGATTGTGTATGTGCTCCGCGCATTCCATAATGCCGATATCATTAATACCCAAACAGAAGTAAATCCGCTGGCCGATAAGGAAATTTTGGATGTGGAATTAATTTTGAAAGATTTGGAGACGGTTAACAAACGTTTTGACGGATTGGCGGGGGATGTGCGCGCCGGGAAAAAAGACGCGGTCAAAGAAAGCGCCGTTTTGGCCAAGGCCAAAGAATTATTAACCCAACAGAAAATATTGGTTGATCAGGCTTGGACCGATGACGAAACTGAAATTTTAAAAACCTATCAGTTATTAACTTTTAAGCCAAGATTATATCTACTCAACGGAAAACCAGAAGAAATGAAGGTTGAGCTGCCAAATTCCCTGGTGATGGATATTGCTACTGAGGCTGATACTGATGGTCTGTCCGCACAAGAACGTAAAGAACTTGGCTTACCGGAACTATCCGGATTGGATATACTTATTAAAAAATCGTACGAACTCTTGGGACTGCAAACTTTTTTAACCACCGGCGAAACTGAAACCCGCGCCTGGACCATTCATAAAGGAGATAAAGCTCCGCAGGCCGCCGGTGTGATCCACTCTGACTTTGAACAAAAATTCGTCAAAGCCGAAGTCGTATTTTGGGAGGAATTACTGAAGGCCGGAAGCTACGCGAAAGCCCGCGAGACCGGAAAAATCCGAACAGAAGGAAAAGAGTATGTCGTCAAGGACGGGGACGTGATTGAATTCAAGCACGGATAAAAAAATCCCCTGTGTTGCGCATGGCGCAGGGGATTAGCAGTCAGCTGCAAGCGGCTACCTTTTGACCAGATTGGCATCGACCAGCTCTTTGGTGTCGTAGTGGTAGGTGTCCCAGAATTCCACTTCCAGCCATCCTTGTTCTTGGAGGGTTTTCCTGAGGTTTTTAGCGGTAATTCCATAGCCAGTCATATAGACGCGCACCAACCCGCTGATGTCCATGCGGACCTCCTGTACTTCCGCATAGTCATCGGTGTTCTTCAAGAAGGTGAACTCCCAGCCTTCCTGTGGCGGGCAGGGGAGGTCGACGCTTTTGATGAAATGCGTCCAACCCTCGCCGAAGGCGGACTCATCACCGTTGCACGGATCGGATTCGTGCAACGAAAGATAGAGGTCAATCCTCATTCTCAAGCCTCCCGTTTACTTGGACTTCTTTGGGCGGGGCGAATTGTTCTAAGAAAATCCTACATTAATCATAAGCTTTGTCAAGCATCTTTAAACGGGGTTAATCAAATATTAATGAGCGCCGGAGGAGAATAAGAGATTATTAAAAAACACCATATAATATGAAAATAATTTATATTTTATCGTTGTTGCTGGTTCTGGGAGGATTATTTTTCGCCAGTGCTTCGCAGGCAGTAGTAGTCCGGCCCGTCTCATGTCCGGTCGGCTCATTTGGCCCGTTTTGCCGTTGCCATTATATTATAGTGAATACGCAAGTAGGCCCTCGATTCGTAGGAGTTTGTAATAGGTAAGAAAAACTAAAGATTATTATACATCCATGAAAATAATTTATCTTATCGCGCTACTGTTAGTTTTTGTCGGTTTGTTTGCGGGGTCTTCAATTGTTGAGGCGTCGGGTACTCCCGGTCATCCTTGCCGTTGCCGGCCGGTAACCATATTAACAAGCGCGGGTCCAAGAACGCGGGTAGTATGCGCGCCATAAATGGTGAAATAAAAAAAGAACCTGGTGCGCTAATCCAGGTCCTGGTGGCCAAAGAGATCGATTCTTGAGAACAATTGAACAAGATTCGCTGAGAGCAATTGGTCAGAAATACTGAAAGCAATTGATCAGAAGTACTGAGAGCAATTGGTCAGAAGTACTGAGAGCAATTGATCAAGGTCTTGGGCGTAATTGACCAAAACCTTGAGAGCAACTGATCAGTAATCCCTAGCAATTGATCAGTAATCCCTAGCAATTGACCGGTAATCCCTAGCAATTGATCAGCTATTCCGGGCAATCGTCTCAAGAAGACCAGCATTTTGGCCATCACGTGATGTAGGAGGGTTTGTCACTCCTCCTACCTGCAAGCTTGTAGGCCTTTTATAATATTTATTTTTACATTTGTCAAGGAATGTGTTATTAGTAATTATCGACAGTTTGCATGAAAAAAGCCAGATGCGCCTTGGCACCTGGCGAACGTCACCGCACAGCATCATTCGGGTCTATCCCATCCTCAAGAATGAGGAGATTGTTACCGGAGATTCCTCCGCCAATGAGCCAGGCTTGATGGTCCTCTAGCTCATTTTTGGGTTTTCGGTAGATTGCAAGGATCCATCCGGCGCTCCCGCTTTCTTTTCTCCGCCAAAGCGAAAACATGGTTGGGGCTCCCAGAAGGGGGCAGAACGGACAGGATTTTAAATTCAGCTTGCACTTGGATCAAAAAAAACCTTCTTATGAAGGCTCAGCGGGGCATAGCGGTGACTATGATGGAGATGTTGTTGAAGGTGAAGTTGAGAGGATAAAAAACTTGTTGTCATAACGATGAAGTCCCGCAAATCCGTTTGCGGGACATGAGCGGGTTTATCCAGAGGCCAACTTGACCTCCTGCCAGCCTTCCGTAGGCGTGAGGTATAACCGCAACTCCTCCGTGGAGTTGTCCATTTCGATCCAAACCTGTTCCACTCGTTCCGTGGTGGCCGACCCCGAACCGACATTTTTTACTTCTCCCTCTCTCAGACGTCCGTAGTGCTCCCAAGTGAGGTGGGCGGGGAGAATTTTGAATCCGACCCTCAACGGTTTGGTCGCGTCGTCCAGGGTCCAGCTTTTCTTGAAGAAAGTCTGGAGCTGGCCATTACGCGTGCTCGAGGAGACGTACACTTCGCGCCGCATGATGCTTCCTCCTTTCGCAGGAAACAATAGAGCAGGGCGAGTACTAATTAACTAATACCATATCCATGTTGAAAGTGCTAT
>JAIFWS010000001.1 GCA_019658985.1 Candidatus Parcubacteria bacterium
AGGGAAATTCCGTTTTCTGTTAGCAACGACTGGCCATCATGCCCCAAATCCTGCGTCTTGGCATTTTCAGTTGTCTCCGCATGGCGGACAATAATTATTTTCATGGTCTTATTTCTATGCAAAAACGGTCCTCGGACCGCCTTGCATTTAAAATTAAATATCTAAGTTCTTTACCGACTTGGCGTGAGTTTGGATAAACTTCTTTCTTGGTTCTACTTCTTCTCCCATCAAAATGTCGAATGTGCGGTCGGTTTGATGTGCGTCGTCGATTTCAACTTTGAGCAATAAACGGTTAGCAGGATTCATGGTTGTTTCCCAAAGCTGTTCGGAATCCATTTCCCCTAAACCTTTATACCGCTGTAAATTAATGCCGGTGGTTTTTTCCATTTTCGCCACCAAGCCGTCTTTTTGTTCTTCAGTATAGGCGTATTGCACAGACTTTCCCTGCTGAATTTTGTACAGTGGCGGCTGGGCGATATAAATGTAGCCGGCCTCCATAATTGGACGGAAATAGCGATAGAACAATGTCAAAAGCAACGTGCGGATATGGGATCCGTCGACGTCGGCATCGGTCATGATAATAATCCGGTGGTAGCGCAATTTTTCCAAACTGAAATCCTCCGCCACGGCTGTCCCCAAAGCGATGATAATCGATTTGATTTCTTTTGAGCCGAGCATTTTGTCGAGTCTTGCCCGTTCAACGTTCAAAATTTTACCCTTCAACGGCAAAATCGCCTGGAATCTCCGGTCGCGGGCCATCTTGGCCGAACCTCCGGCTGAGTCCCCCTCCACAATGTATAATTCCGATTCTTCCGGATCTTTGCTCAAGCAGTCAGCCAATTTTCCTGGCAGCGCCAAGCCTTCCAAAACCCCTTTACGCAAAACGGTAGCGCGGGCGGCTTTGGCAGCGAGCCGGGCTTTGGTTGCCAACAAACAGTTTTCAATAATCGCACGGGCGTCGGTTGGATTGCGTTCCAAATAATCGGCCAAGGCTTCGTTGACGGCGTCTTCGACCGCGCCCTTGGCTTCCGGATTTCCTAATTTAGCTTTGGTCTGTCCTTCAAATTGTGGGTTGCGGATTTTAACGGAAATAACCGCGGTCAATCCCTCGCGCACATCTTCTCCGGAAAAATTTTCATCTTTTTCTTTTAAGAAATTTTCACGGCGGGCGTAGGCGTTCAAGCAACGGGTTAAGGCTGTCCGGAATCCCGAAACATGGGTTCCTCCTTCCGGAGTATAAATGTTGTTGGCAAACGACTGCTCAGTGCATTCCATTTCTTGCGTGTACTGGAAAGCGGCTTCAATGGCCACGTCTTGCTTGGTGGTCGCCAATGAAAAAATATTCTGATGGCGGGGAGTATTTCCCATCACCAAGAATTTCACAAAGCTGCCAACTCCTCCCTCAAAATAAAAAGTGTAATCGGCTTCTTCGCCTTTTTTGCGTTCATCCCTGAAGCTGATTTTTACGCCGCGGGTCAAATAAGCTTGCTGGCGGACATGGCCCAAAATCTTTTTTGGATCCCATTTTATTTCCGGGAAAATCTGCGGATCGGCTTCAAAGGTAATGGTTGTTCCGGATTTTTTTGAATCGGATACTTTTTTCACCTGTCCTTTTGGAACGCCACGGAAGTATTCCTGTTTGTAAATCCCGCCATCGCGGTGGATTTCGGCTTCCATAAATGTGGAAAGCGCGCAAACCACCGAAACTCCCACTCCGTGCAAACCTCCCGACACTTTGTACGCATCTCCCCCGAATTTTCCTCCGGCGTGCAGGGTTGTTAAAACAGTTTCTAAAGTAGACTTTCCAGTGTCGGGATGTTTTTCTACCGGGATCCCGCGGCCATCGTCGGAAACTGAAACCCGATTGCCCTCCATTAAGGTAATTTGAATACTCTTGGCATATCCGGCCATCGCTTCGTCCAAGCAGTTATCCACGATTTCCCAAATCAAGTGATGCAAACCATCAAGTCCCGTAGACCCGATATACATTCCCGGACGCAGACGGACCGGCTCCAAGCCTTTTAATACTTGGATGTCTTTTGCACCGTATTCGCCCTCCTTGCGGATTTTTTTAGCAGCAATCGCTTCCAATTTTGGAGCTTCTTTCACCTTCTCTTCAACCACTTCGGGTTTGCGCACGGCTTTGGCCTCCCAAGGTTTGGCCTTGGTAGATTTTTCTTTTTCCGGCAAAGCAATCTCCGGCTTTTTAGGTTCTTTACCCCGAGCAACCTCGAGGGGCTTTTTTGGCTTTTCCCCTTTTTCTTTAATCGCTATTTTCATTTTAAAAAATTTAATTATCTAATAATAGCATTAAACTCCGCTTTCGTCTTCTCGGTGATCCGGTCATGGATTTTATTTACTTCATCATCGGTCAAGGTTTTTTCAAGCGAGCGATATACAATATGGAACGTGTAACTCTTTTTCCCGGCGCCGAATTTTTCGTCGTTTTCGTAGCTATCCATTAATTTCACTTCTTCAATTAGGCCTTCGGCTTCGTCCTGTACTACTTCGTAATAGTTATTCAGGTTAATTGATTTATCAATGACAAAAGAAATGTCGCGGTTGATCGGCGGATATTTGCTGACTTCCTTATATTTCTGGTCTAAATTTTTTAACTGTTCTTTGATACGCGAGTCCTGTGACCAGAAAATCCTAATGTCCGGGATTTCCATCTTGGCGATAGCCAATCTTTCTAATCCAAACCCAAACGCCCAGCCGTGGTAACCTTCAAGACCGAAATTTTTAAGCACGGCTTTTTTCGGCATTCCCCCGCCCAATAACTCCAGCCACTTTCCATTAAAATCTATTTCTACTTCCAAAGATGGGTCGGTATAAGGGAAGGTGTCAACGTTAAATCTAAACTTTACATCCTGGCCAAAAATACTTTTAACAATCAACGACAAGGCATTTTTCAGATCCTCAATCGTAAGTTCTTTTCCCCCATCAGGAATCAAATACAAGCCTCCCATCTGGTGGAAGACGTTCATGTGGCGCTGGTCAACTTCGTCTTTTCTATAAACCTTGCCATAGCAAAAAACTCCAAGCTCTTCTTTCTTAGCGATTTTTTCGCGGATCTCGGGATGATTCAAATAGTAATACCACATGACGGTGTCATGGGTACGCAGGACATTTTTTTCGTCCAAATAGTAGGTATCGGATTCGCTGCGGGCCGGATGGTCGGCGGCGAAACTGAATAAGTCAAATAAAATATTGGTTGGGATGACTTCCGGAATAATGATATTGTCGAAATTTTCAAATTCCTTGATCGCTAAAACCCGATCAGCCAGCGCTTTCAATGGAGAACCCTCAGTCCGGGACAAATCCGGCATCGCCATGACCCGCCTTAGCCTCTCGGCCTTAATATCCTGCCGGGCATTTACCTTGGCAACCAGCGCCTCTTGCTCTTTGGTGTCTATCGTAATGTTTTTGTGCATATTATTATTTTATAGTCTCATTTTACTCCAAATCCCTCTAAAAATCAAGACCAAAAAAGCCCCCATTTGGGACTTTTCTACAGGAGTATTATTTGCCGGCTTTCTCCAGGATTTCGTTGATCTTCTGGATAACCGTAGCAACCCGCCAGTCTGATTTTATCAAATAATGAGAGGGCTTTAATGTAACAATATCCTCCACCAAATCCTCGTTAGTGGCGTTTAGGTTAGTCAAAATAATCACTGGCACCGTTGCCCCCCATTTATCTTCGCGGATTCTTTTAAATGCCTCCATGCCGCCCATTACCGGCATCAGTAAATCAAGCAAAATCAGGTCCGGGTGTTTTTCCAAAGCCAGCTGAACGCCTTCCTGTCCGTTTGCCGCTACGATTGAATGGAACTTTCCCAGTTTCAGGGTAGTTAAAACAATCTCACGGATATTCTCATCGTCTTCCACCACTAAAATTGTTTTTTGTTTTGCCATAATACTAGAATCTAGAATTTAGAAAGTAGAATCTAGAATACGGAACGTTGCGATTCTATTTTCTATTTTCTAACTTCTATGTTCTCGTTTTATTGTTTTGCCTCGTCCCTAAATGAAAAACTCACTTTCTCGCCAAGATATTTTTCATAACCCGCCACTAGTAAAGCGATGACTTTCGACGGATTATCCGTTATATCCAAAACGCGGCCGGTTCTCGGATCGATTTGCAAGCCGTTGATATGGGACGCCACCTCAATAGCCGGGTCCCCCACCTTCAGGCGCATCTGCATAATGGTATCGCTAAGGATTTCAAAAAACACCCTTTTATCGCTAGAAACATTAGAATAATCGAGCGGACTCAAGCGGTTTAATTTCCGGCGCCTCAAGAAAAGATTGCTTATAATCACGGCTACCAAGACAATCGCGACGGTAATTCCGCCGTAGGTAAGAAAATCAGACTGGAATAATCCGAAAAACTTTTTTTCGACAATAAACGGAAACTGGGTAGTAGCCGGCACAACCTGGTCTTGATATACCAGCGATGCCCTGGCAATATATTTTCCCGGAGATGCTTCAAAAGGGACCTGGATGGTTTTTACGAACGTAGCCGTGGTTTCTACGGCGACTGTTTCTGAAGTAGCATAAATCTGTCTGCCAGACTGGTCGAAAATCCCGTAGGTAATTGTCACATCAACCCGATGGCCGCCGCCAAAATTCAATAACTTAATGGAAATCGGAAGAAGTTCTCCCGGTGCCACTCTCACCGTCAGGCCGGCGCTGGTAGTTTCAATCTTTGCATTGCGCGTAACATTGGTATCGGGCTGTTGCTGATCTGGAGGAAGCGGTTCATCCGCCAGCGCAACTGAAAAAGCAAGCATGTTCGCTAAAAACACCGCTAACATAATGCTAAAGGTGACGAGCATATCTGAACGGAGTCTGCGGCGTATTAAAATAAGTCGGCTTCGCGCTAAGCTTTGCATAGAGATTTATCTATTTTACCATAAAACAAAAAACATCAAAATAGCACTGTGCATATCTTGATGAGTTCAGCCCAGAAAGTTACATGAAACGGGTAATAATAAAGATAAAGAGTGAACCGAGAACCGTCAGCCCTATCAATTTATAGGAGCTGTGCTCTGAATGGGCTTCCGGAAGGATATCCGAAGCTCCAATATAAAGCAAGAAAACCGAGAAAAATCCCAAGTATAAGAATAAGAAGTATTCAGGCACTGAGAAGAATAAGGTTGAAAGCACGCCCAAGACCGGGGTCAGCGCCGTTACATATAAAAATAACTTTGCCTTTTTGTCGGTATTCTTATGATTAAGCATCAGGGCAACGGTATTCATACCGTCCGTAAAGTCATGGGAAATTACCGCGATGGCGATTAAAACCCCGATCATGGAATTAACCTGGAACCCGAGCCCGATCGCCACGCCGTCCATAAAACTATGCCCTGCGAGCGCCAATGCGGAGGCTACGCCCACATGAGGGTGCTTGTGGTCAGGAAAATGCTCGTCGGTATGGCTATGGATTAAAATGGTTTTTTCCAGGACATGGAAAACTAAAAATCCCGATACCAGCGCCACCATTACCCAGATCGTGGGGAAATTGTAGGTTTTAATCTGCTCGATGATTTCCGGGAAAATATCGAATGCCACAATCCCCAGCAATACGCCGGCGGCAAACGCCATAATATAATGTATCTTGCTTTTGAATTTTATAGCAAAAAGCCCCCCTAGAAATGTGGAGGCGAAGGTGACTACCGAGAACAGTAACGGTTCTATAATCATGGCTTTTGGCTATTATAGCAAAAAACCCGCCAAAAAGCTATCCAGCTCAAAAGAGGTTTTTAAACATATAATCATGGTCTTTTTGGGAGAAACCCAGCGATACGTATAAATTTTTGGAAACCGGGGTCGATGAAGTCAGTTTAATCTGTTTAATGTTCTTGGCCTGGGCAATAAATAATACTTTTTCCATTAGGGCACGGCCGATTCCCTTTCCCCGGTGATACTCATCAACCACTACTTCCTCAATCCAGGCAATTAATCCTTTGGAAGGGATAACATACCAGGCCAGCCCTCCAAACGCCACTACCTTCCCTTCTGATTCGGCAACTAAAAATTTGCTGTTGCCGGATACCGCCAGTTTCCTGATCCTCGCCGCCAGGTGCTGGGGATCAACAATATTTTTTGTCAGCTGCAAAATTAATTCTGCGGCCTGGCCGGCGTCTTTTTTTTGTAAACTTCGTATTTTAAATTCCATAATTATGAGCAAGGAAGGAATAAGAAATCACAGTTTATTATTCCGACCGCGCGATTGATTTCATAAATCGCGGACGATTTATATAATTTACTCTACCGTTACGCTTTTTGCTAAATTACGGGGCTTATCAATTTCACATCCCCTCGCAACCGCGACATAATAGGCAAACAGATGCAATGGAATCGTAGCCAGAACCGGCGTGAGCATTTCCAGATTTTCGGGAATATATATTACATCATCAGCAATTTTTTGGATTTCCCGGTTGCCCTCGGTGGCGATAGCAATCACCTTGCCGCCTCTGGCTCTGATTTGCTGAATCGTGGAAATATTTTTTTCATAAACTGAATCAGTCGGGACAATGGCAAGGGTTGGAAATTCATTATTAATAAGCGCCAAAGAACCGTGCTTTAACTCCCCGCCGCGCATGCCTTCTCCATGAACATAGGCCACTTCTTTTAACTTCAAAGCCCCCTCAAGAGCAATGCCATAATTATATTTTCTGCCGATAACGCAAAAATTAGGGTACTGATGATACCTTCTGGCAATTTCTTCAATACTATTCCTCCGGCCTAAAATTTCCCGGACTTGGGCGGGGAGCTCTGAGAGTTTTCCAACAACATCCCTGCCTGCCGGCCCGGATAACTGCCGCTGTCTTCCCAGAAAAAGACTGACGAGCGCCAGCGCTGCCACCTGGGCGGTAAACGTTTTCGTGGAGGCTACGGCGATTTCCGGACCGGAATGAGTGTAAACTCCGGCATCCATCTGGCGGGCCAACGTGGAACCGACCACATTAACAATTCCCAAACTCAAACCCTTCCGCTCTTTCACTTCCTTAAGGGCTGCCAACGTGTCTGCGGTTTCGCCGGATTGGGAAATAAAAATAGAGAGCGTGTGGCCGTCAAACACCGGTTTTCGATAACGGAATTCAGAACCGATTTCAACTTCCGTCGGAATACCTCCATATTCTTCGAGCATATATTCACCCACTTGGGCAGCATAAGCCGAACCGCCGCAGGCAATAATCTGGATACGGTTAATATCACGCAACTTATCCTGTATGCTTTCCAATCCGCCCAGTTTCACGCCTCCCTCATCCATCAATAATCTGCCGCGCAACACATTTTCCAAGCTGGCCGGGTGCTCCATGATTTCTTTAAGCATGAAGTGCGCGTATCCCGTTTTCTCTGCTTCCTGCAACGTCCATTCGACTTCTGTTGCCACTTTATCCTTGGCATTATTCTTCAGATCGGTAATTTTACATCCCTCTCCGGTTACAATGGCAATTTCGCCATCATCCAGAAAAATCATTTTATTAGAATGGGAAAGGATGGTGCCAGGATCAGAGGCGATAAATCCTCCATCGTTATTGACTGAAATGACAATTGGGGCAGAAAGACGGGCCACCACGATTTTATCTGGGTCTTGCTTGGCAATAACGGCGATTCCATACGCTCCCCTTACTTGCGCCAGCGCCTTACCCACTGCCTCTTCTAGATTTCCGGTAAAAAAATGTTCGACGAGATGAGAGAGCACTTCGGTATCGGTCTCTGAAATAAACCGATGGCCTTTTGCTTGCAGCTCATCTTTAATCTGCTGGTAGTTTTCGATAATCCCATTATGGATAACAAAAATATTCTGTTTGCAGTCAGCGTGCGGATGGGCATTTTCTTCGGTGACACCGCCATGCGTTGCCCAACGCGTGTGACCAAGGCCGATTTTCCCAGGAATATCCATCCCTTGGATTTTTTCTTCCAGCTTCTCCAATTTTCCCGTTGCTTTCACTAACGTAACATTATCATGATCAAAAACCACTACCCCGCTGGAATCATATCCGCGATAACTTTCATGGCGCAATCCGTCCATGAGGAGCGGCAACGCTTGCTTTTTACCAATGTAGCCGATAATCCCACACATATTATAATGATTCCCAAATAAAATTAAATAATTGCTGCTGCGTGGCAAACAAAGCCTCGTCCTCGATGATCAGGGCCAAGGGCTGTTTTGATTTAGTCGCGGAAACCATGGCCACTTTGCCAGGGTAGATTAAAATGTAGGTCGGTGAACTTTTTTTGACACTCAAGGATTTTTTTTCTGCTAATTCCGCCACCGATCCCTTGTGGCCAATACCGATTGATTTGATACGGATTTTTCTTTTGATGCGTTGTTTTGTAAAATCGGGAAAAGCTTTGTAAATGTATTCGCGGATGGCTTCGGAAGAAAAAACGGAATAGTTTTTTTCTTTCGAGGATTCTGTTATTTCTAGCACATCAGATAAGACCGCCTTCAATCCCGCAAAACCTTCATAGTATTTCACCACCGGTTTATCAGGAGATTTATTAAAGAGCGATGTAAGTTCCGGAATGGCATCCGTCAACTCTTTTTTAACAGATTCAAGATTTTCTATTTTCTGCGCCAGTGTTTTCTGCAGGGCGGCCGGATTTTCGGCAACAAAAAATTGTTTAGTATCTTTGTGATAGTAACTAACCAAACCGCCTTCTTTTAAAGACTTTAAAATATCATAGGTAGTGCCGCGGTTTATCTTACTAAAAGAAGCCAGAGTACGGACCGAAGAAGGGCCCTGTTCCAGCAGGACAAGGTAAATTTTTATTTCCTTGTCCGAGAAACCCAATTGTTTTAGTATCGGAATAACTTCCATATCAATCATTATAGTTTATGTGCAGCATCTGTCAATTTTTTTTCTACAATATTTGTGGATAATATTTTGCAGCAATAAAAAATCCCTTCTTTACAAAGGGATTATTGAAGCCTTAACGACGGACTACTCCGCCCCTCGGTTCAAGATGAGGCGCTATGCACCACCATGCCGGACGTTGTAATAATGACGGAATACTCCGCCCATCGCGCAGACTAACTAAAGAGCGGGACACCTGAGCAAACTAAACCGAAGGTAGGCAGATTAATGGCGGATAACTCCGCCCATCGCATCGTGACGCGATACTAGACGATACCGTGCGGAAGCATGAGTATCCTTAAAGACGGCGCACGCCGTCGGACAGCGGGACACACCGACAGCGGAGAGAGTCGTACAAAACCTAGCTCAGCTCTGTTGTCATGGCGGCATACACCACCCACGACTAGGCAAAAGAGCGCTTTACCAGACATTGCCACACGACACGAAAGCTCATCGACAGCGGAGTACTCCGCTCATCCACTATACTGGCACTAGGACTGGCTTCACCTCACAAGACCGTGACTTCATAGCGGAATACTCCGCTCGCTCACTATACCGGCGCTAGAACTGACTTTACCTCGCAAGGCCATAACTACTCCGCCAGGCGCCAGGCAACAGTAGGCTCGACATTACGTGAGCAGACCACAGGATAACCATTCCCTTGACGGTTTACACCGCCCCGGAACTAGCATTACCTCACTCCGCCTAGCTTAGCTCGACGGATGCACAGGAGAATTCATGGCAGAGTACTCTGCCGGGCGTGAAGCGCGGGAGAAGATTGCGGCACCGTGACAGACTTAACCAAGATTTATGGCGGAGTACTCCGCCCAATACCTGACCAAGCCCGATCTTGCTAGACCTGGCCTTGCCAAATAATAGCGGCGTACGCCGCCCGTAACTTAGAGACGCGTGAGGTCGCAAAGCGACAGTTGACTACACGGGACGATACCGCAGCCAATGCATGGCGGAATACTCCGCCCCGAACAAGAACATAGCGGATCGCAGTAAACCATGCCGATTCACAGCTTGCTCTTGCTTTCATGGCGGCGTACGCCGCCCTTCAAACTAAGTTACCATGAGCTAGGGTACCTTGCCTAATCGCGGCGGATTACTCCGCCCGGCAAAACTAACGTGCAGTTGGCTACTCCACGTTACAAGAATACCACGACGGCATACGCCGCCAGAAAAGATACCTGGCTTGACTCCGCGCCACTAAACCTAACCTAATCATGACGGAATACTCCGCCCGATACTGTGGCTTAACCCACTGCACCATAATGAGGTAAACCCCATTAATGGCGGAGTACTCCGCCCGACAATCACAATGTACGGTTGACTGCCATGTGTCGCCAGATAGGTAACGACGGAATACTCCGCCGCGCATGTCGGGTTACGCCACGATACGTTGGCGCACACCGCCTTGAATTGCATAACGGAATACTCCGCTCAGAAGCCGGGTAGACTCCGCCTTAGGAAGCTTAGCTCCACCCCACCAAATATAACGACGACATACGCCGCCGTGCATGCAGCACTAAGCTGGATCACACGCCATCGGACCTTGCCATTAACGGCGGATCACTCCACCCGCTAGCTAGCTCCAAGCTACTGCGCGTTGCCTAACTAAATATCGACAGCGGATTACTCCGCTCTTCACTGAACAAACACGCAACTAAGACGTAGCCCGCAACGGGCCGCCTTAAGTTATAGCACTTGCATATTCCAAATAATATAACTTAAGGCGATTTCTTAATCAAATAAGAAATCTAATAAAAATCACGGAGCCGAAGACATTGCTGTACTTCGGCGCCGCGATCATTTGTCTACCCAGGCCTGCTCAGTCGACGAGCAGATCCTCGGCCTCCCCGAGACACTCTTCCAGATCCCGGTCGCCGATGTAGACGCCGTGGGCCTGCAACTCCGGCGGCAGGTTGTGGAAAACGAGTTCCCGGAACCCTTCGGACATCAGCAGAGACACACCCTTGCAATCCTTGCTTCGGATGTTACGGCCGAGAGCCTGGAGAGTCTGCAGGACAACGCGCGCCCTCGTCCGAACCCAAGCCCCCTTTCCATAGCGCTGTTGTTCGAATTGCGCAACCGCACTCTCCGGATCGGGATACCCCGGGCGCAGGAGCCACAGCGCACCAGCTAGACCGTCCGGCAAATCCAAGCCCGTGCCGTAGTGCGCCATGCACCCGATCAGCACTTGGCCCTGCCCGTCCTTGAAGAGTCGCGCGGCCTCCTTAGCCGGCATGTGACCGTTATAGGTCACGACTTCCAGACCCGCTTGTTCACAGAACGCGATACACTGTTCACGTTCTTTGTTCGACACCAGGAGCACGAGGCTACGGATGTCTTGCTCAGCCAGGCGTGCGCAGCCATTGGCGATGGCTCGCAACGTTCTCCGTTTTTTCTTCCCTGACATGTCCTGCTTGCGCGAGAGATCGTCCACGTCGCAAGGCACCATGATGCGACGGTTGGTCGCCGGGAATGGCGACGGAGCCGAGTGCATCTGCAGGCGCAGACCCGTTTCGTAGCGGAAGTGGTCGGCGTTTTGGCCGATCGTGGCCGAGAAGCAGAGGGTGGTGGGAGGAGCCAGCCTCTTGATGATCAGGCCAGCCACGTAATGGCAGTGGAGCCTGAGCAGATACTCGACTCTTTCCCTTCCCTTCTTGATCTGGAAGAACGAACAGGTGTAGTTGAGCGGCCGACGGATGACTTCGTCGTCATCGTTCTTCACCGGGATGCCAAACCTCATCGTATGGCCATATCGCCGGAGATCCCGCGTCAGGCGTTCCAGATCCCTGACAGCACGGAAGTCGGTTGGCATTTTGAGATGCCCCGCCTCGATCGCTGCCCGTCTTCTCTCGCCCTCAATGATACCGGGTTCGATTTCATCGAGGATTTCTAGTAGCTTCTCAATCTGGTCACCCTCGAGCAGATACTCCCGATCGGGTTGCCGATCCTCGCTGTGGGCAATCTCATTCATTGCTTCCAAGAAACGCCTCAGGATCGGCGCTTCCGGTGCGTGAATGCGTTCGAGAAGGGCGATCGCCTGGCTGACGTGGTAGTTACTGATCGTGTAACTCAACGTGTAGCGGATGACATCCGGCCACTGGTGAGCTTCGTCAACGATCAGCACTGGCACGCGGCCGTAGGCGGTCTGATACACGTCGCCATCCTGCTTGTTGCCAAACAGCATGATGTACGTGTAGGCGGACATGGTCATGACGACGATGCCGCCACCTTTCTTGGCTTCGTAGGTCTGTTGGTAGTACGGACAAGGAACCGCGGACGGATCCTTGACTTGGCCGGTCTTCTGATCAACGTAGTGCGGACAGTTCTTGTGGAACATGTACGGCACTTCGTCAACGCGCGGCACATCCGGATTGGCGGCCAGCACGGGCAACTCGTGCCGCTGGACCGGGTTTTTCGGCTCTTCCTCGAAGCCCTCGTGGGCCCAAGGACAGACGTGGTCATGTTGACCGAAGACCACCCGCACATCGGGATGCTCTTCCTTGATCTGCGCGACCACTGCCCGGGACGGCGCGATCCACACAACCGTCTCGCCCGGTTCCAGTTTGCTCAGGGCATACGAGGCGGCAGCATATTCCAGCGCCGTCTTGCCCGTCCCCGTTGGAAGCTGCTGAAGCCACTTCCCCTCCGCCAACGCCCGCATCGCATCCCGTTGAATGGGACGCGGAACAGTGATTTTGTCGGTGAGGGGGAAATGGGACAATAGCCCCGGCGTGTCGAACTTCAATCTGTCCGTCGGCATACACTCCTCCCGCTAATAGAGTGGTTGGCTGTCTCCGTTGATTCGAGGATGTCCGTGCTAATTATCAAAGGTCTTCATCGCTGGACTCGCCCTAGGGCAGGTCTAACGAAGCGCGCTTAATTTAACATCAAAAATATCCTTTGTCAATTGATTATTATTGTTATAAAAATCCCTGTTTTATACAAACAAAAAGACAGCCTGTAAGAGCTGTCTAGAATCAATGACGGAATACTCCGCCCTAAGTGCGGGTGCGACTTTCCAGGCCGTAGAGGAGGCCGCGGCGACTAACTCTGCCCGATAATAACGGTGTACACCGTCCACAGCGGCAAGGCGCGCTAGCGGGATTCACGAAACTCTGCGCTGAGTAATAGCGGATTACTCCGCCCAAAAGGACGTGGCGTGATACGATAAGGGACCACACCCTGGCAAGCCCAATCGATGGCGGAATACTCCGCCCGATACACTAACTTGGCACGCCCTACTTAACCCAACCTTGGCAAAGATCCATGGCAGAATACTCTGCCGACTGCTCCAGGCCGCTTTGGCGGACCAGACGCCACGATGCTTTACCCCGGTCTCATCAGCATGACGATCTACATCGCCGCTAACCCGAGTTCTAAGCTGGTTGACGTTACTCTACCGAGCCTCAATCATGGCGGCTACGCCGCCCGGCACCAAGGGTTGCCGTACGGCACTTAACTGCACGTAGTATTCATGGCGGAATACTCCACCGGGCAAGTAGACGTGGAAGATATTACGACACCGTACGTCAAATCATGGCGGTCGACGCCGCCCGGTACTCGATCCTGCGTTAGCTGACATTGCTCTGGCATGAATATTGGCGAACTACTTCGCCGGATAGCGCTGAGTAGGAAATCCTGGAGTACTACACGTTACAGCACGCCACGACGTCTAACGACGGAATACTCCGCCCCTAAACCTACTAAGAAGGAGGGAGCTACGCCATACTAGGTAACGGCGACGTACATCGCCCGAGAGGTGGCTCAGCAATGCCTTAAGATGCTTTACTCAACCCCAAGAATCATGACGGACTACTCCGTCCGCAAGTGTACTTAATCCTGGTGGACTAAACCGTAGCTAAGGGAAATGTCAAAGAACCTATCCAATGAATTCCCAATGTAACACAAAACCTCCTACAAATCAATTTCGCCAAAATAAAAAAGGACAGCGTTTGACGACTGTCCTATGAACTTGTAATAGCGGCTATGCCGCCCTTTGAGATAAGCTGCTTTAGTTTACCCAGCTGCATCATACCCAATAATGACGGATTACTCCGCCCGTAACGCCGAACCGTCCTACCTGACGCTACTCAAGAGAAATGACTAATGACGGATTACTCCGCCCATCGAAGAGCAGGATACGACAGCTGGCAGAACCCCACCATACGTTATCAATGACGGATTACTCCGCCCTGCACCGGGACTAATTACGCAGCACGATACGCCACGATGGCACTTGCCTAACAGCGGCGTACGCCGCCCAAGACCGGACACGAGGCTTGCTTAACTGTAGTAAGCTTTACCTAACCGCAGCAGGTCGATGACGGTCTACGCCGCCGGTAAGGTAAGTCGGTGGTGGTGCGCGAAGCTTCACTAGCGCGCAACCTGACTCAACTTTATCATAACAGCGGACTACTCCGCCCTCTACAATGGCTTACTTACGATGAGGTGAACTACGCTTTACTAAAACTTCATGGCGGACTACTCCGCCCAAAGATGTGCGCAACAGCGACACGCTCGGGCTCGCTGCGCCATGGTAAATTCATCGATGGCGGACTACTCCGCCCGAAAACTTGCTGAGGGCGGGTGCGCCTAACTCAACACAACACCACCGAATCGTTGGCGAAATACTCCGCCGGACAAGCTGGTATTCCGCGATTTACTGCACGGAACGTTGCAGAGCTTGAGCACCGTAATGGCGGACTACTCCGCCCCGTACGAATAACTACTGAATGGAACTATGCCCTGGCTAAAACCATGACGGTTTACACCGCCCGGTAACCTGCAACGGAGAAGTCAACTCTACGTAACCAAGCCGAATCATCAGGCAAAAAAAATCGCAGAACCAGCACACATTCCTGTGTGTCCGGCCCTGCGACCCTAACGACGGTTGAACCCGCCTTTTGTTCGCCGAAACATCACGACACCGGCTCGACCCCGAAGGCATCGAGCGTGTACTTGGGCTTGCGGCCCGGACGGTATTCGGTCTTGGGGTTGCGTTGAGCCTTGGCCAGGTTCGAGAACCTGACCCGTTGACCTTGGCCCAGGTAGCGCAGCCGGGGGCTCGGCGGCGCCTCCGTCCAGTGCACCCGCGCCCAGCCCTGAGCGGTGACGATCTTGCCCATGTTGCGGGCATCGTGCCAGCTCTCCACCATCCCTTCGTTGCGCCGGAGCCCGTCGATACTCGGCTCAGGCGGAAAGAGGGTGTCGGGGGCGGGAATCAGCGGCAGTCCCTCGGGAGCGAGATTCACCAGAACCGTTCCCAGGTGCTTGTGTTTGCCGACGCCCGGAAAACAGAGTCTGCCCTTGTACCCGGAACAGGCCAGCAGGTCCTGTCGGCGCTGCACCGTCAGGAAGAACTGCCTACCCTGGCTGATGACGGCCACCTCCCACACGTGCACATGGCCGGTCAGCCTTCCTGCCAGCCGCACGTACTGGCCGAGGCACAGCGTGTTAGCCGGATAGGAGGTCTTGTTGAGGAGAGGACCATCGTAGGCGAAGAGATCCAGGCCGAAGCGGGATCCGAAGACGACGCCCTCGGAGTCCTTGTCGCGACTCGACAAGAAATCGAAGCGCCGCTTCTGCTTGGCGTGGGCCTCTTCGTAGCCCTCCTCATTCAATTGGGGGATGTCATCCGGGTCACGGTTCCAGTCCTTCTGGGGCAGGAAGTTATCATCTCCCGTCCGGAAGAACGCGACCGTCCAGTCGGCGTCGTCGGCCACCTCGGCCAGGATCGTCACCGATCCGGAAGCCAAGTCTCCGACGTAGCCGTCTGCTTCGGGCGCCACGAGGTCTTTTTCGTGATAGACCTCCACAGCAACGCCCGGGATCTGGTAAACGCTCATTGGCGAAACCGTCCTTTCTTTTCAAGGTGCACTTATTGCCCGCCGACATAGCGAGCTTCAGATAGATTGCTCCTATCATATAAATTATCACTTGTCAATTAATTGCGTTGACAGACGGAACATAGTATGTTAGCCTCAAAACCAGTTTCAGGATGAATGTCTGGCGACGCCAGCGAATCCTGAATAGCACCTAGCACCGGGAGAACCTATGTCCGAGCCTGCTGTGTTGGAACTGCCGGCGCTCGACGAGAGCGCTATCGCCACCATGTACGAAAGCCCCATCATGACCACGCGTCGGGTGGCGGTGTTCAAGTTCTGCCTCAAGGGCCGCAAGCCCTTGCTCTGCGACCGCATGAGTGGGGGGGCGTTGGACTCCATCTTCACGGGCCAGAAGCTGGAGATCGCGCCCGACATGCGGATCGAGGAGCGGGCCTGGATGAAGGCCTATGGGCGCAGCTACGAAAAGGACGTACCGGTCGGCCCCGCCGTCATCCCCGTCGAGAACCTCTCGGCGGCCCTGGTCGCCGCCGGCTGCGCGATCCAGTACGGCAGCGGCAAAACGGAGAAGGTCACCTTCTCCACGAAGAACACTTCGTTCTTCGGCATGATCGAGTTCCGCGACGAGCACTTCACCATCTTCGGCCCGGACGGGAAACCGGCCGAGTGGGTGGTGGACAAGCGGCGCGGCGCGGCCAACAACAACAATGGCAGCGCGGTCTGCATCGTCCGCCCCAAGTGGCCGCGATGGTGCATCGCCGGCTACCTGGACCTAAACCTGGACTCCGGCCTCAGTCCCGACAAGGCGCTGGACCTCTTCACCGAGGCGGGCAAGAACCACGGCCTGTGCAGCGCCAGGCCGGGCAACAAAATGACGTTCGGCATGTACGACGTCACCACGTTCGAGTGGGTGGGGGGCGTGGACCCCAAAACCATCACCGTCAGCGTGGGCAGCAGCACGACGGCGGCCAAGCCCAAGCGCGCCACCAGCCGCAAAAAGAAGGTTGCCGACGAAGCGCCCGCGCCGGACGCCACTTCGGAGACGCCGGCGGACGCGACGCTCGACGGCCAAGCCGCGGCCGAGACGCTGGGGCCCGGCACGCCGTTGGGCAACGGCGAAGCGCCCGCCGCCGAAACCCCGCAGTAACAACTGATGGGACCAACAACGCAATGCCGCCAAGAGATTCTATCTCCTGGCGGCTCTTTATTTATATGTATTCAGAAATTTCTATTTTTCTTCTTCCCTGTTTAATTTTTGCGCTGCTTCGGGCGTAGAAACCGGTTTGCTGATCAAAAATAATTTTACAATCGCCCACACTAAAAAGTAATATACGAGCAAGGCAACTAGGCAACTCCATTCAATAACGAATCCCTGCGATGCAATCCGGGGGAAAATACCTACAAACGGCCCAACCAAGGGCTGGGTCAGATTATAAATCAGATTTACAAAAGGCGAGGCCGGATTAGCGCCCAATAATCTGAAGATAAAACGTACGACAATCAAGAATTCAACAATGCCAAGTATGTACCACGCAATTTGAACACCCCGGTACAAGGGCTTAGTGGCTGGAGAATTGTAAGATGATTCCATAATCTTAAAGGAAAAGCATTTTAATTATATTAGCTCTTCCATTATCCCCTATCTTCATGAATTTATTATTAAATTCCCGCGGCGGATTTTATCAAGTTTTTAACCGCGTCAATCGGAATGGCAAAACTGATATTGCTCGACCCCTGCACGGTGGCAACGTTAACCCCCACCACCCGGGCTTGCAAATCCAACAAGGGACCCCCAGAATTCCCCGGATTAATAGCGGCGTCGGTCTGGATCACTCCCGTCAACGTTTCTACATTACCCGTGCTATCTGAAGCATTAATCGTCCTGTTTAATCCGGAAACGATTCCTAAAGAAACCGAATTGGAAAATTGCCCCAGCGCGTTGCCGATCGCGATGATCGGCTGGCCTAATTGCAAGGAAGCAGAATCTCCGAGCGAGATGGCCGGATAACCGCTACCTTCAATTTTTACCACGGCGATATCATTTTGCGCGTCTTTTTGGATGATGCGGATCGGCTGCTGGACTCCGCTGGCCAGCGTGGCGGTATACGTGGCCTGGTCATCGAAGACCACGTGCTTATTAGTAACGATATATCCGTTAGGGCTTACTAAAAAACCTGTCCCCGCTCCCAAGCGCTGCTCCACCATTCTTCCTGTCGGCTGGTACGTCGGCACTTGGAAAAGCCCATTGCCGAAGGGATCCTGGTAGACAACCTGGTATTCCGGAACCTGCTTGGTAATCACAATAGAAATCACTGCCGGAGCTGCTTTGCCGATAGCCGCAACTGTCATGTCGCTTTGCGACAGCGGCGGAGCCACGGTTGGAGCGGTAGCCACCGGTGCCGGATTCTGGACTGGATTTACCGCTGTTGTTTTAAAAGAGGAAAGCAAAGCATTTAATTTTGCGCGCGTTACTGGACCCACAGTACCGGTCTGCAAAATCCCGTATTTTGCCTGGAATTTTATAACGGCACTCCGGGTAGCCATGCCAAAAATCGATGTCTCCCGGCCGGGCGAACCGGATCCCGATACTGCCACCTGGGTTTGCGCGTCACGGTTTAATACCGACTGCAGGCAGACCACGTCCTGGCCGGCGCTCCCTCGTTGTAAATTTCGGGTGAACGTAATACTGATGCAAGCCGCAGGAGTTCCTTGTGAAAAACCTGTCCCCTGCAACTGGGCTAATTGATTATTTAAAAGATTAAGCTGGTTCTGAATTTCTTGCAGCGTCGCTCCCTTGACGCTAAAAGGAACCAAAGAAACCGCTATCGCGAGAACGGCCAGAACTTTAGTAATGGTTGTGTTTTTCATAAAATTAAAAGTTAGTTGTATTAATTTCAGGACGGTTCTAAAAATTATTTCTTAGAATAGTTATTGGTAATTTCTCCCGTCGCCGGTTATCGGTATCCGCTGGCCCAGGTATTTGGGTTTGGCATTGGTTATCAAGTCAAACATCGCTTTCTCATTGGCGAACACTTCGCGCAGGTAATTGGCAAACAGGATATGCCCGCCATCGGCGCTGACCCCGTAAGCATCGATTCCTAATTTCCGGGCAATAAAAACTGCCCGGGGCAAATGAAATGACTGGCTCACAATGAGTACCGAGGAAACCTGAAAAATATCCCGAGCCCGGTACATCGTACTGTAGGTATCAAATCCGGCGTGATCCAAAAAAATGTCCTGGTCCAATACTCCCTTACTTAAAAGATATCGGCGCACCGGATCGACTTCATTATAGTTTACCTCGGCGTTATCCCCCGATACCAGAATCTTTTTTATTTTTTTTGTGTTATATAGCTGGATGGCTGTATTAGTGCGGTCTTTTAAGATCGGGGAAAGCGTAGCATTGGAAATCACTGACGCACCTAATATTATGGCCGCCTCTGCATTAGGAATTTGTGAATTCCTCTGGTAAATATACGGAGCCGAAAACAGGTGTACTGAAAAATTCACTGTAAACACCACGGCGACAACCAAGAAAATTAGGGCGATGAAAGTATAAAATTTTTTCATGGGCTTTTATAATTACTATCTTACCCCTTTTCTTTTTTTATACCAAGGCCGCGGTAAAAATCGCTTAAACAAAAATGCTCGCCCTGATACAATCAGAACGGGCCTTGCCGTCATCCTCCCGCCGGGGTGAAAGCGTTCCAGGGCGGCGGATCTGCTGTTTTTTTATCCGCACGGACCAGATCGCGGATCCTGCCCAGCGCGATCAGCTCCAGGCTAGGGATACCATCCACCTTCCCGAACACCCAGCCGTGCCACCGGGCGGCTTTCTCGCGGTCCGAGAAGCCTTCCGCCTCACCCATCATCCAGAGCAGGTAGGCCGGGAACTGGTCGGGGCGGAAGATCCCTTGGGAAAACAGCGTCCGGTCCGCCTTCTCCATCTGCCGGAGGGCGTTCTCATCGTACTCGATGATACGCTGAGAGATCTCCGAAATCGTTCTGGGGTAATGCATGATCTGTTCGCTCCGAAAAGACTAGGTGACACTGTATCGATCTTACCTGAATTTAAAAAATTATCAAACAAAAAACCGCCCTTATACGGCGGTTTTTAAAGTGCGTTATATTCTTTTGACCTTAATGCGGAGCGAATTAAATACCACCGACACACTAGAGAACGCCATGGCCAGGCCCGCGAAGATCGGATTCAATAGCCAGCCGAACAACGGAAAAAATAATCCGGCCGCCAGCGGAATTCCCACAAGATTATAAATAAACGCCCAAAATAAATTCTGCTTGATTCCCCGCATCGTAATGCGCGAAAGCCTGATAGCTTTGACGATTTTTGAAATATCGCCATAAAGCAATGTGATGCCGGCGGTTTCAATGGCAACATCGGTTCCGGTTGCCATGGCAATACCCACATCGGCTTGGGCCAGCGCCGGCGCGTCGTTAACGCCATCTCCCGCCATCGCTACCAGATTTCCTCCGGCCTGTAACTCTTTGATTTTATTCAGTTTATCTTCGGGTAATATTTGGGCGAACACCTGGTCAATGCCGACCTGCTTGGCAATTGCACTGGCAGTATTTGCATTATCACCTGTCAGCATTACGGTTTTAATTCCCAGCTTATGCAGATTTTGTATTGCTTCCACTGCTTCAGGCTTTACCGTGTCGGCAACCATCACCACCGCCACTACCTCTTTGGCTGTCGCCAAGATTACCGGCGTTTTCCCCTGCAATGTTTCCGCTTCAATGCTTTTGGCATCAAACTTAATCTTGAGATCAGAAATAAGTTTTATATTCCCCGCGAAATATTCTATTGCCCCAACTATTCCCTTCAACCCCTTGCCCTTTACCGATTCGAATTTTTCAACGTCCGCGGCTTCAATTGACTTTTCTTTGGCATATTCCAAAATCGCATGGGCAATGGGATGTTCTGATTTTTTTTCCAGACCCGCAAGAATAGAGATGACTTCCGCGTCACCCAACTTCGCCTGCCCTCCGGAGCCTTGGCGAAGGAGGGAATAATTTTTAATTCCGGCAAATTCAGGCTTGCCGCGGGTTATGGTTCCGGTCTTATCCATCACCACGGTTGTTACCTTATGGAGCTTTTCCAGTGTTGCGGCATCTTTAATTAAAATCCCTTCGCGAGCTCCCTTGCCCACGCCCACGATAATGGCCGTCGGGGTAGCCAGGCCCAATGCACACGGGCAAGCAATCACTAAAACTCCCACAAATGAAGTTAATCCATATGAGAGTGCTTGGGAAAATCCCAAAAAGTACGTACCCACCGTCAACCACACCGCCAGCGAAACAAAAGCGATCACCAAAACAATCGGCACAAAGACACTGGAAATTTTATCAGCCAGGGCTTGGATTGGCGCCTTGCTTCCCTGCGCCTCCTGCACCATGGTTACAATGCGCGCCAAAAGAGTCTCGGACCCGACCTTCGTCGCCTTAAACGTAAACGTGCTATTGGTATTTAAAGTTCCGGAAATTACCGTATCGCCAACATTTTTTTCTTTTGGCATCGGCTCGCCGATTACCAAAGCTTCATCGATAAAGGAAGTGCCTTCAGTGATAACGCCGTCAACCGGGATTTTTGCGCCAGGTTTTACAATAATCAAATCTCCATGCACCACTTCATTTATAGAAATTTCCGTTTCTTTTCCGTCGCGGATCACCAGCGCGGTCTTTGCCTGCAGATTCAATAATTTTTCAATTGCATCGCCGGTCTTTAATTTTGACCGTACCTCCAAATACTTTCCCAGGGCGATAAACGTAATGACCACAATTGTAACGTCATAGTAAGTGTGACTGACGTTGATAAAACGACCCAGCGGTTCTTCAAAAGCAGTAAGGATAAAGCTATATAAGAAAGCAACTGACGTTCCGATACCGATCAGTGAATCCATATTGGCTTTGCCATAGCGTAAAAACCGGTAAAATCCCAAGAGATACGGCTTGCCTACCACAAATAACATATACGTTGCCATGATCGGCAGTAAATGATGAAAGAATTCCGAAACCGCATACGATGGCATTGGCGCTACCTTAAATTGCGCCAACAAATCCCAACCCATAATAAAAATACTGATAACCGCCAATGGCAAGGCCGACAAAACTAAATTTCTCTGTTTTGCAATTTCTTCCAGCTTTTCTTTTTTTGCATCGCCCGCCATAGCTTTAGCGAAGGCAGGACTGGCCATATAAACATTTTCCTTGCTTGGAATTATTATCGAATACCCCAATGGCTCTATTTTTTTAGAAAGATCTTCAGCACTGATTTTTTTCTCATCAAAAGAAACTTTGATGGTTTCTGTGCCATAATTAGACTCTATAGAAACAACCCCCGGGACTTTTTTAAGTGTTAGCTCGATTACGCTTGCGCACGAAGCACAATGCATGCCTTTTATGCCGTAGGTTTTTGAGATCATAAGTTTGCGCTACATTAATTAACGACTTGGATATTTCCCCGGACCATTCCCATAGGACAGGTAAACTTATAGTTGCCTGCGCTCTGCGGCGTAAATTCCGCAACCGTTACTTTGCCCTTATTCGGATCCAGATACACCGACCCGCCCGGCAGAAGATTGGAAACCAGCGCTCCGGCATCACAGCCTGGCTCGCCCGATGAAGTGATTTCCCAGCGCACCGGAACTCCAGCTTTTACTTTGAAAGAACCTGGCTCATACGTAACTGACCGCACGGTCATTTGCAATAACTGCTTGCCGTCAACCATCGGCGCCAAACCGATCGCATTTTGGCTTTGCGTCTGGCTCTGATTATTCAAAGTGAGACTACCCAAACCGAATCCCAAAACATCCATCTGGTTTGAAATATTAAACAGAGCAAAAAATAATACTAAAAATCCGGCGACTTTGGAAAAAGTAAGCGATAGATGCGGCCGGGAGAAAAATGTTGTGCTGGATAATCCGATTAGCAAAAGCACCGGGGCGGTGCCCAAGGCGAAAGCTCCCATGATCAAGGCTCCCTGCATGGCGCTACCCGTCAATAAAGCAATTGTCTGGGCCGTAATCGTAAATCCGCACGGAAGCAGGAATGTTAGACCCCCCATCACCAACGGCATGTATTTCCCTTTGAAATTATTTTCGTTGGCTACATAACGGGTTATAAATTTGGGCATCGAAAACTGGAATCTGGAAAATCCTTTTACTTCCAGCATTTGGAGCGCGAGGCCCATCATGAAAATAGAAACGGCGATGACTAAAAATGCTACAAAGCCCAGTGATATTTGCAAACGGCTGCCAATCAATCCCAATAATGCGCCGCCTAGCGCATAAGAAGCGACCCGACCAATATTAAATAATATATGGGGTTGGAATTTTTTGTAGGAATTTTGTTCATCGGCATAAAGCTCGTGCCATTGCTTTGACATCGATAGAACGATTCCGCCAACCAATGCCGCGCAGCTGGAAAGGCCGGCCAGTAATCCGAATCCAAAAAAGGCAAGCAGTGATGAATTAGATCCGACATTTAAAAAGGCGGAAAGGCCGGCTCTATCCAACAACAAGAATGCGATGACAACAAAAATAGCGATGATAAATCCAAGAAGCGTCTTATTAATTGGCTTGCCTTCTTCAGATAATTCCTGCTTTTTAACTTCGGAAAACGTATAATTATCTGGTTTAAAAATGGCGTTTAAGACATGCACATTAGGCTGCTGGCCTTCGTACTCAATCACGGCTTGGCCTTTGCCGGTTGAAGCCTGAACGGACTTCACCCCGGGAACTTCCAGCAACTTCTTTTCAATTAATACTTCACAAGCCGCACAGTGCATCCCTTTTATATAATATGTTTTTTCCTGCATAGGTTTATTTATTAAATAAATTGGTCACTTTCAATATTTCCTGCGTCATCTCCCGTTTCTTTCTTTCATCATTACTTCCCATAGCATTTTTAAAACACATATTAAGATGGTTCTCCATCAACATCTGATGCGCGGATTTTAAAAGCCCCAGCACCGCCAGATTCTGTTGCATAATATCAACGCAATAGACATCCTGCTCCACCATTCCAATAATTTTTGAAATGGAGCTTTGTGCTTTTTTGAAATTGACCAGTGCTTTTTTCTTATTCTCTGGAATCATGTTGTATGGTTATTTAATACCTACCCCCCAGGTATACCTTAAGTGTACTCTCCTAAAAATTCTTGTCAAACTAAAAACCGCCTACAGGGGTAGGGCGTTACAGCTGGCGGCCTAAAAGACTACACACCCATTCCAGTATCTTTTCCGGCCACGGCCGTTTCCGCCAGAGATCCAAATTAATTTCTTTGCATTTTTCCAGGTCCATATTAAATTCCTTCCGCATTTTCAAACCGAAAGATTCGCTCAAAACACATAATACATTCTCTTCATTTAATTCCTCGGACCGCACATCCATATTGGCCGATCCTAAAATAGACCAGCAATCGTCGGCCAGGAAATTTTTGGAATGGATCATCGTCGGCTGGTATTCGTAAATTTTCACGCCCGCCGAAAGAAGCCGGTCGTAGTAATATCTTCCGGCGTAGTAAACTAATTTTTCATCATTATTAATATTGGGGACTATCAAGACAACATCCACCCCCTCCTGCGCTTTTTGGATGAAGACTTGGCGTATGTACTTACTCGGAAAAAAATAAGAATTCTGGATGTAAATGCCCTTTTGCGCCGCCATGCACGAAAGCCAGAGCACATTGCGCAGGAGATTTGTTTCCAGCACCGGCGAACTGGTAAGGCTGATCCATTTTGATTCCGTGGTTTCTTCCTCGATCGGCGGATACACCCCTTCGCCGGTAAGGATTTCACCGCAGGCATTAGTCCATAAGGTATTAAACACCCGTTGGATCGCACGCGCCTGGGTGCCGGTTACCCGGAACATTACATCGCGCCAATGCTTTTTGTCTTGGGCGTCTCCCGTCCACTCCTGGCCGATGGCAGAGCCGCCGGTGTATCCGAATTTTCCGTCAATGATAAAAGCCCGGCAGTGGTTGCGGCGGTGATAGCGGGTCAGGATGCCAAACCGCAATGGGCGGAACCACACTATTTTTATACCGCCCTCCTCAAGCTGGAGCTGGTTTGCTTTGTAGAATGTATTGGATCCGGTGCTGTCCAACAGGAGCCGGACTTCAATTCCCTCCTGGGCTTTACGTAAAAGAGCGCTCAATATCTGCTGGCCGATCGGGTCATGCGGCCGCAAAATGAAAACGGTGATATGGATTGTTTTTTTGGCGTTCTCAATATCATTCAAAAGTGCCGGGAAAAATCCGTCCCCGTTATTGAGTATTTGCGGCAATCCGCCATGTTCAAACGTAGTACGGCTAGTAGCTTCCAAAGCCCGTAAAAAACTCTCATCTTTGAAACTGACCCGCCCCCGCAGGTTGAATTTCTCCGGGCCGCGTCCCAGTGAAGTGAAAAAAGATAAAAACCAAAAACCAAACCCGAGAATTCCGGATATCAACAAGAATATTTCCACTACCGGCAGGATCATCATGCGATAAGTTTAACTCTTTTTCATGAAATAATCATGAAAGCTCGTTGCAATCGGCGGAAAAATTCACCAAGATCCTCAACGCGGATTCGAAAAAATAAAGGATGCTAACCCTTTGTCGCCTACGTCGCTCAGAAGTAAAAAAGGCCCGCGGCTGGTCGAAACCAGCCGCGGGCTTGCACTACCGCCATTGCTCCGGCGGCAAGAGCCAAAAATCGGGGTGGAGCGATATCGAACAGTGGGGATGGCTATCACCGATAGCCCGGAGAACTTCAATGGTTCCTTCGAGCCACCGCGGGTCGCACGACACCAAATCCTGTGCATCCAGGCAGACCAGCGCCCTCTTCCCATCCAGGAGGAGGGCAACCACTTCGGAGGTGCACTCTCCCCACCACCTGGTATTCACCCCGGTGAGCTGGCGCTCGATCGAGGTGATTCCCCCGCCTTCGGGAACGAACATGTATAACTGCATGCCGACAGAAACCATCGTGCCGCGGTGAAGCTTCTCACCCACCGCGAATTCACTTTTTCCGTCCTTGGCGATCTTCTGCAGATACGGATCTCCAGTTCCCGTGTAGGTGATTTGTACCACGTACACAGAACGGGAAACCGTCACGGCGTAGAATCGCTCAAGAACATCATCCAGCCTTTCGGCTTTCATCAGGACCTCCTTCCCAACAAGAGACTGATTTCACTACTACAATACTATCCAATTTCCAAGAATTATCAAATTTTAAATTAAAAAATGAAGTTATAAATAAAATGAGCCCGTCCTGACGCGTCAGGACGGGCCCTGCTCCGCTTCAGCCGCGGCGAGCGTGTCTTCGAAGACGAAGGTGGTGACCACCGCCCACGAGCTGTCGAAGTTTTCGTACTTCCATCGACGGGTGAACCCAGCTTGAGGAACAATCGGGCCAAATCCTCGTGACAGGAACGTTGCGAACCTACCCAGAGTCTCTTGGCGCGCATGTCCATGAAAGACCGCTCGATGGCATCGGCCGCCTCTTGGACCGATCCGAAGTACTCGGTGTCTTCCAGATCCTTATTGGCCCGGCCGATCTGGCAGGCCACCACATTCCTGCCGACCAACTGCTGGTTCATCGTAACGTCGGGAAACGCCGGGAATCCCATACCCCCTCCTTCTTCTCAGGGACGCGACTAGAGCAAGCCGTCGCTTAGCTTGCGTTAGTAATATTCTTTTTTACGATTACTGTCAAATAAAAACCTCGCCAAGAATACTCCGGGCGAGGCATCCGAAGTGCCTCATTTTTTAGCCTGCTCGCGCTCGACATAGTCGATCGCTTCGCCGACCGTCTTGATCTGCTCGGCCTGGTCATCGGGGATCGTGATCTCGAACTGCTCCTCCAGTTCCATCACGAGCTCCACGATGTCCAGCGAGTCGGCGCCGATGTCCTCAACGAACGCGGTCTGGCGGGTAACCTGTTCCTTATTCACCCCCAGGTTTTCACAGACGATGTCGATCACACGCTCCTCGACCGAGGAACTGGTCACGGGCTGCGCCACGCCGGCCGTCTCGGGCACGACCCTGGGGACGATCTCGATTTCGGCCTTGGGCTCGGGCTCTTTCGGCGAACCGTAGCTCTTCCTGGCCATCTCTTCTCTCCCTTGGGTTCGGGCGATGGGCTTCTGCTAATCTCATATTAATTCTTTCCATTGTTCTGTCAAACAAAAAACCACCCGTGTCCCGGGTGGTTTTTAAAATATCTGATTTAGTGGGCGGAAGCAATTGATTTACCGACTTCTACATCTTTTGAATTAGGCAATAAGAAAGAAAGCGCCAAACCGAACACGACGAACATCGCCGCAAAAAGAAGCATCTCACGGTTACCGTCTACGGTTGCCTGGTTGCCCAGGGACGTGATTTCGTTGGTAATAGCAGGGGGAATATTTTGGCTTGATAACGACGAAGTTCCGGAAAATTCAATATTAGAAGATTGCTGGTTTACATTCTGCACGATAACGGGTTTTAATGGTTCGGGGATTACCGAGCTGGCCTGAATGCCGCTGATCAGATGAGAAGATAGAACTGAAAGTAAAACGGCTCCCAAGATAGCCGCCCCGAGTGTCGCGCCCAATTGCCGCATCGTCGTATTAACCCCGGAAGCCTCACCGGATTCCTGGACTGAAACCGCAGAAAGGGCCATATTGGTGGTTTGCGAGAATAAAAATCCTGATCCGATTCCGAATAAGATAAATCCGGGAGCGAGCGCCCATTGGCTGGACACAATGCTTATCTCGGAGCGTAATAATAAAAATCCGACAATATTAATAAGGAAGCCAAGCTGGATAAGATGTTTAGGCCTGACATACTTGCTGATGTAAGCTGAAAAAGGCGCGGCAAATAATAGTGAAAGTGTCATCGGCAAGAGGGCGTAACCGGTATGTAGCGCGTCCAGATGCTTTACTCCTTGCAAAAATACTGGCATGGCAAAGAAGATCCCTGTCTGGACTAATGCCAATACTGCGGTAACCGAAGCAGCAACGGTGAATTGTTTATTTTTAAAAAGGGCCAGTGATACCAGTGGCGTTTTACCGCTTTTTTGCATCCCCATTTCCCATAAGATAAATAATTCCAATAAGAATATTCCCGCCGCCAGGAAATACGGCACTACAGTATATCCGGCCGGCATAATCGTTTGCCCAAATACAATAAAGGCTTTGGTAGAAAAGAACCAGCCATAGGTTGAGGATTCAATCAATCCGAACACAATAGAAAGCAACCCGAGCGCTGACAAGGTAATACCCACAAAATCAATTGTTATTTTTTCTTCAGTATCACGCGCTTCTTTTATAAGATAGGCACCCAGCACAAGAATAAGCGCTACTCCCACATTCAACCGGAAGGCCCAGCGCCAAGAATAATAGGTGGTAAGCCATCCTCCGAAGATAGGACCGAAGGCAGCGGAGGCTGCCGCAATCCCTCCCCAGATCCCAAAAGCAAGCTGGCGGTCGCGGCCCTGATAATTGGAAACTAATAATGAGGTGGTAGCCGGCAGCATCAGGCACGCGCCAATCCCCTCAATAATAGCCTCGCCTACAACCATGATGCCCACGCTATTACTTATGGAAGCGATGAAAGATCCGACGGCGAAAATAATAGCTCCCAAAATAAACATCCGTTTGCGTCCAAAAAAGTCGCCGAAACGCCCTCCGGTAATCGTAAAGGCAGCCAGCATAAGGGAGTAGGCCGTAATTACCCATTGGATACTCAGCACATCGGTATGCAGGTCTGTGATAATATTCTTCAATGAAACATTGAGGATCGTCGTATCGAGCACGATGATGGTCAGGGCGAAACTCAGCACGATAAGCGGAGCCCATTTTCTTAAAGCTTCTGATAGTTTCATATTCTGTATAGTATAAAGAGGTTACTATTTTTTAGTTAATTTTACATCAAATATATAAGCATCTTAACTAATTAAATGCGTTTTGTAAAGAAGCAAAAACACCCCTTTGGGTGTTTTTGCGTCCAAGTAAAAATATTACATCGTTAATTTATTTCCCTTCCGTCTTCCCAAACCGACATTCCCTTTTTCTTTAATTCTTGGAAAAATTCATTCGTCGGAACCGCCATATCCGGCGCGAAACTGCCGCGGGCGGTAAGCCGGCCATCATGGATCATCTGGGCCATAATCGATGCTGGCAAGCCCGTATCAATATTGCATCCCGCTTCATTCCAGCCAGGCAACGTCGATACGAGGCACTCCATTCTTTTGATAAGGATGTTCCCTTCTTTACCCTTTCCCGACACTTCCACCCAGAGATTCTCCCTCTCACTATACTCTTCCGGGCGGGGCAGACGGGTAAGAATACGCGCCACCGCGTCCACCGGGCAAAGGACGTCGTCCTCAAACGGCAATTCATCATACGTATTAAAGCCGAGTTCGATTAATTTGTTTAATGTTTCCAATGCGTGATCAGGGAAGCCTCCATAAAATCTGATGTTCTTTGGTTTTAAATGCGCATAGTCAACGGAAAAAGTGTATTGCTCCGGATGGGTAACCAGATAACATTTTTGCGAACCGATTTCCCGGAACTCCCGAGTGATCTCAGAACCCTTAGGATCTTTTTTAAGCCATACCCCGTCTTCCATGAGCGGAGCCGGCTCGGTAAGTTCCCAAAAAATACTCGGCATGGAAAAAGGGACGTAAAACTTTTTTACATTGGAATCCCACGCGAAACCAAGCTCTATCGTATCAATCTCGCTGAAAAACTGCGACGCGTGTTTCATCATCACATTATTAATGCCGGGAGTGGAACCGCATCCGGTAATGGCCACCAGATTGGCCTTCTTGAAAGCATCGTGCATATCAAGCTGGTCTTTGGTCATATCAAAATCAGACCCAAGGTCGATGACGTGTTTTTTTTCCTGAAGGCATATTTTGTAGACAGTATCATTCCAATCCCCCTCCGCGCAATTGACGACAATCGGCACATCAAGCCCCTTCAGTAATTTTTTAATGCTTTTTTCCTCACGCAAATCAACTGTGGCAAACGACATATCTTTAAACTTGGCCAAATTTTTTTCTGACCCTTCCTTGTAAAGATCGGCGCAACATACTTTATACCCGGATTCTAAAAGATCGCGGGTGACAATCTGGCCCTGCATTCCGTTGGACCCGATAACTAAAAAATCATATTTCATATATGATTATTATATCATATAATGGTAATAGGCTATATGACAGGTTATTAACATCTATGAAACACGAAATATTTTGGAAAAATCCCAGCTATCAACCAAGGCCGGCGTTATCGGGGGACATCGAATGCGACTATCTTATTGTCGGTGGAGGGATAACGGGAGTCTCGGCCGCTTATTTTTTGGCAAAGTCAGGCGAAAAAAATATTGTACTTATCGATAAAAACCAAATTGCCAGCGGGGCCACCGGCATGGCCGCCGGCAGCCTTGTGCTGCAGGGAGAAACTGATTTACTCGATCTTTTTAAAACGCATTCGCCGGAAGAAGCCGTACTTTATTGGGAAGGGATCCACCAGGGACTCGACAGCATACAAGAGGTCATTAAAACAGAACACATCGATTGCGATGCCGAGCCGCAAGATACTTTTTATGGCGGCTACAGATATACATCGCTTATTGATCTTGATAAAGAATATGAAGCCCAAAAAAGCCTCGAACCGACGACACGATACCTGACAGGAGAAGAGCTCAGGAAAGAATTAAATACACCGCTATTTACCCGGGCAATCCTCTCCTCATTCCATGGGCTATCGGTCAACCCCTTAAAACTGACCCAAAACCTATCCAATGCGCTGGTAAAATACGGGGTAAGCATTTATGAAAATACGGCATATCTGGGCTCAACGAATAGCGTAGCTAAAACGGGGCAGGGCTCTATCAGGTATAAGAAAATGATTGTAGGCATCGACGCGGATGATCCTACCGACGAAGTCAAAACCCAAAAAACAACCATTGGCATTACGCGGCCTCTGACTGAAGCTGAACTCGAGGAAACAGGGCTTAAAAAAAAGAAAATCGTGTGGGACACCAAGAAAAGTTACCACTATTTTAAACTGACAAAAGATAACCGGCTTCTCATCGGTTTTGGCACCACCATTGTCCATAAAAAGCACCGGAAAACCCAGCCGCATCTTCCGCATTTTAACCAGATTGAAAGTTTTTCTAAAAAACTGTTCCCCTATCTTAATCTTCCTTTTGAATACGCCTGGACGGGAAACTTCGGCGTGACTAAAAATTATGAGCCGCATATCGTCTTTGAAGACAATAGCGTTTCAATCTCCGGCGCCGGTTCGCAAGTCATCTGCTTCATGGCTGCCCATCACGTGGTCAACAAACTCCTGGGCAAACCGTCAGACATGGATATCTCTTTCCCTCC
>JAIFWS010000002.1 GCA_019658985.1 Candidatus Parcubacteria bacterium
GGGTAACTGAAAAGGTGATCGACGGAAAGAAAGTAGCCGTATTCAATAAGACCAAGAAAGCCTTGAAAGCCGAAGCAGTCCCAACTCCAGCCGTTGTAGAAACACCCGCCGCCGCACCAGCCCCGGAAGCTGAAAAACCAGCTGATCAAGCTTAATTGACATATGAAGAATTTCTGTTAAACTATTTGTATTAAGCGCGAAGCGCTTTATTATTTTAAAACGAAATGCCAACAATCCACCAATTAATTAAAAAGCCCCGGAAGGCGATCAAAAGGCGCAAAAAAACTGTGGCGCTTGATTTCGGTTTTAATGCTTTGCATAACCGCCCTTCGTATTATCACTCACCATTTAAAAGGGGAGTATGTATTAAGGTATTCACCCAAACTCCAAGAAAACCTAACTCGGCTTTGAGAAAAGTAGCCAGGGTAAAATTGTCTAACGGTATGGAAGTGTCAGCGTACATCCCAGGAGAAGGACATAACTTGCAGGAACACTCGGTGGTATTGATCCGCGGCGGAAGAGTTAAGGATTTACCGGGAGTACGGTACCATATTGTGAGGGGTGTGTTGGATACTGCCGGAGTAGAAAACCGGAAGCAAGGACGATCACGATACGGAACTAAATTAAAGAAAGCTTAATAATTAACCAAAAAAGAGCCTATAATTGGTGAAGCAGAGGGAGGAATAATAAATCGCAATTTATTATTCTGACCGAGCGAACCAATTATATGACCGAAGCGAATGCGTAGGGCATATAAAAAACATATTTTATCTCCGGACCCGATCTACAATGACTTGGTGGTTTCACAATTTATTAATAAAGTCATGAAGTCCGGCAAGAAAACCATCGCGCAGAAAATCGTCTACGATTCTTTTAATATTATAAAAGAGAAGACAAAAAAGGAGCCGATGGAAGTCTTTAACTTGGCAATTGAAAACGCCTCTCCATTATTAGAAGTTAAACCAAAGAGAGTTGGAGGAGCTACCTATCAGGTTCCCATGGAAGTGCGCCAGGAACGCAAACTGGATTTGGCGATCAAGTGGATTTTAGACGCAGCTCGGTCTAAAAAAGGAAAAGGCATGGCAATTAAATTGAGTGAGGAACTGATGGCCGCTGCCAACAACGAAGGCGGAGCCATGAAGAAAAAAGCTGATACCAATAGAATGGCTGAAGCTAATAAAGCTTTCGCGCACTTTGCGAGATAAAAATATATTTTTATCTCGCCCTTCCGAAGCTTTAGCGAAGGAGGGCTTCATTGAAATAAAAAAGCGCCAAATCCCTTCGGCGCATTGATGCTAGTTAGGGGAGACGTAGGGCGGGAGAATATCCCCGCAACGCGCGCAGTGCGTACTGCGCGAAATTCCTTGTCTTACCTTGTCGTGTCCCTGGGGAGTGCAATCGAATCCCTTCAGGAATTCATCTTGGCACTCTTGGGTTTCTTGATCGGGCGGGGTGGGCTGCTCGAGGCCGCACTCTGGGCAGTATCGAGGCATTGGCATGGAAGGCCAAAGCATGTCACATCCCGGGCAGTTGTAGACTAACATGTCCCCAGAACGATAGAACCCGCGAAATGCTGCCATGTGTCCTCCCTCTGAAGATTATAGGATTGTACCCAGCTCAAGTATATTTAAAAATAAAACTTTGTAAATAGTGAAATAATAACCACCAAGCACTCAATGTATTGAGTACTCGGTGAAAATTTTAAACAAAAATTTTCATGTCACGCTTATATCCAATTGAGAAAATGCGCAACTTCGGGATTATCGCCCACATCGATGCGGGGAAAACAACCGTTTCCGAGCGTCTTTTGTTTTATACCGGAGTGTCCCATAAAATTGGAGAAGTGCACGAAGGTGACACTGTGATGGATTGGATGCCTCAAGAACGCGAGCGCGGAATCACGATTACCGCCGCCGCGATTACCATGTACTGGAAAGGGATTCAAATGAACTTGATTGATACCCCTGGCCACATCGACTTTACTGCTGAAGTACAGCGGTCACTTCGCGTGTTGGACGGAGCCTGCGTGGTGTTTGACGGAGTAGCCGGAGTAGAACCCCAGTCTGAAACGGTATGGCGGCAAGCCGACAAATACGGCACGCCAAGGATGTGTTTTATTAATAAATTAGACCGGATGGGAGCGTCTTTTGAAAAATCTTTCCAGAGCATCCATGATAAGTTAACTAAAAACGCCGTAGCGATTACTATTCCAATTGGAACCGAAGCCGACTTTGCCGGCGTCGTTGATTTGCTGAAAATGAAAATGCTTTCTTACGAAGGCGACATGGGTGAAAATGTGGTTGAAAAGGAAATCCCGGCTGACATGCTGGAAAAATCCAAACAGTGGCGCGAAAAATTGGTAGACGCGGTTGCCGGCAGCGATGAAAAATTAACTGACAAGCTTTTGGGCGGGGAAGAAATTTCACGCGAAGAGCTGATGACAGCTTTGCGCGCGGCAACATTGGCCTCAAAACTGGTGCCGGTATTTTGCGGAACCGCTTTGAAAAACAAGGGGACCCAATTAATTTTAGACGGTGTGATTGATTATTTGCCTTCACCATTGGATATCGGTGCCGTAAAAGGAACTGATCCTAAAACCGGAGCGGAAATTGAACGCAAATTTACCGACGATGAACCGTTTGCTTCTTTAGTGTTTAAGGTTGCAACTGACCCGTTCGTCGGACAATTGACGTTCTTTAGAGTGTATTCCGGAACATTAAAGAAAGGAACCTATGTATTAAATTCCGTGACCGGCGAGCAGGAAAGAATTTCCCGGATCTTAAGGATGAAATCAAATTCCCGTGAAGAGTTAGATGTCTTGTATGCGGGAGAAATCGGAGCGACCGTTGGATTGAAAGATACTATTACGGGACACACATTATGCGACAAAGACAAGCCGGTTGTGTTGGAAAAGATTTCCTTCCCAGAACCGGTTATCTCGATGCGTGTTGAACCGAAGACAAAAGCAGATCAGGAAAAATTGATTATGTCGATCAGGAAGCTTACTCAGGAAGACCCGACCTTCAGGATCAGAGAAGACGTTGAAACTGGCGAGACGATCATTTCCGGTATGGGAGAATTGCATTTGGACATTATTCAAGATCGATTACGGCGTGAATTCAATGTTGATGCCAATTTTGGCCAGCCTCAGGTAGCTTACCGCGAAACCATTACGATGGAATCCGAGGCTGAAGAAAAGTATGTCCGTCAGTCTGGAGGAAAAGGACAGTACGGTCACGTGTGGCTCAGGCTTAAACCAAGAGAGCGCGGAGCCGGATTCGAATTCGTTGACGAAATCAAAGGAGGGGCGATTCCAAAAGAATTTATCAAGCCAACGGAAAAGGGTATTATTGAAGCATTGGATAAGGGAGTGGTGGCCGGATATCCGATGGTGGACGTGCAGGTCACGTTATTTGACGGATCGTTCCACGACGTTGACTCTTCAGAATTTGCCTTTAAGATTGCCGGATCCATGGCTTTCCAGGATGGAGCCAAGCGAGCCAAGCCAGTCATTTTGGAGCCGATCATGAAAACTGAAGTGATTACGCCGGACTCCTTCTTTGGAACCGTCATCTCTGACCTGAATTCCCGAAGAGGAAAGATCGAAGAAACCAAAGAGCGCATGGGTATGAAGGTGTTGGATGCGATGGTGCCATTATCCGAGATGTTCGGGTATGCGACAGCCCTAAGGTCGCTAACCGAAGGCCGGGCGTCATTTACCATGGAGTTTAATAGCTATGAACAAGTCCCTTCTAACGTAGCCCAGCAGATCATTGAAGGCAAAAAGAAATAGTTGACTAATCGCAAAACTTGTAATAGTATAGGTAAAGTAATTAAAAAACACTAATTTATTAACATAAGTAACTAAAAAACTATGGCAGATGCATTTCAGAGGACAAAACCTCACGTAAACATCGGTACCATTGGTCACGTCGACCATGGAAAGACCACCACTTCGGCCGCTATCATGCACGTAACAAAGTTGCGTGGTTTGAAGTCTTCTGGAGAAGGCGTTGATCAAATTGACAAATCGCCTGAAGAAAAGGCCAGGGGAGTGACAATTTCTATCACCCACTTGGAAATGGAATCACCAAAGCGCCACTATGCTTTGATCGATTGTCCAGGACACGCTGACTATATTAAGAACATGATTACCGGAGCTGCCCAGATGGACGGCGGAATTTTGGTTGTGTCTGCTCCAGACGGACCGATGCCTCAAACAAAAGAACACATCCTTTTGGCTAAACAGGTTGGTTTGCCATCATTGCTCGTTTGGATGAACAAGTGCGATATGGTTGATGATCCTGAAATTTTGGACTTGGTAGAATCAGAAATCCGAGAACTGTTGAAAAAGTACGGTTTCCCAGGAGACACTACTCCGATTATCCGAGGATCAGCTACTAAAGCTTTGGGTGCAACTTCTATTGATGATGCAGCTGCAAAGCCAATTGTTGAATTATTGGATGCTTGCGATAACTACATCCCAGAACCTACCCGCGAATTGGATAAGCCTTTCGCCATGGCTATTGAAGACGTCTTCTCAATTGAGGGACGCGGAACTGTTGCCACCGGCAGGATTGAAAGGGGAGTTATCAAACAGAACGATGAAGTTGAAATCGTCGGTATCCGCCCAACCCAGAAATCTGTTGTGGTTTCCGTTGAAATGTTCCAAAAATCTTTGGAATCAGGACAAGCTGGAGACAACGTTGGTATCTTGCTCCGCGGATTGAAAAAAGAAGATATCGAACGCGGACAGGTATTGACCAAGCCAGGAGCAATTACTCCTCATACTGAATTTGAAGCAGAAGTTTACGTATTGGGTAAAGACGAAGGCGGAAGGCATACTCCATTCTTCACTGGATATAAGCCTCAGCTTTACATCCGGACTTCAGATATTACTGGAGACGTAACATTGCCAGCCGGAACCGAAATGGTTATGCCTGGAGACACTGCCCAGTTGACTGTTAAATTAATCGTACCGGTAGCTTTGGAAGAAAAGTCCAAGTTTGCCATCCGCGAAGGAGGCAAGACTGTGGGAGCCGGAGTGGTAACCAAGATCATAAAATAACATCCCATGGCAGTTGCAAAAAAACCTGTAAGCAAGAAAAATCCAGCTGATGCTGTCGGAACTAAGACAGATGAGTCTCTGGTGATGCCAAAACTCAGAATTAAACTGAAGGCTTACGACCACAAAATCATTGATAACTCCGTCCGGCAGATTATTGATATTGCCAATCGCCATGGAGTGCAGATTGTGGGTCCGGTGCCGCTGCCAACTGAGATCTTAAAGTATACCGTCAACCGCTCGACCTTCGTCCACAAGAACGCCCGGGAACAGTTTGAAATGAGGGTCCACAAAAGGATTATTGACGTGATCAGCCCGAACGAGGAGATCATTGAAGCCCTCCGGGACCTCAATTTACCGTCAGGGGTTGATATTTCTATTAAACTGTAGTATTATAATTCCATTAAAGAATAGCTGAGATACTACTCTTTTCCGCCTCGGCGGGAAGAGAAAAGTCCGCACAAAACCCTCCTTTTGGAGGACTAATGTTGCCGGGCAAGTAGCCCGGTATTTAGTTAGAACAAAACCATGAAATTCCTTATCGGAAAAAAAATCGCAATGACCCAGATGTTCAACAAACAGGGGAAAATGACCCCGGTTACGTTGGTTTTGGCCGGTCCTTGCGTGGTATTGCAAAAAAAGACCAAGGAGCGCGAAGGCTATGACGCTTTGCAATTGGGTTTTGTGAAAATTGAAAAAAAGAACAAGATTACCAAATCAATGAAGGGCAAGGAATACCGCCACATCAAAGAAATGCGGGACTTAAATCCTGCCAATGTCGGTGATGAAATGAATGTTTCTTTATTTGCCGAAGGCGATAAGGTTACCGTTTCTGCGACTTCAAAAGGAAAAGGATTCCAGGGAGGAGTTAAAAGGCATGGATTTGCCGGAAGGAACGCGACTCACGGAGCCAAGCACGAAGCCAGGACAATCGGTTCAGTCGGACAGCGCTTCCCCCAGCACGTTATCAAAGGAAGAAAAATGCCAGGAAGAATGGGATTTGAACGGATTACCGTCAAGAATTTAACCGTTGAAAAAATCGACGCGGCAAATAACATTTTAGCATTGCGCGGAGCCATTCCAGGACACCGCGGAACGTTATTAGAAATAAAGGGTTAGTACATCGTCATTGCGAGCCAGAGCGAAGCAATCTCATAAAGTGTGAAAAGGATTGCCGCGCTGCGGCTCACAATGACGAAGTAAAAAAAGAGCGCCTCATCTCTTGTAGAGATCGGGCGCCGAGCTAAGCTCTTAGAACCAAATTCCCAACAGGGCGGCCATCGCCAAGACTAGGACTATCGCTCCGAGGGCCATGATTCCCTGTAGTGCTGCTGGCATGTTTTCACCTCCTTTCTTAGCTTAAGTAATATAATAATAAATCATATTTGTCAATCATCGTTCAAAATTTGTTACAAATTTCGAACGAGGGCTGAGAAAGCCTAAATTTATATCATGAAGATCGCAGTATACAACCAAACAGGAAAAGAGGCAGGTGAAATGACTTTGCCAAAAGAAATCTTTGAAGTTCCGATGAACGCTGATTTGGTGCACCAGGTCTTGATTTCCCAAACTGCAAACATGAGGCAAGTCGGAGCCCACACTCAGACCAGGGGCGAAGTTCGCGGAGGAGGAAGGAAGCCTTGGAGACAGAAAGGAACCGGACGTGCCCGCCATGGATCTACCCGATCTCCAATCTGGAAGGGCGGAGGAGTTTCCGGCGGACCAAGAAACGACAAAAATTATTCCAAAACCGTTCCGTCAAAAATGAAGAGGAAGGCTTTGTTCATGGTGCTTTCAGAAAAAGCCAAGAATAATTTATTGGTAGTAATGGACAGCATGGAAATCGCCAAGCCAAAGACCAAAGAAATAGCGGCAGCTATGAATAAATTGCCGATCAAGGCAAATAGCCGGTTGGTAGCCTATAATTCAAAAGATAAGAATATGTTTTTGGCCGCGCGGAATATCAAAAAGACCGGCGTGTCGGAAGCAAGGAATTTGAATGTGGTAGACTTGCTGAATTATAAATATCTGTTGATTTCAAAAGAAGGAATACAAGAATTAGAAAAAACATTTGTTAAATAGACATGGCATTACTAGATTTCCTAAAAAATAAAGACGAGAAAGAGAAGGCCAAGAAAGCAGCTCCGAAAAAAGCTCCAGTAGCTTCAGTTGCAAAGGAAGTTAAAAAGGCTGAACCCGCTGCCGCTCCTAAGAGCTCCAGCGTGGCGAAGAAAACATTTTCTTATACCGCCATTAAAGAACCGCATATTTCTGAAAAAGCCAATGATCTTTCAGCAGATAACAAATACACGTTCAAAGTATCCAGCAATACCAATAAATTAGAAATTAAAAAATCAGTGGAAGGATTGTACGGGGTTTCAGTATTGGATGTGAACATTATCAAAAGCCCAACCAAAAAAAGGAGACTGGGAAGGACTGAAGGTTTTAAAAAAGCATTTACCAAGGCCGTCGTTACTGTTAAGGAAGGCCAGAAAATAGATATCTTCTAACATGAAAGTATATAAACCAACAACTCCATCGAGGCGCGGGATGACAGGAATTGATTTTTCGTTGCTTACAAAAAAGAAATCAGAAAAGTCTTTAACCAAATATGTCCGCCGGTCTAATGGAAGGTCAAAAGCTTCCGGAAGGATCACGACCCGCCACAAAGGAGGAGGAGTGAAAAAGTTATACCGGATCATTGAATTTTCACAGACCAAAATGGATATGCCTGCTATGGTTATTGCTTTGGAATACGATCCAAACAGGACCGGTTTTATCGCTTTGATTGAATACGCTGATAAAACAAAGCAATATATCATCGCTCCGCAGGGATTGAAAGTCGGCGACAGCATTGTGTTTGCCGAAAACGCTCCATTAACTCCAGGAAATCGGTTAAGACTGAAGAATATTTTAGTAGGAACCAGCGTTTATAACATTGAACTTGAACCAGGACGCGGCGGAATTTTAGTTCGCTCAGCAGGAAACGCCGCACAGGTATTGGCCCAGGAACACGGATTTACCAATTTGAAAATGCCTTCAAGTGAAGTACGGAAAGTAAAAGATGAATGTTTCGCAACGGTTGGAATGGTTTCCAATCCTGAAAATAGATTTTATCGAGTAGGAAAAGCCGGAAAGTCCAGGTTGAAAGGAAGAAGGCCGCATGTTCGAGGATCTGCCATGAACCCGGTAGACCATCCGCACGGAGGAGGAGAAGGAAGACAGCCGATCGGATTGAAACATCCGAAGACCCCATGGGGTTTGCCGGCATTGGGAGTTAAGACCCGCAGGAGAAAGAAATGGACGAATAAATATATCATTAGCCGAAGAAAGAAGAAATAATCAACCAACATGTCAAGAAGTTCAAAGAAAGGCCCTTTCATTGACCCGAGGTTAATGGAAAAATTAGGCAAGGTAAGGAAGGGCGACAAAGTCATTATTAAAACATGGTCACGCCATTCTACAATCTCACCGGAGATGGTTGGTTTTACGTTCGGCGTGCATAATGGAAAGGAATTTGTCCCGGTATTTGTTTCAGAAGACATGGTAGGGCATAAATTAGGAGAGTTTTCCGCAACAACGAAATTCGGCCGGCATGGAGGAAAGATGCAGAAAGGAATGGATCAGGCAGCGGAAGCCAGCGCTTCAGCAAAAGTAGCCGAAGTTAAAAAACCCGCACCAAAAAAATAACATACAAACATGCAAGTTAAAGTCCAGTTAAACAATTTAAGAACGACACCAAGGAAGTCACGCCAAGTGATTGATTTGATCCGCAACAAAAGCGTGGCCCAAGCCCGCGCCCTGTTGGAATTTACCGTAAAGCGGTCAAGCGAGCCGGTGCTCAAGTTGCTTAACAGCGCGGTAGCCACAGCGGTGAACGATTTGAAATTAGAAGAATCAAACCTGACCATTTTTGCCGTAACGGTTGATGAAGGTCCGAAATTGAAGAGGTCTTTCCCGATGAGCCGCGGACGCGCTTATCCGATTTTAAAAAGAACTTCCCATATCACCTTGATTTTAAGCGAAATCAAACCGACTGATGCGCCAAAGCCCGTAAAAGCAGAAGCCAAGAAAGAAACAAAGCCGGCAGCAGAAAAACCGGTTAAAGCCGCAAAAGCGCCAAAAGTTTCAAAAGCAAAAAAAGCTAATACTAAAAAGTAATCATGTCACATAAAGTCCACCCAAAATCATTTAGAATCAAGGGAGTAGAAGACTGGAATGTCCGCGGTTTTTACGGCAAAAAAATGCCATTATACCTGGAAGAGGACGTATTGATTAAAGACCTTTTGAGGAAAGTATTGATTGAAGCTTCGGTTTCACAGATTGAAATCGAGCACTCCGCCAATAAAATAAACATTATCATCGAATCCGCACGGCCAGGAATCATTATCGGACGGGGAGGCCAGGGAGTGGAGACATTGAAAAAGATGATTTTGTCGAAAATGGAGAAAAAGGTATTTTCCGGAGAACGGCTGAAGGATTCGAAAAAGCCACGGGAAATTAAAATCGACATAAGGGAAATCAAGAATCCATGGATTTCAGCCGAATTGGTTGGCCAGTGGGTTGCCCAGCAATTGGAAAAGAGGATTCCTTTCAGGCAAGTATTGAAAATGGGTTTGGAAAGGGTTTCGCAGAATAAAGAAGTGAAGGGGGCGAGGATTGAAGTTAACGGAAGATTGAACGGAGTGGAAATCGCCAGAAAAGAATGGTTAAAGAGCGGCCGGTTGCCATTGCAGACATTGAGAGCCGATATTGATTACGCAAAACAGCAGGCATTTTGTACGTACGGGGTGATTGGAATCAAAATCTGGCTTTATAAAGGGGAAAAATTCAACAAATAATTTAGAAATTAGGAAACAGACATGACATTATTAATGCCCAAAAAAGTAAAGCACCGCAAGTGGCACAAAGGCGTGACCAAAGGAGTGGAAACGCGCGCCGCTGAGTTGGCTTTCGGCAGTTTTGGATTAAAAGCCATGGGCACTAAGTGGATTACCGCACGGCAGCTTGAAGCAGCACGAAGGCATATTATCCGATACATGAAAAAAGGTGGAAAGCTTTGGGTGAGGATCTTCCCCGATAAGCCAGTGACTTCAAAAGGAGAAGAAGTGCCATTGGGAGGAGGAAAAGGAGGAGTGCACCACTATGTATACCCGATCAGACCAGGAAGGATTATTTTTGAAATTGAGGGACTGAAAGAAGATGTCGCGCGCGAAGCTTTCAAAGGGGCAAGCATTAAATTACCGATTAAAACCAAATTCATTAAACGGGAGATTTAAATATGAAGACTGAAGAATTACGGAAAAAAAATATCACCGAATTGAAAAAGACAGCTGGAGAATTGTCCAAACAGCTTTCCGATTTGAGGTTCAAACTTTCAGCCAACCAGTTAAAGAACGTGAAGGAAATGCATAACACCAAGAAAGAAATCGCCCGGGTTTTGACTATTATTAACGAGTTGCAGAAATAACATGCCAAAAAAGAAATTAACCGGAATCGTGGTTTCCGACAAAATGGCAAAGACCGTGGTGGTTTCAGTTGAAAGGATGATTGAGCACCCAAAATATAAGCGAAGGTACAAGAGCCACAAGAAATACAAGGCCCACGATGAAAATAAAGAATATAAAGTAGGGGATACCGTAGTAATTGAAGAGACAAACCCAATCAGCAAAGATAAGAAATTTAAAGTAATCGCAAAGGTATAAATTCAAGTCTAAAAACCAAGTATGATACAGCCAAGATCAATGTTAACAGTGGCCGATAACTCAGGGGCGAGGATCCTCCAGTGTATTAATGTACCCGGCGGAACCCGCAAGCGCTATGCGCAGCTGGGAGATATTATCGTCGGAACCGTAAAGAAAGCCGATCCAAGAAAGATCGTAAAGAAACACGAAGTGGTTAAAGCTGTTATCATCAGGCAGAAAAAAGAATTCAGGCGCGCAGACGGATCATATATCAGGTTTGATGACAACGCCGTAGTTATTTTAGGAGAAGAAAAATTACCAAAAGGAGGACGTGTGTTCGGCCCATGCGCTAAAGAAGTAAAAGATAAAGGTTTTGACAAAATTGCCATGATGGCGACAGAGTTACTTTAAAATACGACTATGAAGTTAAAAAAAGGCGACAACGTATTAATCATTTCCGGAAAAGACAAGGGCAGGACTGCCAAGATTTTGAAGTCCCTGGTAAAGGAGAAGATGATTTTGGTTGAAGGGATTAATATGAAGCGCAAGCACGTAAAACCGAAGAAAGAAGGGGAGAAAGGACAGGTCGTCCCGGTACCGGCTCCGATGCAGATTTCCAATGTGAAGCTGGTTTGCCCGAAGTGCGGCAAAGCTACCCGCGTAGGTTATAAAATTGAAAACGGAAAGAAAAACAGGATTTGCAAAAAGTGCCAATCGCAAATTTAACAAACAGACATGGAAAAGCTACAAGAAAAATACAATAAAGTCATAATCCCGGCGATGCAAAAGAAATTCGGATATAAAAATCCGATGGCGGTTCCCCATATCACCAAAGTCACCTTGAATAGCTCATTTGGAAAGGCCACCGCTACCAAGACCTCAGGGGAGAGGGAAAAAGTGCAGAAGCTTATTATGGCTGACATGGCATTGATTGCAGGACAGGCTCCACGATTGGTAAAATCAAAGAAATCAATCGCGGGATTTAAATTGAGGGAAGGATTGGAAATCGCCGCCATGGTTACCTTGAGGAAACAGAGAATGTGGGACTTTTTGGAAAGATTCATTTACCTCTCACTGCCACGGTCCCGCGACTTCCAGGGGCTGAACCCAAAGTCAATCGACCAGAGGGGAAACATGAATATCGGATTCCGGGAGCACATTTTATTCCCTGAAATTTTCGTTGAAAAAGAAAAAACCATTTTCGGATTAGAAATCACCATTTCTACCAATGCCAAAAGCAGGGAAGAAGGATTGGAATTATTCACCCTATTGGGATTGCCGTTAAAAAAAGATAAAAAAGAAGAAAAAATTAATTCATAATTATGGCTAAGACATCACAAGAAGCAAAAGCAAAAATGAAACCGAAGTTCCCTTCCCGCTTGCAGAGGCGCTGCTTTAAGTGCGGCCGGAGACATGGTTTCATGCGGAAATTCGGACTGTGCAGGATTTGCTTCCGCGAATTAGCCAATAAAGGAGAAATCCCAGGAGTAACAAAATCATCCTGGTAATCAATAAAAAGATAACGTTAATTTAATACATTTTACACAACAATGACTGACCCAATATCGGACATGTTAAATCAAATACGGAATGCCGAAGCGGTTGCGAAACCAGAGGTTTTGCTGCCTTTTTCAAACCTGAAAAACGAGATTGGAATGATTTTGTCCAAAGAAGGTTTTGTTGGGGATGTGAAGAAAGTGGCCAAAGACAAGAGCAAATTACTGAAGGTAGTATTGAAGTACGATAGCGGAATTCCAGCCATTGAAGGCGCCAAGAGGGTTTCAAAGCCAGGACAGCGCATTTACGTAAAGAACAGCGAGATCAAGAAAGTAAGAGGAGGATTCGGAATATCCATTATTTCAACGCCAAAAGGATTGATGACCGGCATGGAAGCCAAAAAAGCCCGATTAGGAGGAGAAGTGCTCCTGGAAGTGTGGTAACTTGAAATAAGGAGGAAAATAGAATACAATAATACATCAACTAATATGTCAAGGATAGGTAAAAAAGTAATTGAAGTCCCGGCAGCAGTCAAAGTGGCTCTGGAAGGCGAGACTCTGAAAGTGACCGGCCCTAAGGGGGAATTGACGTTGCCGATGCACCGGGAGGTTAAAATGACCCAGGAAAACGGCAAAGTTTCAGTTGCTCCAAGAAAAGAAAGCGCTGATAAGAAAGCCAAAGCGATTTGGGGATTATACCGCGCCTTGATTGCCAATATGGTACAGGGAGTCAACACCGGATTTGAAAAGAAGCTGGAAATTGAAGGGGTTGGATTTAAAGCGGCCGTGACCGGCGATGAATTGGTATTGAATTTGGGATTTGTAAACCCGGTGAAAATCAAAAAGCCGGAAGGGATTAATTTCCTCGTAGAAAAGAACGTGATCACCGTTTCCGGAATTTCCAAACAGGCAGTAGGGGAAATCGCCGCCATTATCAGAAAAGCCAAAAAAGCCGAACCATACAAGGGAAAGGGAATTAAATACCAGGGCGAAAAGATCAGGAGAAAAGAAGGAAAGAAAGTAGTAGCAACCAAAAAATAAACTATCATGTTGAAGAAACAATTAAAACGCCAAAGGGTCCACAAGAAAATCCGGTCAGAAATGTCTGGTACTGCCGTCCGCCCTCGATTAGCTGTTTTCCGCTCCAGCCAGCATATTTATGCCCAGTTGGTTGATGACGAGAATGCAAAGGTGCTTGCCCAGGTAAATGATGTTAAGATGAAGACGAAAGGAAACAAAACCGCCAAGTCAATGGAAGTGGGAAAATTAATTGCCAAAGAAGCGCTTGCCAAGAAAATTGAAAAAGTTGTGTTTGACCGCGCCGGTTATATTTTCCATGGCAGGGTGAAAGCCGTAGCTGATGGAGCTCGCGAAGGCGGTCTTAAATTTTAATTAATATTATGGCAGACGAAATAAAACAAAATACACCACCAGCATCAAACCCAGCAGCAACGCCGGCACCGGCTCCTGCTCCTGCCGCAAGGAATTTTACCCGGCAGAATGATGGTTTCCGTCCAATGAGGAAGGGGTTTGGCGGAGGACGCAGGGGTGAAACCAACGACGGATTTGAAACCAAACTTCTGGATTTAGCCAGGGTTACCCGTGTTACCGGAGGAGGAAAAAGGATGAGCTTCCGTGCTGTTGTGGTTTCAGGTGATAAAAAGTCAAAGATCGGAATCGGAATCGACAAAGGAAAAGACGTTTCCCAAGCCATTGAAAAAGCTACCACCAGGGCGAAAAAGAATATGTTGAATGTGGTGATTGTAGATGGAACTATTCCTCATCAAGTAGAAGCTAAATACGGACCGGCAGTTATTTTACTGAAACCCCAGAAAAAAGGACGGGGATTGGTAGCGGGAGGAGCCGTAAGGACAATTTGTGATTTGGCGGGAATTCAGAACATTTCTTCAAAAATACTTTCCGGATCAAAGAATAAATTAAACAACGCACGGGCTACGATGGAAGCATTGCGCAAGCTTAAAGTAAAACAATAGTATGCAGATACACGAATTAAAACCAACCCATAAGCCAAGGGACCGCAAAATCGTCGGTCGCGGCGGAAAGAAAGGAACCTATTCAGGGCGCGGAGGAAAAGGGCAGACAGCCCGGTCCGGCCGGAAAGTGGTGCCGATCATCAGGGAACTTATCAAGCGATATCCAAAATTGAAAGGATACCGCGGACTTACCTTGGAGGATAATTCTGTTGTGGTGAACATTGGGGTTCTGGAAAAGCATTTTAAAGATGCTGAAATTGTAAATCCTGAAAATTTGATAACCAAAAAACTTATCCGGACGGTAAAAGGAAAAGTACCGGCCGTAAAAATCCTGGGCACCGGAAAAATTACCAAGAAAATAATCGTGGAACGCTGCAAAATTTCAGCTTCAGCGAAAGCAGCGATTGAAAAAGCCGGAGGCAGCGTTAAGATTTAAGAGGCACTACCCTAATGTGGTACGATAAACTGACATCTTTATTGAGAAACAAAGAACTTCGAAACAAGTTCTTGATTGTATTATTTCTAATCGTGGCGTTCCGCGTTGCGGCCAATATCCCGATACCCGGCATCGGTCTTGAAAATTTGAGGCAATTCTTTGCCCAAAACCAGGTATTCGGACTGTTGAACCTCTTTTCCGGAGGCGCGTTGAGCAACTTCTCAATCGTTTTATTGGGACTTGGGCCTTACATTACTGCTACGATTATCTTGCAGCTGGCCACCATGATTTTCCCTGCTTTGGAGAAAATGTATAAGGAAGAAGGCGAAGCTGGCAGAAAGAAATTCAACCAGTACGGAAGATTAATGACTATTCCATTGGCCGCGTTTGAAGGCTATGGATTGCTGATGCTGTTCCAGAGGCAGGGAGTCATTACCGGCTTGACGCCTCTATTATTGCTTGGATCGATTATAACGATTATTGCGGGATCCATGTTCTTGATGTGGATTGGTGAACTGATTACTGAACAGGGGATCGGCAATGGTATTTCCTTATTGATTTTCGCGGGTATCGTAGCCCATCTTCCGGCTAACATTTTCCAGACATTCGTTACCTGGGATCCGACGCAAATTCCTTCCTACTTGTTATTCTTCGCGCTATCCATCGCCATTATCGCCGGAGTGGTTTTGATTACCGAAGCGCGCCGGAATATTCCGGTATCATATGCCAAGCGCGTGCGCGGCGGCAAAATGTATGGCGGAGTTTCAACGTATCTTCCGTTGAATGTTAATCCGGCTGGAGTTATCCCGATCATTTTCGCTCTTTCTATTTTGTTATTCCCTGGCATGGTTGCCGGATTTTTGGGAGGAGTACCGGGAATGGTAGGGACAATCGCAAACCAGGCTTCGGCATTTTTCAATAATGCCTGGGTGCACGGAATTTTGTACTTTGTCCTGGTAATTGTGTTCACTTATTTTTACACCGCCGTTACCTTTGACCCGAAAGCTATTTCCGAAAACTTGCAGAAGATGGGAGGATTCGTTCCTGGAGTGCGGCCTGGCATCTCAACTGAAAATTTCTTAAAACATATTTTAAATAGGGTATTGTTTATCGGAGCCTTGTCGCTTGGGTTGATCGCCGTCTTGCCTTCTATTGTGGCCGGCCTTACCGGAGTGACTGGATTTACATTCTTGATCGGAGGAACATCGCTCTTGATTATCGTGAGCGTGGTGCTGGAAACCTACCGCCAGATCAACGCGCAATTACAGATGCGCGAGTACGACACGTTTTAAAATCCACGCAAAACTAATCAAGAATCCGCCTCTGGCGGATTTTTGATGAGTTTGCTATCATAAACCCATGAAACAAGTGATTATTTTATTCGGTCCGCCGGGTGCAGGAAAGGGAACCCAATCCGAGCTCCTCTCTGGAAAGATGGGGCTTTATTTGTTTGAAACCAGCAAGATTTTGGAACGGGAATTTAAGAAAGCCGCAACTATGCCCGCTGATTCGCCTAATCGCTGGATTGAATTTGACGGGGATAAATTCGATATTTTAAATGAACTTGAAATCTGGAAGAAGGGGATTTTGTGCAGCCCGCCATTTGTAACTTATCTGGTTCAAAAAGAAATCCAGCGCCTGCATGACCATGATGAAAATTTGATTTTGTCGGGATCGCCTCGCACAGTATACGAAGCCGAGCATATTATGCCATTCGTTGAGAACCTCTACGGAAAAAAGAATGTCAATATTTTCATGATTGAAATTTCCGCCGAGGTTACGATTTTCCGCAACACTCACCGGAAGATTTGCGAACTGATCCGCCATTCGATTTTATTTAATGAAGAAACGGAACATTTAACCCATTGCCCATTGGATGGTTCGGCGCTGGTAAGGCGGAAAGATTTGGATGATCCCGCTACGATTACCACCCGTCTTGAGCAATACAAAGAAAGGACACTTCCTTTATTTGATTATTTCAGCCAGCATGGATACGACGTCCACAGGATAAACGGCGAAGGTTCGGTTGCGCAGGTGCACGGAGAAATCTTAAAAATGTTAGAGTAATGTCACTTATAAAAACCCCGGAAGAGATTAAAATTATGGCGGAGGGTGGGAAAATTCTGGCAACGGTTTTAAAAGAATTGGAGAAAATGGTCAAGCCAGGAATTACCACCTTGGAACTGGACAGCGCCGCCGAAGCGCTTATTTTAAAGCACGGCGCCAAACCGGCGTTTAAGGGATATAAAAAGTTCCCGTATTCTTTGTGCACCTCAGTGAATGAAGATATTGTCCACGCGTTGCCAACAGAGTATGTTTTAAAAGAGGGTGATATTGTTACGTTGGATTTAGGGGTTTTGCATAAAGGATATAATACCGACAGCGCGATTACGGTTGCCGTCGGTGAGATTTCTTTTGAAGCAAAACGCCTGATGAAAGTTACGGAAAAAGCCTTGCGATTAGGAATTAAAAAAGCCCGCGATGGGGTAACTACCGGAGACATCGGGAATACGATCCAGCGGTTTATCGAAGACCAGGGGTTCGGGGTGGTGCGGGATTTGTATGGCCACGGGATCGGCAAATCCGTGCATGAAGAACCCTACGTCCCTAACTATGGAAAACGGGCAACCGGAACCGTACTGAAAGAAGGAATGGTTATTTGCATCGAACCGATGGTGACGATGGGTACCTACGAAATGAAAAAATCAAAAGATGGATTCGGATACGCAACACGCGACGGATCGCTTTCAGCCCACTACGAGCATACGATTGCGATTACAAAAGACGGGGCCCGGGTGTTGACGTCGGTTTAATAGTCCTTGGGAGGGAGGACAGGTATGTTTCGGTATTCGTAGGAACAACCCCGCTTTGGTGCAGCGGGGCTTTTATTTTCCCAACACTATCATTGACATAAATTAAAATATATTATACAAGAAGCTTAGTCATCGTGGATGGCCACCGGACTACTAGCACAAAGGAGATGATCGTGTTGGATTATCCGCACTACGAACCCCGGCGGCCGGCCGAGAAGCCGGCACCCTGGTGGCTGGTTGCCCTGTTCTTCCTGATCGTTTCTTCGTTCTTCTGGTTGCCGTGGCTTACCAAAAAGTGAGCCGGCTAACCCAATACCCTCGCCTGTCGCAAGACAGCTCGAGGGATTTTTCATTGCCTCTTTTTCTAATAGTGATACAATAGCCATATGAAACCATTAATCGTCGCCAACTGTCTGGCTATGCCAGATCTCGCGTAGCGAGAGAAGCTAAATCCCTATGAAGTCACTCATTGTAGCAAATTGGAAATTAAATCCTTCCACCAAAAAAGAAGCAGAAGAATTATTTGAAGGAATTAAAAAAGCCGCTAAAGATGCCGGCGCGGTTATTTGTCCGCCTTTTGTATACCTGCCATTATTGAAAGGTTTGACGATGGGAGCCCAGGATGTGTTCTTCGAAGCGAAAGGGGCGTTTACCGGAGAAATTTCCCCAGCAATGCTAAAAGATTTAGAAGTGGAATATGTAATTGTCGGACATTCAGAGCGCAGAAAACATTTTAACGAAACCGACCAGATTATCAATAAAAAAATAACCGCGGTAGTGGAGGCAGGGTTGAAACCGATTTTTTGCATCGGCGAGACTAAGGAAGAAATGGAAGCCGATAAAAAAGCCGAAGTGCTGGAACGGCAAATTACCGAAGGATTGAAAGATCTCTCCGGTGATCAAGTTAAGAATGTAATTGTTGCTTATGAACCCGTGTGGGCGATCGGAACCGGCCAGAATTGTTCGGTTGAGGGCGCGATGCAGTCGGTAGCGCTGATTCGTAAAATCTTAGCAAATGCGTATAGTGGGGAAGTAGCCGACGGTATTAAAATCTTATACGGCGGAAGCGTAAACAGTAAAAATGCCGCAGGTTATATAAAAGAAGCCGGTGTAGATGGCTTGCTCATTGGCGGCGCCTCGCTGGACGCAAACGAGTTCATTAGTATAATAGAATCATGCAAGACGATATAAAATCAGGGCAATTTTTCAGCCCCAGCAAGGGCAATATGGAGTTTAGTCAGGTCATAAAAGAAATATATGATTATATTTCTTCGGGCCCTGAATATTTTTATGATATCGTGGTGGGATGCGATTCGCCTTCAACTGATAAACCGTTTTTCCCGCTGGTTATTGTGGTTTTGCGCACTGGCGCGGGAGGGAGATTTTTTTTGAAGAAGATGCATTACCCGGATAACTATTTAAAGCGCTTCATGAACATTAACTGGAAACAGCGGATTTTGCAGGAGGTTTATTTATCATGTGAGCTGGCACTGAGCTTGCGGGAAACCTTGGAGAAAGAATTCGGGAAAGCCACTCCAACCTTTAATTATCAATTTGCCTATATTCATGCCGACGTCGGGGAACAGGGAAAAACCCGTGAAATGGTAAAAGAGGTGACGGGATTGATCCGCGCCAATGGATTCGAACCAAGGATTAAACCACTTTCGTTTGCCGCTTCGGTTGTCGCGGATCGGTACACATAACATTAATTGAGACAAAACGGCGCCCGCGGGCGCCGTTTTGCATTTATCGTATTTTATTGTACAATTAACAATCATGAATTCCTCAGAATTACGTTCAAAATACCTCAATTTTTTCAAAAAGAATGGGCATGCCATTATCCCGAGTGCTTCGTTAATTCCCCAAGGCGACTCAACAACCCTATTTAATACAGCGGGAATGCAACCGCTTGTACCCTATTTGTTAGGCAAGCCCCATCCGGCCGGAGCCAAAAGGTTGGTGGATGTGCAAAAATGTGTTCGGACTGGCGATATCGATGAAGTTGGTGATGACACTCATTTGACCTTTTTTGAAATGCTCGGAAATTGGTCATTGGGTGATTATTGGAAAAAAGAATCCATTATCTGGAGCTTTGAATTTTTGACTAAAGAATTAAATATCCCAATGGAACGCTTGGCTGTTTCTTGTTTTAAGGGAGATGAGAACGCACCCAAAGATGAAGAGTCTTCGGAAATCTGGAAGTCTCTGGGAATTGCAGAAGACCGGATCGCCTTTTTGCCAAAAGAAGACAATTGGTGGGGCCCTGTTGGAGCAACCGGACCGTGCGGCCCGGACACCGAAATTTTTTACTGGAAATCAAATACTATCCCCGTGCCAAAATCTTTTGATGGCAGCGATAAAAATTGGGTTGAAATCTGGAATAACGTTTTCATGCAGTACGTCAAAGATAGCAATGGAAATTACGTCGTAGCCGAACAGAAAAATGTTGATACGGGAATGGGTTTAGAAAGAACCGTTGCTATTTTAAATGGTTTTGAAAATGTGTATGAAACGGATTTATTTGAGCCAATTCTAAAATTGGTTCCAGATTATGTTGATGAGAAAAAGAAAAGGATTATCGCCGATCACGCGAAAGCCTCAGTATTTCTTATCGCTGACGGCATTGTTCCTTCTAATAAAGATCAAGGTTATATTTTGCGCAGATTATTGCGAAGAATGATCGTGCACATGCGAAGTTTTGGAAATGATGTATTTACTCCAATAATGAAGGTTATGGAAATCTACAAAGGGGTATATGACTTCGATGAGCAATATATATTATCTATTGTGAAACAGGAAGATGACAAGTTTGAGAAAACCTTGGCAGCTGGTTTGGAGGAATTTAATAAGGGAACTGACCCATTTATACTTTTTACCACTTATGGGTTTCCGATAGAGTTAACCCTGGAATTGGCCAAAGAAAAAAATATCAAGATTGATTTAGATGATTTCAATAGAAAATTATCTGAACATCAAAAATTATCTCAAACCGCTTCCGCTGGAATGTTTAAAGGAGGATTGGCTGACCATGATCCGAAAACCGTAAAACTCCATACTGCCCATCACTTGTTATTAGCCGCGTTGCAGGAATTATTCGGCAAACAGGTCAAACAGCGGGGAAGCAATATCAATCAAGAGAGGCTCCGGATAGACTTTTCCTTCGACCGCAAGATTACGCCTGAGGAAATTAATACATTAGAGAACATTGTAAATGGTAAGATAAAAGAGGGTTTAGCTGTGGTAAAAAGGGAGATGCCCCTAGAAGAGGCCCAGAAAATTGGAGCAGAAATGGAATTTGGTGTAAAATACAGTGATACGGTGTCTGTTTACTTTATTGAGGATAAAGACGGCAATCCGGTCTCAAGGGAATTCTGCGGAGGGCCGCACGTAACCAATACTTCAGAACTCGGACATTTTAAAATTACTAAAGAAGAGGCTTCGAGCCAGGGGGTTCGGAGAATAAAAGCAATATTAACATAATTCATCGTCTTCATATTTATGGCAAAAAAACTTTACGATATCGTACCGCCAGGAGCGCGGAAAAAGGCAAATACCGTAAAAGAGATTGCGGCAGTCAAAGAAGTTAAAAAGAAGAGGGCTCCGCGTTCTGTGAAGTCGGTGAAGCCTTCGGTTTTGCCGCCTGTTCCGCCAACCGGCCCATCGATGATGCCGCCGCCATTGCCGCCAAAGCGCGGGTTTCCTGTAAAAGAAGTAGTGGCTGGAGTATTGGTAATTGCCGCCTTGGCTTGCGTCTACGGCTATATCAAACTTCCGAAGGCTGATATTGATCTTTGGCCAAGCACCGCCGCATTAACCCTTTCAGAAAAAGTTACCGCCAATACTTCAACCAAAACCGTTGATGATTCTTCTAAACTGATTCCCGCCCAATATATTGAAGTTTCGAAAGATGTGGAGCAGACATTCCCGGCTACCGGTTCCGGTTCGGAAGACGGAAAAGCAACTGGCACGATTATCGTTTACAATAAAATAAGTCCGGCGGCTCCTTTTACCTTGATCAAAGGCACCCACTTTTTATCTGATTCGGGAAAGTATTTTTTGACTCTCGATAAAATTGTCATCCCTGCCGCTAAAGGCAAGACGCCTGGTTCAGTCAATGTGCGCGTCCAGGCCGAACAATCCGGAGTTGATTATAATATTGGCGCCTCGAAATTCTCCATTCCAAAATTAAACGGCACGGTTTATTACTACAGCTTGTATGGCCAATCAACGACGGAAATGCAAGGCGGATACACTGGCAAAGTAAAGAAAGTTACTAGCGATGATTTGCAGAGCGCTAAGGAAGTAGTTACTAAAAAAGCATTGGCAGCAGCGGAGGACGCCCTCAAAGCCAGCCTTACAGATGATCAAGTTTTGCTCGATGGCGCGGTAACCGCGGTAGTGGTGGAAAGCAGTGCCGATGCAAAGGCTTCGGCGGTGGTCAATGAATTCAAAGAACATGTGAAAGCAAAAGCCTTCGCGATGGTTTTCAAAAAACAGGACATGGATGTGTTCGTCCAGAAATATATCAAGAGCCATATACCGCAAGATAACAGCATGGTTCCTAATACCTTGGATGTCAAAACTACTTTCCAGTCTTTCGATGCCGATAAGAAGGTGTTGCAGGTTGCCCTCGACCTTGGCCTCAAAACCTACCAGACGGTTGATGCCGATGCTTTAACTGGCCTATTGCCAGTAAAAACCGCCGACCAAGTCAAGGAAATCGTCGACCAATTATACCCAAATACCATCTCTCAATTGAAGGTTAATTTCTGGCCATTCTGGGTGCATAAAGTACCCTCAAATAGCAAGAGAATTAAGGTCAATTTACAGTTCGAATAGCCTCATTTTAGACCCCCTCGGCCCTAATAAAGCCGAGGGGTTGACCTTTATACGTTAATTTGTTAGTATTTAAAGCATTAAAGAATGTCAAGCGACCCTATAAACAACAGCCAAAATCAGCCCCCAGAAGGGCCTAAAGACCAGGCTAATAAACTCATTAAGGTGGAAGGCAGAGTAATAGAGGCTTTACCAAACGCCTTTTTTAAGGTAGTATTGGCTGACGGAAGCGAGGTGACAGGATTTTTGTCCGGCAAGATGAGGCTTAACAGGATTAAGATTTTGCCAGGGGATAAAGTAACCATGGAAATGACTCCCTACGACATGAAAAAGGGAAGAATCGTATATCGTTTAAAATAGAAACAATGAAAGTTCGACCATCAGTAAAAAAAATGTGCAATGATTGCAAGATAGTGAAGCGGGAAGGAACCGTGTATGTTATCTGTGCAAAAAATCCAAAGCACAAACAGCGCCAAGGTTAGCGACAATTTCCAATTTTTAATTTTTAAATAAAGTTTAAAGTTTAAATTTTAAAAATTAGAGGATTATTTATAAAATTACAAAATTAAAAATTTTCTAAAATGCCAAGAATCGCAGGGGTAAGCATCCCAGATAACAAAAGAATCCAAATTGCCATCACTTACATTTACGGAGTGGGCAATTCTTTGAGTAAGAAAATCCTACAAGAAACCGGAATCGACCCGAATAAAAAAGCGCAGGATCTGACTGCGGCCGAAGTGAACACTTTGAGGGAAAACATTGAAAAGAATTATAAGATCGAAGGAGATTTGCGCAGGCAGGTGATGGTTAATGTCAAAAGATTGAAAGACATCGGAACCTGGCGCGGGATGAGGCATTCAAAGAAATTGCCAGTTCGCGGACAGAGGACAAAAACCAATACCCGGACCGTAAGGGGCAACGTAAGAAAGACTATGGGATCAGGAAGGAAGCCTTCTGCATCACCAACGTAAAAACCTGAATAAATAATTATGGGAAAAAAGCATATCATAGAGACAAGCCAAGAGGATCTGATCAAACAGAGCGAAAAGGTTGATCAATTGGTGAATAAGAGCTCTTCTGCCAAGTCCAATAAGGTGACTGACGCCAGGGTATACGTATCATCCTCTTACAATAACACCATTGTTACTTTGACTAACGCCAAAGGCGATGTGCTGTCTTCGAAGTCAGCCGGTGCAGTAGGATTTAAAGGCGCCAAGAAAGCGACCTCGTTTGCCGCTTCCCGTGTTTCAGAAGCGATTATCAACGTCTGCAAGAAATTAATGGTTGAAAAAATAGAAGTATATATCAAGGGAGTAGGAGCCGGCAGGGAATCAGCCGTCAGGACTTTGGTAAACAAAGGCATGAACGTGGTTTCTATTAAAGATATCACCCCGATCCCGCACAACGGAGTAAAACCTAAAAAAGTAAGAAGGGTATAACCTATCAATATGGCACAAGATTCAACTTTATTTAAAAACGTAAAACCGGCAGGACAGGCTCCGCAGGAAAAAAAGAAACGCAGGGGCGCGGTTTCCGAATACAAAAAATCCTTAGTAGAGAAGCAAGCTTTGAAGAACTTGTACGGTTTGTCTGAACGGCAGTTTAAAAGGTATGTCAACGAAACTTTGGAAAAAATGGGAAAAGTGGAAAACGTTTCCGAAGAGCTTATCAAAAGATTAGAAAAAAGATTGGATAACGTTGTCTTCCGCTTAGGATTTTCAAAATCCCGCGCACACGCCCGCCAGATGGTAAGCCACGCTTACTTTATGGTAAATGGAAAACAGATGAACATCCCTTCATTCCAGGTTGATACCAAAGACGTTATTACATTGAAGGAAAACAAGAAAAAGAAAGTATTGGTGGTAGATTTGAAAGATAAGAAAATGGAAACACCGATGTGGCTGAAAATGGATAAGGCAAAGATGCAGGGAGACGTAGTCGGGGAGCCAAGCCTGCAAGAAGTCGCTCCGCCAGTGCAGATTCCATTGGTATTCGAGTTTTATTCAAGATAATTACATTTATAAATTATGGGCGTTTGGATATTAGATGCTCGATAATCGTCAGTAGACGTATCTAGCACCTAAAATCTAAACCCCACAAAAAGTAATATGATTTCACTTCCAATGCCATCAAAAGTGGCAAAGAAAGAGGGTAATAAAGCGTTATTCGAAATCCAGGGTTTATATCCTGGCTACGGTGTTACCGTTGGAAACGCTTTAAGGCGCGTGCTCCTGTCTTCACTTGAAGGCGTAGCTGTGACCGAAGTTAAAATCAAGGGTGTTCCCCATGAATTTTCAACCATCCCAGGAGTACTGGAAGATGCCATCATGATTATTTTAAACCTTAAGAATTTGAGGTTTAAAATCCATGAAGGCACCATGCAAAAAGTGAATTTGCGGGTTACCGGAGACAAAAAAGTTACCGGAGCTGATTTTAAACTTTTCCCTCAGATCGAATTGGCAAATCCAAAAGCACCGGTTGCCACTATCACCGACAAAAAGACCGAACTCGATATTGAAGTCACCATTGAGAAAGGAATCGGATACGAACCTCGCGACCAGCGCAAAACCAAGAAAGCTGAGATTGGAACCATCAACCTCGATGCTATTTTCACTCCGATCAAGAACGTAAATTTCCAGGTTGAAAGCATGCGCGTGGGCGAAAGGACCGACTTTGATAAATTGAATTTAGAAATCGAAACCGACGGCACGCTTACCCCAGAAGAAGCATTCCAGCAAGCTTCTGATATTTTGATCAAGCACTTTACCTTAATTTCCGGCGGAGAAGCTGTAGTAGAAGAACCGAAGGAAGTCGTAGCCATGGAAGAAGGGGAAGTGGTTGAAGAACAAGAAGAGAAGAAAGAGAAAAAAGCAAAGCCAGCAGCAAAAAAGAAAGCTAAAAAATAGAGATAAAAATAAAATCTATATAATTGGTCGCTCGGTCGGAATAATAAATTGCTATTTCTTATTCCTTCCTACGCTTAGCCAATTATAATCCCATGCGAAAACGAAATAAAGGAAGAATATTATCAAGACCCAAAAACCAGAGGGTAGCCTTATTGAGGACTATGGCCACTAGCCTTTTTTTGCACGGGAAGATAAAAACGACTGAAGCAAAAGCTAAGGAACTCCGGTCAGTTGCGGAAAAGATGATCACCCGGGCTAAGGACAACAATATCTCAAACCGCAGGATTCTGGCCAAAGAATTATCTCCAAAGACGATTAAAAATTTGTTTGAAGAAATTGCCCCATCATTTGCCAAGAGGGCAGGAGGTTATACTCGTCTTACCAAGCTGGGTCCGCGCAAATCAGACGGCGCCCCAATGACCATAATTGAATTAGTTAAATAATATGGAAGTCATAAAGAGAGAAAAACACATTGTTGACGCAACTGATAAAGTATTGGGTAGATTAGCTACCGAGGTTGCAGTTTTGCTGCGCGGAAAAAGCAAAGTGGGATTCGCCCCTTATAAAGATATCGGCGATTATGTCACGATAAAAAACGTTGAAGGATTAAAATACACCGGAAAAAAGTTTGATAAAAAAATCTACTACCACCACAGCTTATACTTGGGAGGATTGAAGAAAGCGACTATGAAAGAGCTTTACCATAAAAAGGGACCGGAAGAGATTTTCAGGAAAGCCGTTGTGGGGATGCTGACCAAGAATAAATTGAGGAATTTACAGATTAAAAGGTTAAAATTTGAAAAGTAAAACTAAACTCTCCCGTGTCATTCCCGCGAAAGCGGGAATCCAGGAATAAAGGGTATTAAACCCTTTGATGCCTGCGACGCTCGGGAGAAAACGCACTGCGGCGTGTTTTCTCCGCTCGTTATCCTCGGCAATAAATCATAAATACTCTGGATCCCCGATTAAGTCGGGGATGACAGAAAGAAACAAATTTAAAATAGCATGGCAACTAAAAAAGAAACAAAACCAAAAGCTGAAAAGCCGAAAGTAAAGAAAGCCCCAGCAGAAAAGGAGGTTACTCGCGAGACCCCTGTTATAAAAGCCGAACCGGCTTCGATCCCAGTACCGACGCCAGAAGTCAAAGCTCCAGTAGTTTCACGGGTAGCCGAAGATGATGATATGGGTGACCTGTCTCCTGATGATTTTCCAACTGAAAAGGAATTAGCCTCAAAGCCAGACCGGTATTTCGAAGCGATCGGCAGGAGAAAGACCGCCACCGCTCGCGTAAGGTTATTTACCCGCGGAGAAAAGCAATTCTTAATTAACGGCAAGCCTTTTCAGGAATACTTCCC
>JAIFWS010000043.1 GCA_019658985.1 Candidatus Parcubacteria bacterium
AGAAGGATCAGATAAGGATACGGCTTATATATCCGATGCGGCCATCATGCCTGCTTACCAGCACGTGGGTTTGATTGGGCCGATGATGAGGGAACTAGAGGCAGAACTCGTTAAAAAAGGATACCGTTTTTTCGAAATCGACGCGGCCGACATAAAATATGGCGAAAAAGGGGAGAGCTATGCTGACAAGATCAGAAAAAATTATCCGAAGAGGATTATCAGTGAAGAAGCTCATGATTCTCCCGCTTTCGGCCCACAAGTATTTTTCAGGATTGAACTACCTAAACCAGAAGAAAAACCCGAAGGTTAACATATTGATAAATAGTGATTTTCGTGGTACAAAAGTTTTGTACCTATGCTCCTATAGCTCAACGGTAGAGCAGTTGCCTTTTAAGCAATTGGTTCCAGGTTCGAATCCTGGTGGGAGCACACAAGAAAACGCAATCTATATCTAGGTTGCGTTTTTTGTGCCACCAGGATTCGAACCGTAGGATGGGGTCGGGAAGGAGGAGTCCTTCCCGTGTCGGAATCCTTCAAAACCGAGGGTTTTGAAAAAGGGGCGGAGCCCCGCTGGTTCAAGCGAAGCGGAATCCTGGTGGGAGCACAGCCAACTAAAAATACCCTTACGTAAAGGGTATTTTTAGTTGCTGTGAATACTCATTTACTGGCCCGGGGTTGTCTGAACGCTTCCGCTGCCCTCAACTTTAGTTCCGCCAGAGTTATCGCCGCCCTGGTTCTGTTGTTGATTTTGCTGGGCGGGATTTGAATTCACTGGTCCGGCGGCAGGCCGGAAATACATAAAGAAAATAACTCCGATCACCAGGATGGCAATAACGATGCCGATAGCAAAGCCGGAACCCATTCCGCTACCGCTGCCGGTCGTTTCGCCCTGGCTTGGATTGTTGATTACTGTTGCCATAGTTTTTATCCATAATTATCGTATTATTTACGCACATTACGACCTTTTAAGTTTTTACCCTTCAATAAATATAATACGCCCGCCGCAGTTAAATTATGATTAATGCTTCATTAATTTATCTTTCATGAAAACATGTTAATTAGATATTAGTATTTTGACAATTCCACTCCTGCAATTGAAAGGAGAAGAGAACCCATGTGGGATCCGTATGCCCAGTTCGAATCGGCGACGTTGCCGAACGGCCTCAGAGTCCATAACGTCCACTGGCCAGGACGGCCATGGGTAAAGGTGGAATTCCTCGTCCATGGGGGTACCGAGTTGGACCCAGTGGGCCGGGAAGGATTGAGTCACTTCGTCGAGCACATGGTGTCTAAGAACGGACCCGAGTCCTACAGTAACATGAGGGAGTTCTTCGAGGACACCGGTGGCTCGGTCAGCTTCGGTGCTACTGATCACCTAAGTACCTGCTACGATTTCTCCGTGCCCGCAGACAAAGCCGTGCTGACCCGCGCTTTCAATCTCTTCGGCCGCATACTCATCGGAGCGAGGCTGGAGAAGTTATTGGAGCACCAACGCAGTGTGATCACGGCCGAGTTCCACCAGTGTTTCCCGGAGCAGTTTGAGATCGAGGCCTTGCAGCGGGAATCAAAAGCCCTCTACAGCGGATGGTGGTTGGAGCGGTTCCTTAGCGCAATCGGAACCCTGCCTGCCATCGCGGCCATCAACCAGGATGACCTGCAGAGCCACTACGATGCCTACTACGTGCCAGCCAACATTGAGCTGGTGTGCGTAGGTGGTCTAACGGCAGAGGAACTGCTCGGCCTGCTCGCTGAAAGCCAGTTCGCGGCCGATAAACCCGGGAAACGGGTAGCGCTACCGGTTCCTGTGGACGAGGTCAATCTGCCGGCTGAAATCCTCTGGAGGTTCAGCCTTTCTGACCACATCAAGACGAGCGAACCTCTCAAGACTGGCTACTACCGAAGTATAGCCCTGATTCCAGGGCCGGTGCAAACTGCGGTCATGATCCTGCGGGTCATGCTCGATGAGCTGCTGGATGCGCGAATGCGGCAGCAGCTGGCCTGGAACTACGAGTCTGGCTGTTCGTGGTACAACTACCGCTACTTCCACAAATTCGCGATGTCCTGTAAGGCTTTGCCTCTGGCTAGCCTGGAGACCATCGAGGCGGAGGTGGAGGCCTGCATCAGTTCTGTGCGGGATCAGCGTACCCTGTTTGAAAAGATCAAGCGACGCGCTATCGCCCAGATGCTAATAAAAGATCCCAACGGCGAGAGCGTCCGTGGTGGAGCCATCTCTGATCTGGTCCAGTTCGGGAGGATCATTTCTTTCAAGGAGATGGGTCAGCAGTTCGAGATGGTCCAGATGCAAGATGTCTGCGCACTGCTCAAGTGGCTCGTTCCCGAACGGCGATTCACTATAATCAGAAGGCCGTAAGGCTGTTGCGGCCCCGATGTGCCAACATCGCGGCCGCTTTTTATTTTCATCAAAACTGGTGGTATAATACAACCTCCAAAGCCTCGCTTTGGAATCCCATCTCATGATTAAAAAAGGAGTCGCCACATTTACACTCGACTACGGGAAGTGCCCTCCCTGGCTGTTTGAGCGCATGGTAAAAGGCGCGCAGGGGATTATCTGGGCCATGGTTGAGGAATACGGCCCGGATGAGGTTATTGAGCGTTTGGCGGACCCGGTCTGGTTCCAGGCTTTAGGGACCGTTTTGGCATTTGATTGGAACGCTTCCGGCCTTACCACGATTTTAACCGCGGCATTAAAAGAAGCGATCAGGAATTCGGAAAGGGAATTGGGGATTTTCATCTGCGGCGGGAAAGGAAAAACTTCCCGTAAAACGCCGGAACAGATTTTAAGCTGGTCTGAAAAAATTAATTTACCGCAGCAAAATGCCAACGCGCTGGTCTATAATTCCAAGATGGCGGCGAAGGTAGATAGCTCGCTGATCCAAGACGGTTTTCAAATTTACCATCACGCTTTTTTCTTTAGCGAGAACGGCGCGTGGACCGTGGTACAACAAGGGATGAATACCGAAAACCAATCGGCCCGGCGGTATCATTGGTTTTCTAAAAACGTAAAAGATTTAGTGCAAGAACCGCATTCAGGGATTGAAAGCAAAGTGACATTGGATGCTGTTTTAAATATGACAGCCAAGGAAAGCGCCAAGGCGCAGAATATAAGCACGGATTTAGTATCCCAGCCATTCAACGCTTTAATGAAAGATATAACGATATTGAGAAAATATTCCACACCAGTTTCACAGATGGCGAAAATCGCTATTGGAAAAGAGCAATTGACATTACTTAATCTGGAAGACACGGAATTTAAAACCCATCCGGTAATCAAAGAAGATTTTTCCAAGAGCAAATATTTAGAAAAAATATTATGGAGATTGCATGAACGCGAACCGGAAAATTACGAAAATTTACTGGCAACCGAAGGCGTGGGACCAAAAACCATCCGGGCTTTGGCGCTAGTCGCCGAAGTTATTTACGGGGCAAAGCCGTCATATGAAGATCCGGCCAGATACTCATTTGCCCACGGCGGAAAAGACGCCACGCCATATCCGGTTGATAGGGATACTTATGACCAGACATTAGAGAAACTCCGGAAATTCATCAAGAAATAGGGGATCGGTCACTTCTTCTCCAGGATTTTGTAGTAAATCTTTTCGTACGCATCTACCATTTTCGAGATTGTGAAATTATCAACGACGTGCTGGCGGCATTTATGGCGCATGCTGATGTATTGTTCATCGGGCATTTCTACTAAGGATTTTACGTGTTCCACCATGCCTTTTATATCGCGGGGCCGGGCGATAAAGCCCGTTTCCCCATGCTTGATCACTTCCGGAACACTGCCCTTCCTGAAAGAAAGCACCGGCGTTCCGCATGCCATGGCTTCAGTGAAATATAAGCCGAAGGGTTCATTCCACTGGATGGGCGCCAATAAGGCAATGGCATTTTTCAAAAAGTTCTTCTTTTCCTTGTGGTCTATTTCTCCTAAAAATTCTATTTGCTTTTGGTCTACTAAGGGCTTGATCTCATAATCAAAAAATTCCTGATGCGCCTTATCTATCCTGGCCGCCATTTTTAGTTTTACTTTTGCGGCTTTAGCGATTTGGATCGCCTGCAGAGTCCCTTTTTCAGGTGAAGTTCGTCCCAGGAAAGCAAAGTAATCACCCTTTTTTTCCGAAAATTCAAATGCATTGATGTCGATGCCGTTGTAGGCGTTTCCCACATAATTTAAATCAGGTAGCGGCTTACGCTGGTTTTGGGAAATAGAAATATAATTATATTTTTCATAGGCCGCGGGCACTATTTTCTGGGTTTGGGATTGCAGGGAGTTATGCAAGGTGGTTACTACGGGTGTTTTTAAAAAATGGATAACCGGCAAGAACCCCCATCCCAAATGGTTATGGATGATATCGGCATCGATTTTTCCCAGCGCTTCGGAAATTTTACCCACTCCCAGTACCCTTACTGCTTCTTTTACTTTTTCTGTCTTCGCGTACCCAAGCCTTTGGATGCTTTTCTCAAAAATGGGTATTAACTTGGCGGATGTCTCCGAATCCCCGGAAGCTATCAGATAGACCTTGTGCCCGCGTTTAACTAGTTCCTCCGTCAGATTGTAAACCACTAATTCAGTGCCCCCGTATTTTTTTGGCGGAACCGGCTCCTCGAGCGGAGCAATCTGGACGATAGTAAGTTTTTTCATAGGATGAGTTATTATCGGATACATTTTTTATAAACGACGAAATTACTTAGCAATAAACTTGGCATCAGGAAATTTTTTTCAACGGTTTTGCGTGCTTCTTTGCCCATCTTATGTTTAATTTTTGGGTTGGAGAGAAGATAGGCCATATATTTTGCGCAAGATTGGGGAGAATTAACGATGAAGCCGTTTTTTTGATGGATGATTTGATGTTTGATGCCGCCGGCGTTTCCGCCGATGACAGGCTGACCTTTAAACATTGCTTCGGTGACGGTCAGGCCGAATCCTTCTTTGATTGATTTTTGGATTACGACATCCGAACCGGACTGGAGCGCATTGATGAAGTGTTCGTTTGAAAGCTTTCCTGG
>JAIFWS010000003.1 GCA_019658985.1 Candidatus Parcubacteria bacterium
CACTTTTCTTTTCATTAAAAAGGGGTAGGATGAAGGTATATATTAATATACAAAAAATACATGGAAAACAACCCTCAAATGAACGCGCCTGTAAAACGTAATTTGCCCCGCGATGTATTTCTGCACTTGTTTGCGATGGTGACCCTGTACTGGTCAGCCATTAGTGTCATTACGCTTTGCTGGCAGTACGTCAATCATTTTTTTCCGGATGCGCTAAATTATAATTATGGGTTTTCCGGTTCGATTAGATTTGCCGTGGCATCGTTGATTATCGTCTTTCCATTATACTTGCTGACTTCCTGGGTATTGGCGAAAATTTACGCTAAGGAATCAGAAGTGCGCGAATCAAAAATCCGCAAATGGCTGATTTATCTGACACTTTTTGTGGCAGCCCTGGTGATCATCGGAGATTTGATTTTTGTCATCAATACTTTTTTGGGCGGCGAAATAACCGCGCGGTTTATTTTAAAAGCGTTATCAGTATTAGTAGTAGCGGCAGCGATCTTCTGGTATTACCTGGATGATGTACGCCGGGCCAGCACTTCAAAAATGGCAAAAGGTTTTGGCATAGCCTCGGCGGCCGTAGTATTGATTTTGATAGTAGGCGCGTTTTTTATTGTTGGTTCCCCGATGAAAGCGAGGTCAGAGCAATTTGATATGCAAAGGATAAATGACCTGCAAAGCATTCAGAGCCAAGTCGTCTACTATTATCAAAGTAAAGGCCAACTGCCAAGCTCTCTAACTGATTTAAATGATTCCATTTCCGGATATGTGCCCGCCAATGACCCTGAAACGAGAGTGCCGTATGAGTATACCGTTAAAGATCCTGCTAACTTGAAATTCCAATTATGTGGAACATTCGATCTTGATAGTACTTCGCCTAATGGCGGCAAGTCGGCGCCAATCCCCGCTCCGGCAATGTATTCTGGCGGTATCTCCCAAAATTGGAACCATGGCGCCGGCCGGGTTTGTTTTGACCGGACCATCGACCAGCAACTATATCCACCATTTAAAAAATAATCCGTACCGGGATATTTGAACGGGTAGAACAATCTTCTAGACAGAGGGAAGGATTTAATAGATAGTTAAAAAAAAGGAGGGGCGTTGGCCCCTCTTTTTTTACCCAAGCCGAGGCTTGGTTTTTTTATTCATGCCAGAGTATGATGATTTTTATGGATACCAAAGAACTCGGGAATCTGGGAGAAAAGCTGGCGGCGGAATATTTGGCTAAAGAAGGTTTTAAGATTTTAGAAAAAAACTGGAGAATCCCATTTGGAGAAATTGATATTATTGCGAAGAAAAAATGGCGATTATTCGGCCGTGATCCGACAATTCATTTTGTAGAGGTGAAAACCATTATAACTAGCGATGGGTTTTTTCCTGAACAGCGTGCGGATCATGCAAAGCAGCGGAAATTGCGGCAGCTGTGCCTGATCTGGCTCCAGAAAAAGAAATTTCCTTTGGATCATTCATATCAGATTAATGTGATTGGTGTCAGTATTGATCCATTATCTGAAAAACCAGAGATAGAGTATTTTGACAATGTTGTCGAAGAGGGATATTGATTGCGTGCGCTGCCGTCATTACGAGCGAAGCGCGGCAATCTGGATTGCTTCGGCTAAAGCCTCGCAATGACGGAAAAAACACAATTTGGCAATTCTATCTTTTATAGTATACTGGGGTTATGAATATTTTAGAAATCGCGCAAATTATTTTTTATTTCACCGTTTCGTTCGCGGTTATCGTCGTTGGGGTTTTGGTAACCATTATTGCCGTCCAGGTAATTTGGTTTATCGTGGCCACCAAGCGGCTGGTTAATGGCCTGCATAAAGAGTCTGTCGAGGTGTATCGGAAAGTGGATCGTTTCTTACAGAGCATGGCCAGCCTGGCATTCTTCTCCAAATTCTTTCCCAAAGGAAGATCAAAGAAAGAACCTAAATTATGATCCTCTTTTTGTACGGGCCGGACGCTTACCGGTCCAAAGAAAAACTGGAAGAAATCGTGGCGCATTATAAAGAAGTCCGCAAAAGCGGGCTTAATTTATCGTACCTGGATGCCAAAGACGTAAGTTTCGGAGAATTTTACAACACCCTCAAAATGTCCTCCATGTTTGCCGAAACTAAGCTCGTTATTTTAAAGAATACTTTCGGCAGCAAACCCTTCCAGGAAAGCTTTCTGGGAGAATTAAAAAATATCGAGAGCCTCAAGGATGTTGTCGTGATATATGAAGCCGATGAAGTCGACCAGCGTTTGAAATTATTTAAAACTTTAACCAAGGACTGTAAATGCCAGGAATTTGCGCCGCTCGATGCCAAACAGGTGAAAATGTGGGCCCAGGCGCGCTTGCAAACTCTGGGAGCCGCCATTAATAATGATGCTCTGGATTTGTTGGTAAGTTTTGTGGGGAATAATTTATTCCAGCTTTCGGGAGAATTGGGCAAGCTGGCAAATTACCGGCCGGGCTCCCCTATTAAAAAAAGCGATGTTGAACTGCTCGTAGCGCCGAACCTCTCCGTTGATATTTTTAAAACCATTGATGCTTTGGCCCAGAAGGATAAAAAACAAGCCTTAGGTCTTTTGTATAAACACTTGGAAGGCGACGAGAATCCGCTATATCTTCTTTCGATGATTGGTTATCAGATCCGCAATTTGTTGGTGGTAAAAGAGCTTTCAGAACAAGGATTGATGTATGCTTCGATTGTTAAAAAAAGCGGATTGCATCCGTTCGTGGTCAAAAAATCCTATTTCCTCTGCCGCAGTTTTACCTTTGAAGAATTGAAAGGTATGTACCACCGGATTTTTGCCATGGACTCGGATATTAAGACCGGCAATATCGAAGCGGAAACGGCCCTAGATGTATTTGTCGCTAAATTGTAAACCTAAAAGCCGCCCTTCAGGGCGGCTTTTGTATAAATTTACTTAGAATTCTTATCAACCAATTTGGCCATTCTGGATTTATGCCGGGAAGCGTTGTTTTTCTTGATAATCCCCACCTTGGCTGCCTTGTCTAGGATTTCGTATACTTTCGGCAACATTTCCTTGGCTTCTTTCATTTTTTTCTGGGTAACCAAAGACCTGGTTTCTTTGACCAGTTTTTTCATTTTGTCGATATAGACCAGGTTAGCGGCGCGATTGCGCTTATTCTGCCTAATCGCCTTTTTAGCTGATTGGGTTATTGCCATAAATTAGGTTTAGCGGATATGAAAGAAATATAACAGATAGCGCTCATTTTTGCAAGTTTTAATGCATAACGGTATAATACGTCGCGATAAAAAAGGTAATAAAAAAGGGCACGGTGCGCTAAGCGCTACCGTGCCGCAGATACATGATCAGGGGTTCTGATCGCCCTGTTCGCCCGCCGGCGGACCTTCTTCTCCGCTTGGAGCGGGGGGAACCTCCGGTTCCTGGTGCTGCGCCTCGGGGAGCGTGGGCTGGCCTTCTTGGCCGGTCACCGTTCCTTCTTGGGCCGGCGGCGGCTGGGTCGCCCTTCTTTCCGCTTCGCTCACCTCTTCGAGGAGTTGGACGGCTTCGGAGAGCTCAGCGAACAACGTCCCGTGATGCTCGTCGCCCGCCTGCATCCGCCGCGCCTTCCAGCTCTCGAGCCCTGCCTTCTCGCGGCGGAGCGCCTCGACTTCACCGAGCAATTGGGCCCTGGTCTGGGTGAAGCTGATGATGTCGTCCCTGAGCCTCTTGAGCCGCTCCTTGACTTCTCTGACGAGCCTCAGTTGCTCCTCGTGATGGGGAACTCTCATCGGCATCGGACTTTCCTCCCGCTAGGTAAGGGTGGGTGTACTTGGGATACTGTATACTATACCTCTTACTATGTCAAGATTTTTATAAACTATCAGCCTACTCTTATCTTAAAAAAGTAAGGTGATTATGGTATTAAGAATTCAAAATAGAAGAGTAACATAAAAAGCTCCGGCGCATGCCGGAGCTTTTTATTATTTTTTGTCGTCCATTTTCTTAAGGATGTCTCTTATTTCCACCGCCCGTTCAAAGTCCAGATCTTTGGCCGCCTGTTTCATTTCTTTTTCCAGGAGTTTTTTATCCTGCGCGGGACCGAATTCCGCTTCTACGTCGGCGGGTTTGGAAAATCCCCAATCCCGGATGCTTTTAATAATGGCTTCGGGGGTAATGCCGTGTTTTTTGTTATAAGCTTCCTGGATTTTCCGCCGGCGGTTTATTTCATCAATGGCCGCTTTCATCGACATAGTAATAGAATCCCCGTATAAAATAACCCGGCCTTGCAAATGACGCGCAGCCCGGCCCATCGTCTGGATCAGAGTGGTTTTATTCCTTAAGAACCCTTCTTTGTCGGCATCTAAAATTGCCACCAGCGCGACTTCGGGCAAGTCCAAACCCTCTCTTAATAAGTTAATTCCCACCAGGACATCAAATTTTCCCTGCCGGAAATTTTTCAGCATTTCTGGGCGCTCCATCGTTTTTATTTCCGAGTGCAAATACTGCGACTTGATATTCCGCTCTTCCAGATAACTGGAAATTTCTTCCGCCAGCCGTTTAGTTAAAGTGATCACCAGCACCCGGTGTTTTTTTGCCACTTCTTTTTCAATTTCGGACATCAAGTCCTTAATTTGGTTTTCAGTTTTTTTGATTTCAATAGATGGCTCAAGGAGTCCCGTCGGCCGGATGATTTGCTCAATGACATCTTTTCCCGATTTTTCTAATTCATAGGGTGACGGTGTAGCGGAAACATAAATCGATTGTTTCTCGCGCTCTACAAATTCGTTGAATTTTAACGGCCGATTGTCTTTGGCCGAAGGCAGACGGAACCCAAAATCAATCAGTGTTTCTTTGCGCATTTTGTCTCCAATAGACATGGCCCGGATTTGCGGGAGGGAAATATGGGATTCATCAATTAAGATCAAAAAGTCATCGCCGGAGGCATATTTGAAATAATCAACCAACGAAAACGGCGGCGACCCGGGCTTTCTGAATTCTAGTTGGCTGGAATAGTTTTCAATCCCCTGGCACCAGCCGTTTTCCTGGAGCATTTCCAAATCATAATTGACGCGCTGTTCCAATCTTTGATATTCAACCAGCTTGTTGAGTTTCTTTAATTCCTTCAGCCGCTCTTCCAATTCAAATCTGATATTACCGATGGCCAGTTTCACTTTATCCTGTGGCGCAACCCAGAAGGTAGCCGGAAATAATGTATAATTTCCCTTAAATGCTTTGTATTTTGGCGTCATTCCATTGGGCGATTCAAAAATCCCATCAATGGCATCACTCAGAAATTCCACTTTTAAAATCTTCTCTCCCGTGACCAAAAAGATTTCAATGAACTCCCCTCTTACGCGGAATGTACCGGATTTTGCTTCGATATCATTGCGTTTATACTGCAAGGCAATCAATTGGGCGATAAAATCTTTGCGGGAAATTTTTTGCTTGGGTTTTATTTGTAACGAGACGCTCTGGTAGTTTTCCGGAGAGCCGATGTTGTAAATGCAGCTGACCGAAGCCACTACGATCACATCGCGCCGTTTTAAGACATCCTGGGCGGCGGCGTGGCGCAGGCGGTCAATTTCCTGGTTGATCTTGGCATCCTTCTCTATATAGGTGTCGGTTTGGGGCAGATAAGCTTCGGGCTGATAGTAGTCGTAGTAAGAAACAAAGTAGTGGACGCCGTTATTCGGGAAAAACTCTTTCATCTCCTGATAAAGCTGTGCCGCCAGGGTTTTATTGGGGGAAATAATCAGCGTCGGTTTATTGTATTTTGCGATCACCGAGGCCATGGTGAAGGTTTTCCCGGATCCGGTCACGCCTAAAAGCGTCTGGTTTTTTTTGCCCGCAACTAAATTGCCATAGAGCTTTTTAATGGCTTCAGGTTGATCGCCGGTGGGCTTGAATTTTGAGGTCAATTGAAACATAATGGGGTAAATCTATTCCTTATGATAGCTTATATAGAAGGTAATATTTTATTAAAGAAAGACAAGTTCATTATAGTAGAAGCCAATCACATTGGCTACAAGGTGTTCGTATCCGCTAAGACTGTGCTCAAAGTACCAGAAAAAGGAACCGATGTAAAACTGTTTTGCTTCCAGAATGTCAAAGAGGATGCATTGGATTTGTACGGATTTTTAACCCATGAAGAACTGGAATTTTTTGAAGTATTGATGGACATCCGTGGCGTCGGTCCCAAGTCTGCGCTGGATATCGCCTCGTTGGGGTCTTTGGAAAGAATTAAAGATAAAATTTTGAAAGGAGATCTGAAAATATTTGAGGGAATCCCCGGCATCGGCGCCAAAAAAGCCATGACGATTATTCTAGAGCTGACGGGGAAAATAAAAATGCTGGATAATGCAAAATTAAAAGGTCCGGCTGATTCCGCTCAGGATGCGTTGATGGGGTTGGGCTTTTCGAAGGAGCAAGCTAAGGAAGCGTTGAAGAGCATTCCTGCGGATGTAAAAAATACGGAAGATCGGGTAACGTTGGCATTGCAAAGTTTAGGGAAAAAATAGGCGCCGGGTCCGCAGAGCCGGCGCATGTGGGCGAACTCGATGAGCTAGATCTTGTTCTTCCTCTCCCTTTTCCGTTTTTTCATAACGTAGTATCGGGGCAGTGTAGTTTCGGGGAACTTCAATTTATTCTGGGCCACCTGCTTTCTATTGGCGATCCTCCATCCTAGGCCAAGGAGCGCTTTTACCAGAAGCTTCATTTCTTCGTATCTTTCACCCTGTTCATCGGCCGGGATGCGAACAAAGCAATGCCTATACTTCATGTTCCGTCACCTCTCTTGGGCCGGGACCACGTGATGATGCAATCTGATGGTATAATACCACATGTAATTTGTCAAAATGAATATCAAAAAATTAGTTAAAAAGTTAACACCCAGTTTCCTGATGGATTGGTATCACTTGGGCTGGGCTTTTGCCGGCGCTTTGGTTTTTGGATTCCCTTCACGGAAATTAACCGTCATCGGAGTAACGGGAACGAGCGGCAAGTCCACCACGATTGATTTTATCACCCGTATTTTAGAAGAAAGCGGCGCGAAGGTTGCCTCTACTTCATCAGTTAGATTTAAAGTCGCCGATAAAGAATGGAAAAATACGATGAAGATGACCATGCCCGGCCGTTTTGTCATCCAGAAAGTATTGGCGCAAGCAGTAAAAGCCGGCTGCAAGTACGCGGTTTTGGAAGTGACATCCGAAGGCATCCGCCAGCATCGCCACGAATTTATTCAATTTAATACCGCCGTTTTTTTGAATTTAACTCCGGAGCATATTGAGTCTCATGGTAGTTTTGAAAACTACCGCAACGAAAAGCTGAAATTATTCAACATCACCCGTGGTATGCATGTTATCAATGTCGATGATGCGCAGTCAGAATATTTTTTGAAGTTCCCCGCCGCCAAAAAATACTGTTATGGGGTTGAAAACCAGCAAGCGGATGTGCAGGCCAAAAATATTGATGTCAAAAATGGCGCGCTGAAGTTTTCTGTTAATAATGTGGAATTTAGTTTGAATGTGCTGGGAAATTTTAATGTGTTAAATGCCCTGGCGGCCATCTCTGTGGGGCTTTCGGAAAACATTCCCCTGGATGTCTGTAAGAAAGCACTGAGGAAAGTTACCGGTATGCCTGGCCGGCTTGAAGTAGTGGCCAAAGAACCGTTCTGGGCAGTGATTGATTATGCTTTTACTCCCGAGCAACTGGAAGCTTCATATAAATCGTTAAATTCCCGGCCGCTGGTCTGTGTTTTGGGGGCTTGCGGCGGCGGGAGGGATTCCTGGAAGCGTCCGGTGCTGGGAAAAATTGCGCAGCAATACTGCCGGGAAATTATTGTTACCAACGAAGATCCCTACGATGAAGATCCGATGCAGATTATTAATCAGGTAGCCGAAGGGGCGGGCCCGAAAGCCCAAAAAATCCTTGATAGGAAAGAGGCTATCCAAAAAGCCCTATCATTGACAAAACAAGGAGAAACATGTATTATAACGGGAAAAGGATCTGAACCGTTAATGGTTCTTGCCAATGGCAAAAAGATCCCTTGGAGCGATAAGAATATCGTTCTGGAAGAGCTTGCTAAAATTGACTCTTCTATACGTAACACTTATAATTAATACATAATTAATAAAAATATGGCAAAACATGAATCTCGCAGAGAGGGCGAAGAAGATGATCTTACGCCAGAGCAAAAGAAGCTTCAGGAAGACTTGGAAGGATTAAAGGCATTGGGAAATGATCAGGAATACATTTCAGGGCTGGAAGTGGCGGATGAGATTGTCGATGACGAAGAGTTGAAAGATAAAAAAGAAACTGTTGGCGAACAGGAAGTGTTTTTGGATTTTGATAAAACTGAAAAAATAGGCGATGAATTATCCGGTGAAGCTGAAGCAGCCTCGAATGCGGCTGCTAAATTGATGACCCCAAAAGAGAGATCTGGGTATCGCGGGGTTAGATCTAAAATTAAGGGCGGGCTACTTGCGCTAAGTTTAGCTGCTGTTGTTGCTACAGGTTGCGGCGGCAAGGGAGAGAAAGAAAGAATAGCAGAAATAGAACTGGAGAAAGAGAAAATAGCGGCACAGAAAACCAAAGACCACAAAGAAATGATGGAGGCGGCGGAAAAAAGAACCAAAGCTGCGATAGATCGCGTTAAACAGGAGAACAAGGCCGCTGATGATGTAGCAGGGAAGCGAGAGTTAGCACGGAAAGCGGCAGAGAAGAAACAAGCTGATGCAAAAGATGCTCTGGAAACACCGGCTAGGGATATAGCGGAAATAGGCCGTGATAGGGTTGAAAAGGCTCGGAATAATGCCATGACAGCGGCAGAGGCAGCCCAGAAACAGTTAAAAGATTATAAGGATGTTGAAAAAAAGAATCTTAAAAACGACGCAGAACGCGAAAAGGAATTAGAAGTACTAGAGGACCCTTATTTAAAGAATGTCAAAGAAGAGGTAGATAAGGCTCGCCGTGCTCTTGCTGAAGCGGTGGCCGGCCGCAATGCCGCTCGGGGACATGCCGGCAAATTAGCGGAAGCAGAGGCTCTCTTGGCTCAGACAACAGAAAAGTTAGAGGAAGCCCGAGGAGCAGAAAGAGAATTGGAATTAAAGGCCAGGGACCTTCGGATAAAATTGCTTCCCTATTTTCAAAAAAAGCTCGGAAGCGATCTTACGAAGTTGAGAGGCGAGAATGCGAAGCTGGGTCCCCGGTATAAGAAAGCGCTTAACAAGCTTAATCAACAGATAGCAGGGTTGGAAAGAGTGACTTGGGTACCAGTCCGTTTGCCTCAAAGCAAAGAAGCTTTGGAAGCCCACTCAGCAAGATTGGATGAGGCCGAAAAAGCGATTGATGAGCTCAAGGAGGAGCGGGATGCGCTTCGTGGGGGTCCGGATGCAAAAATGATGGAGCCAGTTGAGGCCGCCGCCGCAGCAGCGCAAGCATCTTATATTAAGGTGTTGGAATCTGCTAGAGCCCGGCAAGAAAAATTAATAGAAGATTACCAAAGAGCACTCAGGGAACAAAATGAGCGTCGGCGCTAAAAATTACTCGTCATATCATTTAATACTCAAATTATGAAAGGAACAATAAATGATCAGGCAAAGGAAGCGGTAGTGAGGGCCTTGAACCTCAGCCACCTTACTGATTCCGAACAGGAAAAAATCGTTACCATCATTTTGGATATTATAGCCGCCAAAGTGAATATGGCCGTTTGGAGCCAGCTGTCGGATGAGGAGAAGGAAAAAGTGGCAAAGATCGCCAAATCCAGCCCAGAAAGGACCCTTGAGCATTTAGGCCATACCGTAAAGGGCTTTCCGAAATTAGTTGAAGACGCAACCCGCCAGACGATTGAAAGTTTTAACGAAAAAAAGGCTAAGTTAGCCCAAAAAACCGCCTAGATTGATTTTTAAAGGCTTTTAGGATAGACTGTAAAACACATAGAAATATGTGTTTTGCTTTATAAATCAGGGCTTTAAATCATACAAATATGCATACATTAACTCATTCAGACCGTAAATTCATCCGCTCGGAAAAAGCCTCGATCCGCGCCAAGTTTTCGGATGCGAAAAAACAGGAGGAAATGATCACCGAGTTATATAAAAAATTCACCGCCCAGCCGGAAGCCAAAGAAGCCGTGAAAGTTGATAAAGTAGGAGAGCCTAAAGTAGCAAAGAAAGCGGAAAAAGCGCCAAAAGTTAAAAAAGATAAACCTAAATCTAAATAACTAACATGAAAGCTAGCACTACACGCCACAATGGCAGGATAAATAAAAGGTGGAGGAAGAGCAGGAGAACAAAAAGCAAGTAGTTTTTTGTTTTTTTGATTCCCCTTATAAAACGTCATGAAGACACAAGACATCCACAATCTATCTATTGCGATGGGAATGGAAGCGGATTTCCGCGGCAGGGACGGCGTCCAGAAACTGTTGGATTCCAAGAAAAGCCAGTACTTGAGGCTTTCGTTAAAAGAGCAGGACGAATTTGACAGAGAATCGCTGGAAAACCCTTACATGGATTCCGGAGTATGCAATGTTTCTGATGATAAGGATATAAAACGGGTATTAGTGGGAATTGATATCGGCCCGTCTGAAATTTTATTGGCCAAACAACTGGGAAATATCGATTTGGTGATCAGCCATCATCCGGTGGGAAAGGGATTGGCCCAGTTGCACGATGTGATGGACCTGCAGGCAGATGTGTATAATTATTATGGGGTGCCTATCAACGTGGCCGAAGGCATGATGCGTGAGCGGATTTCTGAAGTGGCCCGGGGGGTGAGCGCCTATAACCACCAAAGGACTGTGGATGCGGCACGATTGATGGGTATCAACCTGATGGCAGCACACACTACTGCCGACAACCTCGCCGCAAAGTTTTTAAAGTCATTCATCGAATCAAGAAAGTTTGAAAAAGTCGCGGAAATTTTAGAAGCGTTAAAACAGCTCCCTGAATATAAAGAAGCGATGAAAATCGGCGTGGGCCCGACCCTGTTTACCGGAGCCCCGGAAAACCGATGTGGAAAAATCGCCTTAACAGAAATTACCGGAGGAACGGAAGGTTCGCCGAAATTGTATGAAAAACTGGCGCAGGCTGGCGTGGGAACGGTAATTGGAATGCACTTGGCAGAGGAACATAAAAAGAAAGCTGAGGCTGCCCACATCAACGTAGTGATCGCCGGACACATGTCTTCTGACTCGCTGGGGATGAATTTGCTGATTGATGAATTGGAAAAACAAGGAATCGAAGTAGTTGCTTGCTCTGGGTTTACTAGATTTTCACGGGTAAAGAAATAAATATTTTTGAGACGGCGGCGCCCGCGGGCGCCGCCGTTTTTTCGTGTAATATTTTTGCATTCATGCTAATCTGTGACTAGCACATCAACTTTTTTGGAGGGCACTGATATCAGCATCAATCGTCTAACGATCCGGCGGTGGCTTGAACGCCACGTGCACGTGCGCAGACGTCCGATGATGGACGTTGTGCTTCCGTGCACCTTAAACCAGCACGCTGCCGGCGCGGTGTTTATGGGCAATCACCCGCATCCCTACGAAACGTCGACGATCGAAAAGACTTTGGCGCATCGGAGGGAGATCGATTCGCTCATTCCCGAAGGATCGGACTTCACCCCGATCATGACGCTTTACTTGACCGACCACATCTCTCCTGACGAAGTGGTTCGCGGGTTCAAGGAAGGCGTCTGGCGCGCGGCCAAGCTCTACATGGCCAACCAGCAGGGCCAGGGAGGAACGACGGGATCGCAGCACGGAGTGCGGGACCTGAGGGGTCGCTATCCGGTCTTCGCGGCGATGGAAAAACATCAGATTCCTCTTCTTGGCCACTTCGAAGCCGTGGAAGAGAAAGTTGATGAGTTTGATCGCGAGATCAGATCGGTAAACCGTGACCTGAAGCCCCTGATGAAGGCATTTCCGGGTCTGCCGATCGTCTTCGAACACATCACTGACGGGCGCGCGGCAGAGTTTGTCGCGGAGGCCAACCACAACATCCAAGCGACGGTCACGTGCCATCATCTGATGCACAACCGCAACGTCCTGTTCTGGGAAGGCCTTAATCCGCTCAAGTGGGCCAAGCCGGTTTTCAAGAAGGAACCGCATCGGCGCAAGGTCCGCAAGTATGTCACGTCGGGGCACAAGCGCTTTGGCGCCGGAACGGATTCGGCTCCCCACGATGAGGTGGCCAAATGCCGGCTGTGCCGATGCGCGGCAGGCATCTTTACGGCGCTGTCCGCCGTAGAGTTCTACGCGATGGTCTTCGACGAGGACAATGCCCTGCCGCATCTGGAAGCGTTCCTCTCCGAAAACTTCGTGGGCTTGTACGGCATGAAGCCGTCCGAGAAGAAGATGACGTTGGTGCGCCAGCCCAGGCTGCTTCCGCTGAAGGTCGGCGATGTCTGGGTGGAGGGCGGTGGCACTTCGCTCCCATGGGAGTTGTTGGCCGCCTAGGATTCTGGCCCCGCAAGGATTGCGGGGCTTTTTATTTTCCCTCCACCTTCGCTAAAGCTATGGCGGACAAAGAAAGTTATCCACAGGTCTGTGTTGACAGGATTCTATAACATGCCATACTGAAGGCGGACAAGATCTCTAAGAAACCTTCAAAAGTTTCAAAGAGATTGAGCCCACAGCCCTTTCTACTCCCACACACCCCAACATCGCCCAACCTCCCCCCTTCACACGCCATGGCCTATACATTGTATAGGTCTTTCGCATTTCTGGAGACTGATAGACAAAAAATCCGCCGCTTGATATGATAAGTGTAATGAAAAAAGCAACGCCAAAAACAAAACCTAAGGCAAAAGTAAAACCGAAAGCGAAAGTAAAGAAGGCGGTAAAAAAAGTTCCAGCTATCAAGATGGAAGGTAAATTAGTTGGCAGGGTTACCCATTATTTTTCAGATATTAATGTCGGAGTGATTAAATTATCAGCCCCATTGGCTCAGGGAAACCACATCAGGATTGTCGGCGGGGAAAATACTGATTTTAATCAGACAGCCGCCTCGATGCAGATTGAACACGAGGCAGTGGAAAAAGGGAAAAAAGGAGATTCGGTAGGAATGAAAGTAAAAGAAAAAGTCCGCGACGGGTACAAAGTGTACGTTGTCAAAAATTGATATTTTTAAAAGTTTCGTTCGTCATCCCAGGCTTGATCTGGGATCCAGAGTAAAATATACTCACTCTGGATTCCCGCTTTCGCGGGAATGACAAACTTTCACCAGTTTTGCTAAATTTGACACCGGCCTTCTCTTCTGATATATTAAAATCAATTCATAGATTGAATTTCACTGTCCGTCTGAAAACGGATTTTTCTTTTTATTAAGGGCTAATATATTAAAAAATAGATAAAACATGGATATCAAATCATTCCAAGGAGCATTGCGGCAGATCGCTGAAACCAGGGGTATTTCCGCAGAAGTTATCATCGGGACCATTGAGGCAGCCCTGGCAACCGCATACAAAAAAGATTACGGCAAAAAGGGTCAGAAGATCAAAGCTAAGTTCAGCCCGGTTACCGGAGATGGGCAGTTTTGGCAGTTAAAATTGGTAGTTGATGATTCGATGCTTTACACTGAAGAAGAAATCGAAGCTTTGAAAGAAAAAAAGATCATCCCAGCCGAAGACTTTGACCGCTACCAGGAAGGCGAAGAGGCTCCTAAAAAAGTGGTGTTCAATCCTGAAAAGCACGTGATGATTGATGAGGCAAAGAAAGAAAACCCTACTATAAAATTGGGGGATGAATTGGAAATACCTTTGACTCCGAAACAGGATTACGGCCGCATCGCCGCCCAAACCGCCAAGCAGGTCATCTTGCAAAAAATCCGTGAAGCGGAAAAAGATGTCATTGCTTCTGAATACCGTTCAAAAGAAGGGGAAATCATCTCCGGCGTAGTGCAGCGCTTGGAAGGTAATGCCGTGTTGATTGATATTGGAAAGACCCTTGGTATTTTAAACCGCGAAGAACAGATTTCCGGCGAATTTTACCGCTCAGGCCAAAGGTTAAAACTATACATTTTGAAAGTGGAAGACGGACCGAAGGGTTCGGTTGTATTGCTTTCTCGCGCATATCCTAAATTGGTATCGCGCTTATTTGAACTGGAAGTGCCGGAGATTTCCGCAGGCACTGTGGTGATAAAGTCTATTGCCCGCGAAGCCGGTTTCAGGACTAAAATCGCCGTCGCTTCAACTGAACAGGGCGTTGATCCGATCGGCTCATGCGTGGGCCAGCGCGGAACCCGCATCATGGCGGTGATTAACGAACTGGGTGGTGAAAAAATCGATGTGATTGAATGGAAAGAAGACCCGGCAAAATTTATTGCCAATGCCCTGTCTCCTGCCAAAGTTTCAGGCATAAAAACTGAAGATAAAAATACCGCGACGGTATTTGTCTCAGAAGACCAGCTTTCGCTTGCGATCGGAAAAGACGGCCGCAACGTGCGGCTGGCTTCAAACTTGACCGGTTGGAAAATTGACATTAAGACCGATGAAAAAGGCAAAGCGGCAGAAGAGCCGGTAAAAGAAGAATCTAAAGAAGAGGCCGGAGAGGAAAAACCCCTGCCCGCCGAAGCTTCAGCGAAGGCGGGAAAAAAGAAACCTAAGAAAGCTAAAAAAGAAACTGCCCAAGAACCTGAAACTAAAGAAAAAACCGAGGAAAAATAAAGGGCGTTGAGTTATACATTTAACACTCATTCATCATGTTAATTATTTATTTTCCCGTTCTCGTTTCTTTGTTCGTACTCGTATTCACCGGCTTCGTTGCTTCTAGAATCCTCACATCTCCCATAGGAAAAACTAAAGGGTCGGAAATCACCAAGGCGCTCTATGAAGGTGTGGTTTCTTACGCGACCAGGCAGTACCGGGCCGCGGGATTGGTTTCTATCCCGCTGTTTTTTTTATTGTTCGTGGCGATGGGCTGGCGCGTCGCTTTCGGATTCTTCATTGGTGCGGCATTGTCTGCAGTATTGGTATTTTTGGGAATTATAATCCCCCTGGAAGCGGCTCCCCGCGTAGTCAAAGCCTCAGAAAAAGGTTTGGCGGCTGCTTTGGATTTATCATATAAAGGAGGATTGGTATTCGGCTTGCTTGCGGCATCCCTGGCTCTGTTGATTATAGCGTCATACTATTTTTTAACCGGTATTTCAGGATTAGTTGCGCTGGTGTTTGGCGCGGGTCTGGTTTCATTATTTTTTAAAATCGGCGGAGGGATTTATGCCAAAGCAGCCAGTCTTTCCATAGAGTTATCCAAAAAGAAAGAAAAAGGGGCTTTTGAGCATGACTACCTGCATCCGGCAAGTATTGCCCGCCAGGTGGGAAAAAATGTCGGGGATTTAGCATCGATAGCACTGGATATTTTTGAAACATATTGCGTGGCCATGGTGTCAGTGATGCTGTTGGGAGCGTTGCTCTATCCAAAGTCGCCGCAATTTATCCTGCTTCCGTTATTTGCCGGAAGTATTTTTCTGTTGACCTCGGTCATCGGAAGTTTTTTTGCCCGGCTCCCTAAAAATAAAAGTATTATGGGGGCGATGTATAAAGGCATCGGCGTGTCTATGCTGCTTTCGTTGGCCGCTTTGTATCCCTTAATTTCTAACATGATGGCCGAACAGGTCATTTCAATTATTAATTTATATGTATCGTGCCTGGCGGGGTTGATGATTGCCGCCGGCACGCTCGTATTTGTTGAATACTACGTTTCTAAAAAACACGGACCGACCAAAAAAATCATCCAATCGCACGCCAAAGGCCAGTCTGCCAATGCGACGGAAGTAATGGGACTGGTAATGCAGTCAGCGGCTGTCCCGATTTTGCTGATTGTTTTTGGGGCGATGATCAGCTTCTGGCTGGCGGGCGTGTACGGAGTCGCGCTGGCCGCGCTTTCCATGCTTTCTCTTTCTCCGATGATTACTGCTGTCAGTTTTTATGGCCCGGTTGCCGGTAACGCAACCCAGATTGCCAGCCAAACGGAAGAGCCTCAGCCCGGATTAAAATCCCTGGAGGAATTAAAAGCCTCATCGGTTTTTGCCAAAGCAATGACAGCAAGTTACGCTATCGTTTCTTCAGCTCTGGCCTCATTGGTACTTTTTTGGGCTTACAGTCAGCGGGTGGCCGATGAGATCGGCAGCACGATGCCGCACTTTGACCTAGCCAACCCGATGGTGGTGGCCGGGCTCTTAATCGGCGGATTATTCGCTTATATTTTTGTTTCATTTCTAGCGATCGCGGTCGGGAAAGCGGCCGGACGGGCGGCAACAGATCTGCAAAAGCGAGCTACTGACGACGCAAAACCTGAAAACATAGCAAGAACTGATTACGCAAAAGATGTGCGCCTGATCACCCGGTTTTCCATGAGGGGGATGATAATTCCCGTGGCGATTCCGCTGGTGCTTCCCTTGCTGGTAGGATTTTTACTGGGAGCGGAGGCCCTAGGCGGATTATTGATCGGAGCTTTGATTACCGGATTATTTTTAGCGATGGCGATGGCCATGGGCGGAACGCTATGGTCCGGCGCCCGGAAATATGTTGATGAGGGAGCGGGAGCTAAAGGTAATTTATCCAACCAGGGAGTTGCCATGGCAGATGCTTCTAAAGAAGCGACAGGCCCGGCCATTAATTCCTTTATGAAGATGCTGGGTCTGGTAGCCTTGTTAATTGCGGTGTTTTTGGTATAAAACTTAATAGAAGAAAACACATGGAAGAAAAGATAATTACCGTAACTGAATTAGCTTTGGCTGTCCAAGAGGCGGCGGAGAAAATGGAGGAAAGCTTAAAAAGCCTTTCCCGGCGGCTGGATAAAATAGAGACGGCGCTGGCGTTGGAGGATTCGCAAAAAGAGATGCTGGACGAGCGGATAACCAAGATTGAGCAAGAAATAAGTAAAATAAAATAGACTTTGAATCGTCAATTGCTTTCAGATTATTTCCTTTAAATCCCAGAACGAAAATTTGATAGAATTTTGAGCCATAGCCAAGGGCTTCTGGCTCGAAATTATAGCTAATTTTTTAGTTGAGATTTAAAGGAAAGAACTGAAAATGCTTTTACATAGCGCAGTTGACGATTTAAAGTTAAACAACATGAAGACAGATATTAAGAAATTGGATAAATCGCAGGTTGAAATACATTTTGAGTTGACTGCCGAGGAATTTTCCAAACATTTTGAAAAAGCCCTCTTGCATTTAAAGGGTCATGTGAAAATGGATGGGTTCCGCAAGGGAAAAGTGCCGGCCAATATGGTCGAAGAAAGAGTGGGTCCGGAAAATGTATTGATGGAAGCCGGAGATTTGGCGGTAAAAGAAGCGTACCCGAATTTTATTGAAGAGCAAAAATTGGAGCCGATCGGCGACCCTGAGGTGAAGATTTTAAAAATCGCCAAAGGCAGCGAGTTTGTATTCAGCGTGGTGGTGACAGTGATTCCGGAAATCCAGTTGCCTGATTATAAAGAAATCACCTCGCACATCAAAGGCAAAGAGGTTGCGGTTGATGAAAAAGAAATCCAGGAAACGTTGGAATATTTGCAGAAATCCCGCGCCAAATTTACTGTGGAAGACCGTGCCGCCGCTCCCAAGGATTTTGTCGAAATCGAATACCAAAATAAGGATATCAACGAAGGAAAAGCCATTAAAGACCGGTTTATCTTAGGTGATGGCGGGTTTATGCAGGATTTTGAGAGCCACATCGTGGGTATGAAAGCCGGTGAAGAAAAGGAATTTACCGCTAAGTTCCCGGATAATACGCCCAATAAAAACCTGGCAGGCAAGGATGCGGAGTTTAAAGTGAAGATGCTTTCGGTCCAGAAGATGGAATTGGCCGAAATCAATGACGAGTTTGCCAAAGCTTTAGGAGCTTTTGATACGTTGGTTGCCTTAAAAGAAAATTTAAAAGAAGGAATTACGGCTGAGAAAAAAGAAGCGGAAAAACAACGTAATCGCGGCGAAATGCTGGAGGCGATCTCTGTAAAAACAACATTTGATATCCCCAAAAAAATGGTGGACTTTGAAGAGCAGAGATTAATGGAAGATTTGAAGGCCCAGATTGAACACCGGTTTAAAATGACCTTTGAAGCATATTTGGCATCGGTTAAGAAAACCGAAAAAGAAATCAAGGATTCTTATCGGCTAGAAGCGGAAAAACGGATTAAGAATTTTCTGGTTTTGCGCCAGATCGGCAGAGAAGAAAAGATTGAAGTGACTGAGGCAGAAATCACCGAAGACCTCCCGAAACTGATGAAAAACTACACCAAAGAGCAGTTAGCCCAAATTGACATAAGGCAATTAACAGAGTATAGTAAAGGAGCAATATTTAACGAGAAAGTCTTTCAATTTCTCGAAAAACTTTCTCAAAGTTAGAAGTCAAAAGGCAAAATTCAAAAATTCAACTTAAAAGTCAAAATTATAACGCATTGGACTTTTAAATTTTGAATTGTAATTTTGCATTTTGAATTTTGAGTTTTGAATTCACAAACAACATGCCAATAGTACCAACTATTGTAGAAAAATCACAACGCGGCGAGCGCGTATATGACATCTTTTCACGGCTTTTAGAAGAGCGGATCATCTTTTTGGCTGGGCCGGTTACGGATATGAACGCCAATGTAGTCATCGCCCAGATGCTGTATTTGGTTTCAAAGGATCCAAAAAGGGACATCAAGCTCTACATTAATAGCCCGGGAGGTTCGGTTACAGCGGGACTGGCAATTTACGATACCATGCAGTTTCTAAAGTGCCCGGTCTCTACTATTTGTATCGGTTTGACTGCTTCAATGGCTGCGATCATTCTGGCTTCGGGAACTAAAGGCAAACGCTTTGCCCTGCCTAACGCCGAGATATTGTTGCACCAGGTCATGGGAGGCGCCCAGGGACAGGCTACCGAAATCGAAATCACGGCTCGGCAGATTATTAAAATCAAGGGTTCGCTCAACCAGATTCTCTCGAAGCATACCGGGCAGCCCCTTTCGGTCATTGAACGGGACACGGACCGCGATTTTTACATGACCGCCAAAGAAGCCAAGGATTACGGTCTGATCGATGAAGTGATTGGCACTTCCAAGAATCTCAAATAGTCCGAGTTAAAACTAAAAAAGATGTCACGAGATAGTTGGGAAAGTCGCTTTTGGGAATAAGCTTCTGTTTTTCGAGCGAAAATTTGATAGAACGCCAAGGTTTGCACAAGGTGCAAGCCGCGAAGTTATAGCGAATTTGCAGCCGAAAAACAGAAGCTTAGACCAAATATGGACTTTCTCAAGTGTCTCGATATACGAACTTACCATGTTGGGTGAGCTTTTTTGTTTGGCAGTATTGAAATTCGCAATGCGGCCAGATAAAAAGTCTTAAAGGAAATAATTTTAAATTTTTAATTTTTAAATAATGCTTTAAATTTTAAGCATTAAAAATTATTTATAAAATTTGAAATTATAAAATTAAAAATTCACATTTATGAACCAGATAATTATTGCAGGTATTGTTGCATTTATGGCCCTGCTGATTGGAGGCTTGATCGGGTATTACATCCGCCAGTCTCTGGCCAAAAAGCGGGCCGGTTCTTTGGAGGCCAAGCTTTTAAAGAAGGTCCAGGAAACCAAAGAGGAGACGACGAAGTTAGTGAAAGATGCCGAATCAAAATCGTCGCAGATTCTCGAGAAGACACAAAAGGAAGTTGATGAGCGCCGCCGGGAATTTTTGAAAGCCCAGCAATTGGTACTGGATCGCGAAAAACTCCTGGAAGCAAAAATCGAAGGTTTTGATAAAAAAGAGGTTGAGTTTGCCGGCAAGGTGGAGAAATTAAACGAAACCCGGGAAGAGTTGGAAAAATTGAGAACCGAGGCGGGAGATAAACTCCAGAAGGTTGCCAATTTAACTCGCGAAGACGCGAAAAAAGAATTACTAGCGCTGGTTGAATTTGATTCACAGAAAGACATCATAGAACGGATCAAAAAAATGGAGCAATCCGGGCAGGACGCTCTGGCAGTGAAAGCCCGGGAAATTGTCACCTTGGCGATCCAAAAATGCGCGGTAAACCATACGCTTGAATTGTCCACGACCACCATTCAATTGGGGTCGGAAGACATTAAGGGGAGGATTATCGGGAAAGAAGGCAGGAACATTAAGACCTTTGAGAAAATCACAGGGGTGGAAGTATTAATTGATGACACGCCTGACTCCGTGGTTATTTCATGCTTCAATCCGATTCGCCGGCAAATTGCGGCGATGGCATTGAATAAATTGATCCAGGATGGAAGGATCCAACCCGCAAAAATTGAGGAAAAAGTAGAAGAAGCCAAAGCGGAAATTACCAAAGTCATCAAAGATGCCGGAGAAAAAACTTTGTACGATATGAATATCTTGGGAGTCCAGGATAAATTGGTGCAGATTTTAGGAAGGTTGTATTACCGGACTTCGTATGGCCAGAATGTTTTACAGCACTCCATGGAAGTTGCTTTAATTGCTGAAACAATCGCTGAAGAATTAGGAGCAAACGCCGCGGTGGCTAAGCGCGCGGGATTATTCCACGATATCGGAAAGGCTTTGGACCAGCAGATGGAAGGAAGCCATATTGAGATCGGTATTAAAGTATTAGAAAAGTTCGGCGAAAAACCAGAAATTGTCCATGCTATGCGATCGCATCATGGAGATTATCCAATTGATTCACTGGAAGGCACGATTGTGATTGTGGCCGATTCGATTTCTGCCAGCCGCCCAGGAGCCCGGAAAGATTCGATTGAAAATTATTTGCAGAGGCTTAAAGCTTTAGAAGACATTGCTAATCGGTTTGAAGGAATCGATCGGTCATATGCGATCCAGGCTGGACGCGAAATCCGAATCTTCGTCAAAGCCGATAAAGTTGATGACTTGGCTTGTCAAAAAATGGCCCGCCAGATTGCCGCTAATATTGAAGAAGAATTGAAATATCCGGGAGAAATCAAGGTTACGGTGATTCGCGAAAACAGGATTGTAGAATACGCACGGTAAGAAATAAAAAAAGCCCCGCCTTTTGGCCGGGCTTTTTTTATTAGACAAATGGGTGGTGCGTTAATAGAATTCTAAGGCTTCGTCAACTAATAGGCTGAGTTCTCCACAATTTATCTATCGGCGAAAGAACCGATAATCTTTGTGATGATAGAGATATCTTCTTTTGTTAACCTTGAAGGCACCTCTATAATGCAATCAGACCCGTCTTCCAGGGATATCTGAATCTTATGCACAGCCTTGTGAATTGGAGAAGATATATTAGATACAGGTGTATCTTCTTTGCTATCTTCATCTCTATCTTTATTTTTATACTTACGGAGCTTGATTTCCCAGCGATTAAGGGCATCCGGATCAGCGCCATATTTTTTATAATCCTGGATAAGTTTCAGTAACCTGCCTTTATAGGTATTCAGGGATTTAATGCTGAAAGTCTCTCGGTGTTTACTGATTAAACTCAAATAAATCTCCTTCATCCGCTCTTCAATAAGATCTAGGGATTCCAATTCATCGGGATGCAAAACCGTTTCAAATAACTTTAAAGCCGCCCGTTTTCCATGGGCGGTATTGCTAGGATACTTGCGGTTTTTCTCGGCGAGGCTGATAAATTCGTAAAGTGATTTGTAGTCGCTCATGGTTTCTATATTATCATATCTTATTTATATCCAGTATACCAAAAACCGCCTATCTTTGGAAAGATAGGCGGTTTTTGTTTTTGGGAGACTAACGGGATTCGAACCCGTGATAACGCTGCCACAGAGCGTTGTGTTGCCGCTACACCATAGCCTCCATAATTTGCCTTGTGCTCCCACGAGGAATCTGCTTCGCTTGAACCAGTCGCTTCGCTCCTTAGAAACCCACGGTTTCTAACGCTGCGCTGTTTTCCTTCACGCAAGGGAATCTTCCCTTCCGACCCATCCCTTCAGTTCGATTCTTCGTGGGAGGATCAATAAATAAATTTATTATGGTGCTCCCACGAGGAATCGAACCTCGATCACAGGATTCGGAACCCTGGATTCTATCCGTTAAACTATGGGAGCAAAGTTCTGATATCCTGTGTGCCCTCGAAGGGAATCGAACCCCTATCAAAGCCTTAGAAGAGCTTTGCTTTATCCATTAAGCTACGAGGGCAAGGGGTAGAATTCATATAGACTTTATCATGAAAACAGGCCTTTGACAAGGAAGATTTTTTAAGTTATAATTCGAGCCAGTTTCTATCTTGCTTAGGTCTTAGGTAATTATTATTTGATCCTTGTAATAAGATCCCAAAGGTATTACAATATAGCTATGAAGCTATGTAAATATTGTAATAAATCCTACTTAGAATCTGATTTTGGAATAGCCTTATCAACACCTGAAAAAATATATCGACGCTTAAAATGTAAGAATTGTTTTGCTGATACAAAAAAATTACTAAAAGATAAATATCGGAAGTTTCTCAATGATTATAAGGAAAAATGGGGCTGCCATAAATGTGGCATCAAAGATCATAGAGTTTTAGATTTTCATCACCTAAGAGATAAGGAATTCAATATTGGCTACGCAAATTATAATCATTTGGCATTTGACCGAGTAAAGAAAGAAATAGAAAAATGTGCTGTTGTGTGTGCTAATTGCCATAGGGTTATACATTATAAGCAATACTGGCAACACGACAAAGAGCTTCGCAATCGCAAGGTTCTTTCACGGGGTGTAGTGCAACGGTAGCACGAATCGTTTGGGACGATTTAGTCCGAGTTCGAATCTCGGCACCCCGACTAATGAATTTCTCTCTCTTTTTTAAAAAAGCCGCTATTCCATTTACGGTGTTTATCACGGGTCTCCTCC